>NZ_JBGTYX010000024.1:0-27960 GCF_041807785.1 Mannheimia sp. E30BD
AATCGCAATGGACGAAGGGTTACGTTTTGCGATTCGTGAAGGTGGTCGTACAGTAGGTGCTGGCGTTGTAGCGAAAATCATCAAATAATATTTGATAGTAATAAACGAGAAGAGAGGCATATCGAAAGATATGTCTCTTTTTTATTGCCTTTATTTCAGAAGGCAAAACCGATTTGCAAAGTTTTGAGAAAAAAAACCGCTTGTAAATTTATTTTTACAAGCGGTCGAATTTTATCAATATTTTACAATTTCAATTAAGCAATTTTTACAGCTTTATAATTACATTGTGGATTAACGATTAAATCCCGTGAGCGAATAATTTGGAGTTCGTACAAGCCTGATTTTGAGGTTTGTTCCATTACTTCATTTACGGCATTGGCAGTATGCTCAAAGGCTTCCAGATCTGATTTCCCATTTAATAAGTTCGCTACAAATAAGCCGGCAGTTAAGTCGCCTACGCCCACCGGTTCTTTGTCGAAATGATAGAGCGGACGGCTAATGTGCCAAATACCGTCTTGGTTGGCAAATAACATCTCGAATTTGTTGCTATCTTTACCTATTCGACTTAAATGTTTAACCAATACTTTTTTCGGGCCTTTAGTTAAAATCACTTTTACCGCTTCTAAGGCTTGTTCAAAATTTTCTACTGTTAAGCCTGTCAGTTCTCGCAATTCCACTAAATTTGGCGTGATGATGTCGGCTTGTGCCATCGCCAGATTGATCAAGCCCTCTTTTACCCCGTCTGCCACAATGCAGCCTTTATCGGGGTGTCCCATTACAGGGTCGCACACATAAATTGCGTTTGGATTTTCCGCTGTGACTTTATGGAGTGCGTTGATGATCTCTTCAACTTGTTCAGCAGAGCCGATATAGCCTGATAATACGGCATCGCAACGATGCAGTTCACCGATATTGTGAACTCCCTCTACAATGCTGCCAATCTGTTCTTTTGGCATTACCATTCCGCCCCATTTCCCATATTGAGTATGGTTAGAAAATTGCACGGTGTTTAATGCCCAAACATCCACTCCTAAAAGCTGCATTGGAAAGGTTGCCGCTTTGTTGCCAGCGTAGCCATAGACAACGTGGGATTGAATAGAGAGTATGTTTTTCATTCGCTTGCTCCTTTAAAAGCTTAATGTGTATTATTTTTTAGTCATTTGAATGACTTGAGGGTTGAAGGTGGGAAAGAAATTGCTATAATTCTCCCTCGTTAAATCTTATATGCCGACTTAGCTCAGTAGGTAGAGCAACTGACTTGTAATCAGTAGGTCACCAGTTCGATTCCGGTAGTCGGCACCACTTTCAAATCTCTTTTATCTTTTTATTCCCTTAATGCAAAACAGCAAGATTTTGCAAATTTTTACAAAAATCTTACCGCTTGTTCTATTTAAAACCGATTAAACGTAGCCGTAGTTCATTAGGCGTTGATAACGACGTTCTAATAAATCGTCTTTGTTAAGTTGATCTAACTCCGTTAAATCTTCCACAATACGTTGTTTTAGATTTTGTGCAATTTCCTCAACATTTCGATGAGCCCCACCCAATGGTTCCGGCACGATGTTATCGATCAGTTCTAACTCTTTTAAACGTGGCGCAGTTAAGCCCATTACTTCTGCCGCAGTTGAGGCTTTATCGGCACTTTTCCATAGAATTGAGGCACAGCCTTCAGGAGAAATCACCGAGTAAGTTGAATATTGCAACATATTGACTTTATCACCCACTCCGATGGCTAATGCACCGCCTGAACCACCTTCGCCAATTACGGTACAAATTACCGGCACAGAGAGTTGCGACATTTCACGCAAGTTGCGTGCGATTGCTTCTGATTGACCACGCTCTTCAGCCCCAATTCCTGGGTAAGCTCCTGGTGTATCAATAAAGGTAATAATCGGCATATTAAAACGTTCAGCCATTTCCATTAAGCGTAACGCTTTACGATAACCTTCTGGTGCAGGCATACCGAAATTACGTTTTACCTTCTCTTTTACCGTACGACCTTTCTGATGACCAATAATCATCACTGGGCGACCATCAAGACGGGCAATACCGCCAACAATGGCTTTATCATCAGCGAATGCACGATCACCTGCTAATTCATCAAACTCAGTGAAGATATGTTCAATATAGTCTAAAGTGTATGGGCGATTTGGGTGGCGCGCCATACGGGAAATTTGCCACGCATCTAAATTTGCAAAGGTCTTTTTGGTCAATTCTTCGCTTTTCTTTTGTAAACGCTTGATTTCATCATCAAGGTCAATTTTGTCATCTTGCAGACTGACCGCTTTTAAAGACTCAATTTTAGCTTCAAGTTCGGCAATCGGCATTTCAAAATCTAAAAATTCTTGGCTCATTATTTTTTCCTTTTTATGGGCAAAATTATGGGGCATTATCGCCTATCGAAGGGTTATTGTCCATTTTCAATTACACTAAATTGACCCATCGTACCTCTATCACGCAACATAAAATCGCTCACGCCAAAGGTAAAAGGCAATTGCTCAGAAGCGGTATTATCGAAGCGAACTAAAAGTGTTACCTCTTGTTCTGCCTCTAGCCAAACCGTATCTCGCCAAGCAAGTTGCTTAATCGGAAATGGTTTACGGTTTTGAGTCTCAATAATAAATTTTGCACCTTGTAGGGTAAATCCGACCGCTTGTGTGCTGTGTAAATACCAACGCTCAACACTGCCTTTTTGAGCGGTAAAATCAACTCGTTTTGGGTCAAATCGCTTTTGGTTGATTAAGTAATCAGACGGACTAAGCATAAATCGGCGTTCTTGGCTGATTTTCAAATTAAATTCATCTAATGAAAAGGCAGGTAAACTTGGTTTTGTATTGAGTACCGCAGCCATTCCTTCAGGTCTGAGTTCTAAAATCACATTGTCGATTAATTCATCATCGCTTGAGAAAACTTGCCCGATTTTGTAAAAAATATCTCTTTTTTGACCGCTTATCAGTGAAACGGTTTTGCCATCACTTAAATCCACTAACAGTTCCACTCGCTCGCTTGGGGCAAGGCGGATAGATTCCAGCTCTACAGGCTCTGCTAACATTCCTACACCTGTTGCAATAAGTCTAAGTGGTTGGTCATTATCTAGTCTTAAGTCATAAGCACGGGAGAGGGAGGCGTTGAGAACACGCAATCTGATCCAGCCGCGAGGCACATTGAAATAAGGTGATTCTTGTCCGTTTACAAACAGGCGTTTGCCTAAAAATTGGAGCGTGTTTTTATCTAAAACTTGTACACCTTCTTTATTGAGAAGCTGGTCTTGCAAAATCAGTGGAATATCATTCACACCGTATTTATTCGGTAAAGAGGTATTTTTGCTATGTTGATCTTCAATCATCCACAATCCAACCAATCCTCGATAAATTTGGAACGCTGAATTGAGCATCGTATCGGCGTGATACCAACAAGTACAAGCGGATTGATTAATTGAAACAATTGGCGACCAACTGCTTTTGGGGTCAAGAGAACGATGCACCGAGCCGATAATATCGCTTGAGGCTTGTAGCCCCTGAATATTCATTGAGATTTTTTGTGGCAAATTATTGAGATAAGTTAATTTAACAAAATCTCCTGATTTTACCCGTACAGTAGGAGCAAGATACTGTCCGTTCACGCCCCAAACATCGACCAACTTACCTTTATCAAATTGGGTTTGAGCAGGGCGTAAATCAAGCCGAACAGGTCTACCACGTCCAATATCCATAAGGGGTGGAATATTAAGGGCAGAGCGATCAGCTGCTAATGCAGCGTGAGGCAATGTCGCTAATGCACCTGCTAGGGTTGAACCTTGTAAAAATTGGCGTCGGGTTATCGCTTTTTTCATATTAGGCGTTTTTCGTTTTTTCTAGTTCTTTAACTTCTTGATTAAGCTCTTCAAATTTAGCGAGCATAATTTGGTGGCATTTTTCCATTAGTTCTTTCACGTTTTCACGGCTGTAACCTGATGTATCAATAGGCTCAAGCATTTCGCAGATCACAACGCCATTATCCCAACGGTTCAAATCAATTTTATTGTGTAAGTTAGAACAAACAACAGGCACAATCGGCACACCTGCGGAAATCGCTAAATGGAAAGCTCCGGTTTTAAACGGCAGTAAGCCACGTCCACGACTACGAGTGCCTTCAGGGAACATCCACACAGATACTTGACGCTCTTTGACGATTTGCCCTGCTTTATTCATTGTTTCAATGGCACTTGAACGCTTTTCACGATGAATAAAAATATTACCTGTTGCCCAATAAACTAAGCCGAAAAACGGAATCCAAATCAAGCTTTTTTTGCCGATACTCACGGTGTTTTCTGCTACCATTGAAGAAATCGTTGCCATATCATAGTTGTTTTGATGGTTGCCGATATAGACAACAGGGTAGTTAATTTCAGGTTTTTTGCGGGTAATCAGTGTTACGCCCATCAATTTATGCAATGAGCCGAACCAACGAGCCACAACGCCCACACTGCTTGGGTGGCGTAAACGCACTAACGCATAAAGTGTGCCGACAATAGAAATGAAAATAGCCGCGAGGGCAACAAGCAAAATACGAAAAATTTTTAACATAATGGGAATAACCTTAGAAATAAATTGTCTAGAAGTATAGCAAAATAAGGTTAGTTTCTAAAGATTATCATAATTAAATTGATAGTTTCCTATTTTGCAAAAAATCGGTATATTTCTATTTATAATCTTTCGTTGGATTATTACAGTTTTACTTTAGGGTAGAACAAATTTGCAAAAAGCGGAGATTTTTCGACCGCTTGTTATTCATAAGGAGAAAAGAATGAGTAAAGTAACTTTAGCAGGGAACCCAATTGATGTTGCAGGTAGATTTCCACAACAAGTCGATGTGGTTGCAGATTTTACGCTGGTAAACAGTGATTTAGAGGACGTATCACTGTCTGATTTTGACGGTAAACGCAAAGTGTTAAACATTTTCCCAAGTATTGATACAGGCGTTTGTGCGACTTCTGTACGTGTGTTTAACGAAAAAGCAACGAGTTTAGATAACACCGTTGTATTATGTATTTCAGCTGATTTACCTTTTGCTCAAGCACGTTTCTGCGGAGCGGAAGGAATCGAAAATGCCAAAGTATTATCAACATTCCGTAGCCGTGATACTCACGAAGCATTAGGGGTAAATATCGTTTCTGGCCCGTTAGCAGGATTAGCTTCTCGTGCGGTTATCGTGTTAGATGAGAACAACGAAGTATTACACAGCCAATTAGTACCGGAAATCAAACAAGAACCAGATTATGATGCGGCTTTAGCGGTATTATAATTTGTAATGTTTTAGTAAAATAACACCGCTTGTAATGAGCAAAATAAAAGCCCGTTGAGTTAAACCAATGGGCTTTTTGCTATGTAGGGGCAAATTGCAATTTGCCCTACGAATGTTCTCGTTGTAAAAATTATTTCTTACGAGAATGCAACCCTTTTTTCTCAAGGTTACGGTAAATTAGCCATTGTTGTGCAATGGTAATTAAGTTTGAGGTTAGCCAGTAAAGCACTAAGCCTGACGGGAACCATAAGAAGAAAACCGTAAAGATTACTGGCATAAAGTTCATTACTTTTTGTTGCATTGGGTCAGCCACTGGTGTTGGCGACATTTTTTGTAACAAGTACATTGAACCACCCATTAATAGTGGAAGAATGTAGTACGGATCTTGTGCCGATAAGTCGTTAATCCAACCAAAGAATGGGGCGTGACGTAATTCTACCGCTTCCATAAATGTCCAATATAATGCGATGAAAATCGGCATTTGGATTAAAATTGGTAAACAACCACCCATTGGGTTTACTTTTTCTTCTTTGTAGAGCTTCATCATCTCTTGGCTCATACGTTGGCGGTCATCACCGAAACGCTCACGCATTTCTTGAATGCGAGGTTGTAACATACGCATTTTAGCCATTGAGGTGTATTGCGCTTTCGTTAATGGGTAAAGTAGTGTTTTAACTACAATCGTTACGCCAATAATTGCTAAGCCCCAGTTGCTCACAATTTTCTGGATCGCTGTTAATAACCAGAATAATGGTTTCGCAATAAACCAAGCCCAGCCATAATCTACGGTTAAATCGAGGTTATTTGCCGCTTCTTCCATCTCTTTTTGGTCTTTAGAACCCGTCCAAAGTTTGCTGTTTAAATTCGCTTCAGAATTTGGTGCGATGGTTGTTAATGGACCACGGTAACCAATTGTTGCCACACCGTTGTTTGTGCGAGAGTAAAGATTATTTTCCGTATCTTGATTTGGCACCCAAGCAGACACAAAGTAGTGTTGTAATACCGCAATCCAACCTGCTTTGGTATCAATGCTTAAGTTAGCTTTTTCCATATCTTGGAAGCTATATTTTTTGTAGTTGGTTTCTGAAGAAGAGTAAGCACCACCTGTGTAAGTTGGCATAGTTAAACTGCCAGAACTTTCAACCACAGAATGTTTTAACTGACCATAAGGTTGAACTTCAATCGCTTCTGCAGTGTTATTTTTGATATTGAAGTTTACGCCAACATCATAGCTACCTCGTTTAAGCGTAAAAGTTTTGGTGTAGACTACGCCATCTTTCTCAAATGTTAATGGTACAGAAAGTTCGTTTTGCCCATCAGCTAATTTGAAATTGTCAGCCGTTACCGAATATTGTGGGCGACCAGCGTTAGTATCAATCCCGTTTTTACCCACTAAGCCACTTTGTGCGACATAAACTGTTTGCCCATTTTGCTGTAATAGCTTAAATGGCGTATTAGAATTTAATTCAGCATTATGTTTTAACAAATCTGAACCTACTACATCACCACCTAATGTATCAATGGTTAAGCGTAATACATCACTTTCAACAGTAATGGTTTTGCCTTGAGTAGCGCTGTCTGTAATTGGATTATTAGTATTAGGGGCAGCTGGCACATCGCCTGTTTGTTGTTGGGTTTGAGCCGCTACTTGAGCTTGTTTTTGAGCTTGAATTTCAGGGTCGAAATCTTGTTTCCATTGCATAAAAATCAGCATAGACACAAGAAGAAAACCCATTATCAGTAAGCCACGATTATTCATTTTGACATTCTCTTGTTAGTAATGGATAAAAAGAAAGGTATTTTATAATAGGTTAGCTTGTTTTCCAAACGCCTTTTATACACAAGCGGTTGGATTTTCAAAGAATTTTGCAAAACTTTGATCAAATCCGACCGCTTGTTATGGATAATAAATTAACGTTTATCTAATTTTTTGGTTGAAAGGCGAGCTACCGCACAAAGATTGTCTTGCTCGTCTTTGATATCAATATTCCAAACCTGCACTTCACGCCCTAATTTTAGGGGGAAGGCTCGGGCAATCGCTTTTGTGCCGGCAGGGATTGATTTTAAATGGCTGATATTCAGCTCCATTCCCACCGCAATTTGCGTTTCTTCACACACCATTAATGCACCTGCATTTGCAGTGGTTTCGGCTAAAGCGGCTGAAACACCGCCGTGCAACACACCAAAGGGCTGCTGAGTTCGTTCGTCCACCATAAGCTGTGCTTCAATCCAATCTTCACCGATTGCAGTAAATTCGATCCCTAAGTGCGATACTGCCGATTTTTGGCTAAGTGCATTTAATTGTTCGCAAGTTGCGGTTTGTTTCCAAATGGTCATTATGATTTCCTGTCTAATAAAAAAGCTGTCTATTTAGACAGCTTCTTTGGTATAATCCAACTCGTGCTATGGGCGAACAGTATGCTACGCCAATAGCACATTGTCTGATCGCCTTAGTATATAGCACTAAGGAGGTGATTTATGTGAAAAAATCAGAAATTTTCTTTCTGGTTGCGTTGCTAGTCTTAATAGCAACGTCCGCTAGCATTAAAGTATTAGCTGTACTCAATTTGCTAGCCGGGTTATTAGCTAGATAACCTATGTACTAGACAGAGGCAGGATAGCTACCTGTCTCACTTTTTATTCTAAGCCCTTTCTGCTGATATTTCAACCTTAAATCACTTCCAGCAATGCCTGAACAGGGTGCTTAATACCTTGTTGCTCAAAGCGTTTGACTTGTGAACGGCAAGAATAGCCTGTGGCTAAACAGCGTTCAAGCGGTTTGTCGTTGATTTTTTGCTGCCACGATTTCTCGTAAATTGCTTTTGACATCGCAAAATGTTTGGTCTCGTGCCCGAATGTGCCTGCCATTCCGCAACAGCCAACCGCTTCGGTGACTAATGTTTCTCCGAAGTAGGCAAAAATAGCTTGCCACTCTTTTGGTGAGCTAGGGAGTGCGGTAGATTCCGTACAATGGGAGAATAAATGCCATTGCAAGCGGTCAGAATTTTCTGATTTTTTGCAATTTTCTAACTCGCCGTTTTTGATTACTTCACTTAACCATTCGTGGGCTAGTAAAACTTTGAAATCGCCACGTGACTCTTTCAATACATCTTTATATTCTTCACGATAAATTAAGGTAAGAGCAGGATCGATAGATACCATCGGTAAGCCTAATTTCGCTACACGGTTTAAGAAATCCGACTGATTTTTCGCCGTTTTCGCAAATTTATGTAAGAAACCTTTTACTTGCTGTGCTTTTCCGCTTGGTTTAAACGGTAGAACAATCGGCTTGAAGCCTAATTTTTGGATTAAGGCGACAAAATCCGTAACCACTTTCGCATCATAATAAGAAGTGAATGGGTCTTGTACAATAAATAGCGATTTGCAATTTTTTGCGGAAAAATCACCGCTTGCAGCTTGTTGCTCAAGGTTTTCTAAATTCTCGCCTTGATAGCCGATTTCGACTAATTGTTGTTGCAAATTCGGCACGGATAAAGCTGGCAAATAAGTCATACCGATGGTTTTATTAGCCACTTTTTCGGCGAGTGTGGAGGTGCTGAACAAGTTAAAGAACTTAGGCTGTTTTGCCATTGTTGGGGCGATAAACTCTAAATTCGCCACCACATAATCTTTGAACGGGCGTAAATAGCGGCCGTGATAAAGCTCGTTAAATTGCGATCTAAAGGTCGGCACATCAATTTTTATCGGGCATTGGCTGGCACAGGCTTTACAGGCAAGGCAGGTATCCATTGCTGCTTTTACTTCGTGCGAGAAATCGTACTCTTTCTTTTTATTGAGAGTATTGCGGATTTTCGCCACAAAATCAGTGAGTTTTGCCGTTTTTGGCTGTTTACTAAAAATCAAATCATCGGGTCTAACATTTTGCTCGGCTAATAAACGTAGCCATTCACGCATTAAGGCTGCTCTGCCTTTCGGCGAATAAAGACGGTTGCCTGACACTTTCATTGAAGGGCACATTGTACTGTGTACATCAAAGTTAAAGCACAAACCGTTGCCGTTACAGTTCATCGCTCCTTTAAATTCCTCTCGCACTTGGATTGGAATTTGGCGGTCAAAATCAGCTCGCATTTGCGAATCAATCGGGTAGAGGCTGGTTTTACTTTCTAATGGCGTACAAATTTTGCCCGGGTTGAGGCGGTTGTGTGGGTCAAATAATGTTTTGATGTAGCGAAGCTCTTGCCATAAGGAGTCTCCGAAGAAATGCTCGCCATAATAAGAACGCATTCCTTTACCGTGTTCACCCCAAATCAAACCACCATATTTGGCGGTGAGTTCAACCACTTGGTCGGAAATCTGTTTAAAGGTTTCTACTTGGGCTTTGTCGCATAAATCTAAGGCAGGGCGAACGTGTAACACACCAGCATCAACGTGCCCGAACATACCATAAGGCAAGTTATGGCTATCTAACAAAGCTCGGAACTCTGCGATGTAATCCGCTAAGTGTTCAGGCGGAACAGCGGTATCTTCCACAAAGGCAATCGGCTTTGCCCAGCCTTTTGCGTTGCCGAGTAAACCTACCGCTTTTTTCCGCATTGCGTAGATTTTTTCGATGGAATTTACATCGCTTGTAAGTTGGTAGCCGATAATCCCTGCTTCATTATTTGCAATTTTTTGATCAAGGCTTTCACATAATGCTCGAACCTGTGCCTCAATTTGGGCTTGGTCGCTTGAGGCATATTCCACAATATTAATGCCTAAAATCGGGTTGTTTGGATCTTCGGTTAATAAATCAGCCACCGAATGCCAAACAATATCTTGTTTAGCAAGGTTCAGCACTTTGGAATCAACGGTTTCAACCGATAACGCTTTTGCCTCTAACATAAAAGGAGCAGAGCGGAGGGCAGAATCAAACGAATTATATTTAATATTAATTAAGGTGCGATATTTAGGAATTGGGAGCAAATTTAGCTTCGCCTCACAAATAAAAGCAAGCGAACCTTCTGAACCCGTTAGAATGCGAGTGAGGTTAAATTCACTTTCATCATTATTAAACACATTTTTGAGATCGTAGCCAGTAATAAAGCGGTTAAGTTGCGGCAATTCACTTAATATGGTTGGGCGTAAGGTTTTACAGCGACTAAAAATTTCACGATGTAGCGTTTTTCCTAATGCCGATAAATTAAGATGTTCAACATTTGCAAAAAAATCATCAGATTTGACCGCTTGCGTTTCTAGAATATCCCCGTTAATAAGAACGGATTTAATCGCTAAAATATGATCAGAGGTTTTGCCATATTGCAATGAACCTTGCCCTGAGGCATCAGTATTAATCATTCCGCCTAAGGTTGCACGGTTACTGGTAGAAAGCTCTGGCGAGAAAAATAGCCCGTGAGGTTTGAGGAATTGATTGAGCTGATCTTTCACTACGCCTGCCTGCACTCGCACCCATCTTTCTTCTACATTCAATTCTAAAATCTGGTTCATATGGCGGGAGAGATCAACAATAATATTATTGTTAAGTGATTGGCCATTAGTGCCAGTACCGCCACCACGAGGGGTAAAGGTTAAATGTTGATATTCATGCTTTTGAGCAAGTTTAGTGAGAATCACCACATCAGAAACGGATGTCGGGAAAATAATTGCCTGTGGAATTTGTTGATAAACGCTGTTATCCGTTGCCAGTGAAAGTCTATCGGCGTAGTGGGAAGCGATATCGCCACTAAAATGCTGATTGACTAGCTCATCTAGGTAAGATTGCGTTGCCGGGTTGAGTTGTGGTACTTCAGAAAGTCTAGGTATCATAGCTGTGCTTGGTTTTATAAAATAATAAGATTAAACTTTAGCTATCTTAACAAGATTTCACACAATTTAAAATGGAATCAGAAGGCTCAAAAATTGTCCAAAAATACTTCAATTGATTAAAAATTGATCTGATATATGCATTTCTATACATTTTCTTAGGAAAAAATATTGATTTTTCGTAAACGAAGAAAGATAATGATGATATTCTTGCTCAAGCTAGAATTAGAACAAGAATGTGCCTCAGTAGATAATTTTTATACAAAAAATACTTTTTTAGAATATTTTTTATTGTATAATATCGCTGACATTAGCTATCTTGCTTCTTAATTATCATTGTTGAAGCATAAAGTTAAAGTTTTAATACCTAATTTAGGTGTTAATAATATATTTAACCGATGACAATATTTAAGAGGATCATCAAAATGAAAAAAACATTGGTTGCATTAGCAGTATTATCTGCTGCGACAGTAGCTCAAGCAGCTCCACAAGCTAACACTTTCTATGCAGGTGCTAAAGCTGGTTGGGCATCATTCCACGACGGTTTAACTCAATTTGACCATAAAGATAATGGTCATAATGGTCAATTCGGTATCAACCGTAACTCTGTAACTTACGGTGTATTTGGTGGTTACCAAATTGCAAACCAAAATAATGTTGGTTTAGCAGTAGAATTAGGCTATGACTACTTTGGTCGTGTACGTGGTAACGTAGGTGAAGATAAAGCAGTTAAACACGTTGCTCACGGTACTCACTTAAGCTTAAAACCAAGCTATGAAATTGCTCCAAACTTAGATGTTTACGGTAAAGTTGGTGCTGCATTAGTTCGTAACGATTACAAAGGTTACAATGGTTTTGAAGATGAACGTGCTCACAACTTAAAAACTTCATTATTATTAGGTGCTGGTTTAGAGTATGCAATTACTCCGGAATTAGCAGCTCGTGTTGAATATCAATACTTGCATGCTGCGGGTAACTTAGACAGAGCTCGTCAGAAAGCAAATCTTAATTGGATTAATTCACAATATAGTCCGAAGATCCACTCAGTATCTGCAGGTTTATCATACCGTTTCGGTCAAGGTGCAGCACCAGTTGAAGCTCCAGAAGTTGTAACTAAAAACTTCGCATTCAGCTCAGACGTTTTATTTGATTTTGGTAAATCAAGCTTAAAACCGGCAGCGGCTTCTTCTTTAGATGCAGCTCACGCAGAAATCAGCAACTTAAACTTAGCTAATCAAGCAGTTCAAGTTAATGGTTACACAGACCGTATCGGTTCAGAAAGTTTCAACTTAAAACTTTCACAACGTCGTGCAGAAACAGTAGCTAACTACATCGTTTCTAAAGGTACTAACCCAGCTAACGTAACAGCTGTAGGTTACGGTAAAGCAAACCCAGTAACTGGCAACACTTGTGATGCAGTTAAAGGTCGTAAAGCATTAATTGCTTGCTTAGCACCAGATCGTCGTGTTGAAATCCAAGTTCAAGGTTCAAAACAAGTAACTATGTAATATAGTGCTTCAATTGTAAAATTGAATGAAAAAATGCCCGCTTGTTAGCGGGCATTTTACTTTTTGTTCACTTTAATAAATCTTTTAAACTAGATTTCATTTTTGCAACTTGTTCTAAATAAAGCTGTTTATTTTCAACCTCATCAGTTAATTTATTTATGGCTTCCGATAAAGTGAGGTTTTGGCTTTTCGCATATTTAGAGAGCTTTAACCAACTAGCGTATTCTAAATCAATAGACTTTTTCTTAGTTGTTTGTTTTTCTGCATTGAAAAAACGTTTTCGTTTTGCTCTAACAGATTGGCGCATTTTTTTACGTTGTTCGGCGGTCATTTCTGACTTGATCCATTTTTCTACTTCTTCAGGGGAGTCTTGCAAAGTGGAGAGAAATTGAACCTTTAAATCAATCAAACTTTGTTCTTCGTGTTTAGTAATGTTTTCCCCTTCCCGATGTTTTTTGAGAAGATATTGCCATTTCCAAGTGGTTTCTTGAGTGATGAGTTTTTGGTATCGCATAATCGTAAATAATGTTGGAAAAGATAAGCTATATTTAGCAAGTATAACGGAATTCTGTATAATAAACCAAATTTTCGATAACGAGGCAAATTTGTGACTATTTTTTTACTTAATAGCCCAGCATTAACTGTGGAATATCCTTTTTCTGATTTAACTAAGAAAGCCAATTTCTTAGATTTCCAGCCTAAAGCAAAACAAGCTCTAGATCAATTTATGCACGCTAAATTTGGCTCTTTATTGATACTGAAATCTGAGCTTTTTCCTGAATTTATTGATGAACTTGCCGATTATTTAAAACAAGATAATTTAACAAATTCTGTAGTAATAAAAATGGATTCTAATAAAAATAATTTGTTTGGATATTATATATTTTTAGAAAGAGAGCAGAAAACCGAATATGTAAAAGGGGCAATTCAAGAAGCGAATAATGGTATTTTAATTGTGAATATTAATTCATTATTATTGGATATTACCCAATGGGATAAATTAAAACAGGCATTATTATTTGGAGAATACGAACCTCATTCTGTTAATTATCCACCACATTTTTTAGCTAAAGAAAAATCAACATTTAAATTAATTCTAGTTGGCGAAAGAGAAGATATATCAACTCTTTCTTCTTATGATGATAGCTTATATCAAGTAGCACAATATACTGAAATTAAATCGTATTTATCGCTAAATAATAATGTAGATGAATGGGCAAATTATGTACAGACTTATGCGGAAAATATAATAAATAAAAGATTATCGCCACTTGCTCTTAATCAATTTTTACAGGCTTATATTCGAGAAAGTGAAAGCAGAGATTTAATTTCTATTTCACCTACATTATTAAGAAAACATTTATTAGGCATTCAGAATTTCTATCCAAATACAATAGAAATTAATGAAGTAAAAAGCTATTTTGATTATTTAGAGCAACAATCTTCCATTCTAAATGAATATACCGTAGAAGATATTCTCAGTAATCAGCTCTATATTGAAACGGAAGGCGAAGAAATTGGACAAATAAATGGCTTATCGGTCATTGATTTTGAAGGTGTTCCACATAGCTTTGGTGAACCTTTGCGTATTAGCTGTAATGTGCAATACGGTGATGGTGAAATTCACGATATCGAGCGAAAAGTCGAGCTAGGGGGAAATATTCACTCAAAAGGAATTATTATTGCTCAATCTTGCTTGGCTAATTTACTGGAATTACCAACGCAATTGCCGTTTTCTGCCTCTGTTGCCTTTGAGCAATCTTACGGCGAAATTGATGGCGATAGCTCTTCTTTGGCGATTTTTAATGTGTTAGTCAGTGCATTATCTAAAGTTGCCCTGCCACAATCTATTGCGGTAACAGGGGCAATCGACCAGTTTGGAAATGTGCTAAGTGTTGGCGGCGTAAATCAGAAAATTGAAGGCTTCTTTAATATCTGTAAAGCTCGCAACTTAACAGGTAAACAAGGTGTGATTATTCCTGCTACTTGTTTAAGCCATTTGAGCTTGAAGTCTGAGGTGGTGGAAGCTGTAGCCCAAGAGAAATTTAAAATTTGGGCGGTTGAAAATGTATTTGATGCGATGGAAATTTTATTCAATCGTCATTTCTATGATGATGAAAAATTACCAGTATCTGAACAAACATCGCTCTTCTCGCTTATTCATCAGCAATTAGAAGATCGTGATAATCAGGATACAAGCGGTTCATTTTTTAGAAAAATTTGCAAAAAATTAGGGTTTAACTGATCCGACAAGTTAGCGTACATCTGTTCACTGAGTTAAAAGTCTGTTACTATCCGACTAGTTTATCAGGTATTGATATAACAGGCTTTTTTCTATTTACAGGATTTTAAAAATAATGAACACTTGTACACCAATCATTAAACCAAGCTACACTTACGAAGAACTTTTACTTTCTGGCAAAGGTGAGTTGTTCGGCGAAAAAGGTCCTCAGTTACCTGCTCCTCCAATGTTGATGATGGATCGCATCATCGAAATGAATCAAGAAAAAGGCAATTTTGAAAAAGGTTATATTGAGGCAGAATTTGATATAAAGCCTGATTTGTGGTTTTTTGATTGTCATTTTATTAATGATCCTGTAATGCCGGGCTGCTTGGGTTTAGATGCAATGTGGCAGCTGGTCGGCTTCTATCTTGGCTGGATTGGTGGCGAAGGCAAAGGGCGTGCGTTAGGCGTTGGCGAAGTGAAATTCACGGGTCAAATTTTACCAACAGCGAAGAAAGTAACCTATCGCATTCATATGAAGCGTGTTGTAAACCGCAAATTAGTGATGGGGGTGGCTGATGGCGAAGTTGAAGTTGATGGCCGTGTAATTTACACGGCAACAGATTTAAAAGTTGGCTTATTCCAAGATACAGCCTCATTCTAAAACTAATTTTGCGATCTGCATCGAAAAACTAACTTTTTTCCATTTACAAAACCTTCTTAAATTATAAGATGCCCTCTATCAAGAGGGTATTTTTATGCACAGAGCAATAACATTAATTGAAATGCTAACCGCTATGGCAATTATGGTGATTGCTATTTATTTTATCTCGCCTGTTATTTTTACTTTTCAAGATAGAATTGCTTTAAATAGCGAAATTGAAAATATCCAATCTTTTATTTATCAAATCCAAACTAAGGCTCGTTATAGCAAACGAAATTACACATTAACGATTTCTCAGCGGAATAATCAATGGTGTATGGTAGCAGTAATTAAACCACGAAACAGTTCTAAACAAGTAATTTGCGATTGCTTAATAAAAAACAGCTGTGCTTCTAATGAAGAGCATCATCTTTATAGATCAAATAATCAAAATATTATATTGAGAAATAAGAGTTTATATCCAAAATCCTTTATTAATATTGATGGGGTGAGCGGTCAGTTAGAATCTAAATGTATTAATATTAGCTTAAATAATGAGAATGATATTCTACAATTTGAACAATTAGGACGAGTTTATGTGGCAGCCAAAAATAAACGTAGTACCTGTAAAGATTAACTTATCAGCATTCAGTTTGATTGAAATTTTAATTACTACCGCACTCGGTGCTTTTGTTTTATTTGTTTTCGCTTCTAGCTATACCGATTTTTATCGCTCTCAAACTAAACAACGAGCGTTATTGGCTCTACAAGCAGACGCTCACCAGCTAATAAACTACTTACAGCAGCACTTGCAACATAGTGGCTATCAGGGAAGTAAGCGAGCAGGCAGTAACTTTGATTTATTTCAGTTTGCTGGGAAAAGTATGAATATACCGAAGAAAAATTGTGTAATAAGTTTTTATGATTTAAACCAAGATGGTTGTTTGGGAAAACGTAGAACAAAAACGACCGCTTGTAAGTTGGGCGAAATTAATAATACCCGTGATGTGTTGAAAGAGATATTTGCCTTTAAACTAGAAAATAATGAGATTTATGTTTTTTCACAGAATTTAGACATTTGTACAAAAGAAAACTGCTCAAAAGTATTAGAAAATTGTAGTGGCTCTTGGAGTAAATTTACTGAAATAAATAGTGTGAAGGTAAATAAACTTGATTTTAGTTGGGAGCAACAAGATAAGTTAATTAAAGTAGAAATAGAATTAGAGTCAGTAAACGAGAATAATATTACTTATTCCACAAAAAGTTATATTTCCCTATTAAATCATTCGAGGTGACAGTGAAGATAGGTAAAAATGCTAGTGCATTATTAATTTCATTAATATTAATTTCCTCTATTCTAGCTACATTATTTCTAACAAAAGAGAAATGGATTGCTCAGCAGAATATAATTCATTTTTATAGCGAGAAATATCTTAATGATAAATATCATCTACTTTCTTTATATAAAGAAGATAAAAATATACTTTGCCAACAGGTAAAGAAGGAAAATGTTACTCAAGTAGATTTTTCATCGAATAAATTGATGTTTTTACAATATCAATTTGAATGTCAGTTTAATAGTGTATTTAAACAAGGAAGACCAACAAGGGAAAAATATATTCCTTTTACTCGAATATCCGATCATCTTGATTTCACTAATGTGCCTAAGAACGAAATTTATACTATCCAAAACTTATCAGAACTGCCCCTAAGTCGTGAAGATAACCCTAAAATCGTGATCGCTAAGAATGATATTAATGAAAGCTTGCCGAAAGATTTTTACGGCATTGTTATTACCGATTATCTATTTGATATTACAGGGAAAAAAATGTATGGCATATTGTATTCCTCCTTTAATAATGCACGAGAAGAACGCAATTTAACCTTTAAAAGAGAGGTTATCGCAAAACTGGAAGAAAAATATTCCTATTGGAAATATTTGACTCATTCTGAAAATATTATCGGAGCGGTAGATGAATAAATATAAAGCAGAAAGCACGATTTCGCTGTTAGTGGCTGTGGCTTTGTTTGCGATTGTTGTATTGAGTTTTAGTTATTGGCAATCTGAGCAGAATAGACGGGTGAATACTCACTTCCAACAGCAACAGGCAGCAGTAATATTAGAAAACCAAATTGCGTTACAGTTGGCAGGATTAGCTTGTGAAAAGCAGATAGAGCAAAATAACATTCGTTATGAAATTCAATGCTCAGAAAATAAGCTCAGCATTCGTTTTCCACTTGGGAAAATTGAGCTGAATAAGGATTGAATCCCCCCTCGCTTTATTGGACAATAATTCATTAGCGAGGCGTTATTATGTTTACACTTTACCAATCTAACCAAATTTCATCACTGGCTGAAATGCTGGTGAAAGTTCAGCAAGTTAATCCGCTTGAAGATCCGTTTGCGCCAGAAACCATCCTTATCCAAAGTCAGGGAATGGCACAGTGGCTGCAAATGCAGATTGCCGAACTAAACGGCATTATGGGCAACTGCCATTTTCTCTACCCCACCACGTTTTTATGGCAACAGTATCGTGTGCTGTTTCCCGAATTGCCAAAAGAGAATATTTTTGACCGTAGCTCAATGACTTGGCGCCTGATGCGTTTACTCCCAAATTGCCTGACTCAAGCGGAATTTGAACCGCTTCAACGTTATTTAGCAAATCAGCCGAGCGAAGAGCAGTATCAACTTAAACTTTATCAACTTTCTACCAAAATTGCTGAATTGTTCGACCAATACTTGGTTTATCGCCCGCATTGGCTAGTACATTGGGAAGAAGGCAACTTACAAGCGGTCGAAAATGAGCTAAAAATTGCAATTAAGGCAAAGAATGTTGATCCAAATTTGATTGCAGCCGATATCAAATGGCAAAGCCACCTATGGCAGCAAATTGTTCAAGATCTGCAAGCAGGGGCAGATGATCGCGTATTTACCACCTCGCACCGTGCTTATTTGCAGCAAAATTATTTTGAAAAGCTGGATAATCTCACCGAAGCGGAAAAAGCAAAATTACCAAAGCGTATCTTTATTTTTGGGATTTCTGCCTTCTCGCCGTTGCAGTTAGCGGTATTTAAAAAGTTGAGTGAGCATTGTGATATTCACATCTTTTTCTTTAACCCAAGCGAAAAATATTGGGGCGATAGTGTGGAAGATAAGGTATGGCAAAAGCTCGCTTTAACACGCAAAATTTCGCCAGAGGATCTGGAAAATTTATTAGCAGAGCAGAGCAATAAACTGCTCAATCTTTGGGGCAAACAAGGACGTGATTTCTTAGCACAGCTAATGGAATTTGAGCCGCATACTATTGATGTGTTCGCTGAACCTGAAGAAAACAACAATCTTAACAAGCTCAAAAAGCAGATTTTTAATTCTGCAAATAATGCCACTATTGAGGATTTAACTGACGATCACTCCATTCAAATTCACGCTTGCCACAGCCCAATGCGTGAAGTGGAAGTGCTGCATAACCAACTGTTGAATTTATTTGAGAAAGACAAAACCTTACTGCCGAAAGACATCATTGTGATGTCGCCAGATATCAATAAATACGCCCCTTATATTGATGCGGTGTTTTCTCGCAATAAAGGCAGTCGAGATCCTCGCTATATTCCGTTTTCCTTATCGGATCAGGCGTTTACCAAAATTGATCCTATTATCCACAGTTTTTTACAACTGCTTGCGATGAAAGAGAGCCAATTTAACGCCGAAGATCTGTTTGATTTATTGGAAGTTGGGGCAATTCAAACTCGCTTCGCTTTTAGTGCAGAAGATATACATACGCTACGCATTTGGGCGAAAAATGCAGGAGTGCGTTCAGGCATTGAGATTCAGCAACCTCATTGGCAGAATTATAATTCGTGGGAAAACGGTTTAAATCGGTTACTGCTTGGTTCAAGCCTAAAAGAAGCTCACGGCATTTGGGAAAACACGTTGGCATTTGGCGACAGCTACGGCTTAAATGCTGAATTGGTCGGACGGCTTGCCTCGTTTATTTCGACTTTATTGGAATGGGTAAAACTGATTCAATCGCCACAATCCTTAGAACAATGGCACTTGGCAGTAAAAACGCTGATTGCTGATTTATACCAAGAAAATGCGGAAAATGCGGCCTCTATTTTGTTACTCAATGCAGTAAACGATGAAATTTTAGCGCTGATTTCTACCACTCATTTTGCTGAAAATCTGCATATTGATATTGTCGAGCTGATGTTTAACCAGCAGCTCAATCAACATTCGCAACAGCTTAACTTCTTGGTTGGGCGAGTAAATTTCGCCACGCTGTTACCAATGCGGGCGATACCGTTTAAAGTGGTTTGTTTACTGGGAATGAACGGGGCAGATTTCCCACGCCAGCAGCAGATCAACAGCTTTGATTTAATGCAGTATGCTCCACAAAAAGGCGACCGTGCGAAGCGTGATGATGACCGCTATCTCTTTTTGGAAGCCTTACTTTCGGCACAAAATGTGTTTTACATCAGCTACATCGGGCAGTCGCAAAAAGACGGCAAAGAGATGTTACCTTCTATTTTAGTTTCTCAGCTTTTAGATACGATTAACGACTATTTAGAGCCTGAATTTAAAGCACAGCTTGGAATAGAGGCTGAGAAAATTTTAGTTAGAAAACAACCGCTTACGGTGTTCAGCAAAAAGAATTTTACTCACCCGAGAGATTATGCTTACAACGCAGAGTGGATTATTAGCCCGACTTCTTCTACGCAGGATTTCTTAAGTGAGCCATTAAATACAGAAACGGTTGAGGAGATTGAGATCGGAAATCTTATTCGTTTTGTACAAAATCCGATTAAATTTTTCTTCGTTAGTGTGCTAGGCATATCTTTCAACACCTATGATGACACCATTGATGAAAGTGAAATTTTTGCGATATCGGGGTTGGATAACTACGCCATCTTAAACGAATTATTAACAGTTTCACCTGAACAACAAGAACAGTTTTTTGAGAAAGAACAGCTTAAAGGCAACTTACCAGCCTCTAATTTTGCTACCACAACCAAGCAAGATTTAATCAGCAAAATCAGTGATATGCGAGCAACTCTAGCGGAGTATTTAACAAAAGACAGCACGATTTTAACGCTTAACCAAAATCTTGCTATTGATGAAATAACGATCAACCTAAATGGTAATTTAGAGAATGTATTCAATGAAGAAATAGTGCTATGGCGAGTGGGTGGTCTGCGAGATAAAGATAAGATAGCAGTTTGGATTTACCATTTATTCCTCTGTGCTTATTTCCCGCAAAAAAACGTGAAATTCTATTACCGTGAGGCTGAGCAAACAGGCTTATTGAGTTTTGAAAAAATGTTACCCGAAGAGGCTCTATCTCAATTAACGATTTATGTGAAGGACTACTTAGCAGGCTTATCGCAAGCACAACTTGTGGTTTATCAAGGCATTGACGATTATCTCAAAAAAGGCAGTGAAAACAGCGAACAGGCGCTTTCTAACCTTGCCGAAGATAGAGAGGGTAGTTACATCAACCGTATTCTTTCGCAAACAAGCACACTCAATTCGGAAGAAATTTACCAACATACGGTAAATTGGTTTGGCGTGATGAATGAGAAAATAACAGCGAATAGTTAAGCAAAACTTATAGGGGTGAAATATTTTTCGCCCTATTTTACACATCACAAATAGAATTTTCCCCTCATTTTACTGTCAATTAACCACAACCTATTTAATTTCAAAAGGAGATATATGGAATTATCTATGCTAACCAAATTAGTTACGGTAGCTTTTGCTCTCAATGTAATGGCTTATCCTGCTTTCGCAGAAGTTGCAAAAAATTCGGAAAAAACGACCGCTAGTCAAACTCAGCAGCAGAGCCAAAAAGGCTTTGAGTTAATTAAACAGAGCATTAATAAAAGCCCGAATGATAAGGCGATTTATCAAGGCATCAAACTGGATAATGGTATGGAGGTACTGCTGATTTCAGATAGCCAAGCGAATAAATCTTTGATGTCTGCCATTATTCCGATTGGCTCGGCGGACGATCCTGTTTCTCAGCAAGGGTTGGCTCACTATCTTGAACATATGATTTTGATGGGCTCAAAAAACTATCCTGAAACGAACAGCTTAGACGGCTTTTTAACTAAAAATGGCGGAATGAATAATGCCTCTACCGCTTCGCATCGCACGGCTTACTATCTTCAAGTGAATAATGAAGCCTTTAGTGAGGCGGTTGCTCGTTTGGCAGATACGCTCGCTTTCCCGCTTTTACTTGAAAAGAATGCGAAGAAAGAGGTAAATGCAGTGAATGCCGAGATGGTGCGAGCAAAATCGCATGATGGACATTTATTACACAGCGTGAATTTAGCTACCTCAAATCCAGCTCACCCTGCTACCAAATTTGCGGTGGGGAATAAAGAAACCTTATCAGATAAGCCAGACAGTAAGTTACAAACTGAGTTAGAGAAGTTTTATAAAGAACATTATTCAGCGAATTTATTTAAAGTAGTGCTTTATTCAAATCAGTCGATTGAGCAGATGGTGAAGTTGGCAGTAAATACTTTAGGCAAAATGGAAAATAAAAACCTCAGCGTACCACAAACGGCTGAGCCACGTTACCGAGCAGAAGATAAATCTGTTTTCATTCAATACAAGCCGGTGAAATCGACCAAAATGCTCGCTATTGGGTTTGATTTCCCGAACGATGAAATGCACTTTAAGCACAAAACAGGTGAGTATATCGCTTATGTGCTAAACAATAATACCGATGGTACTTTATCAGATTATTTAATCAAGCAAGGCTTATCTGACGGCGGTATTGAAGCGGTAAGTACCGCTAATATCGGGCGTGATCGTAGCTCATTTGATATTTATATTGAGCTAACCAATAAAGGCTTGGCTGAACAAGATAAAGTAATTTCCCTCGTGTTCCAACAAATTGAAAAAATTAAGCAAGAGGGCATTCAAGAGAGTTATTTCAATGAAGTAAAAGAGAGTCTGAAACAAGATTTCCAACACTTACAAGTTGAAAAAAGTATGGGCTTTGTTGAGTTCATTACCGACCAAATGCTTTATTTTCCATTAGAACACGTTATCGACCAACCTTATGTGGCGGAAACGATGGATAATGATGCAATTAAAGCAAAATTAGCACAGATGAATATCGACAATGCTCGTATTATATTAGTGAGTGATAATGCGATAACGGATAAGAAAACGCCACATTTTGAGGCGGACTATTCTGTGGCAAAAATCACAGAACAGCAAAAACAAAAATGGCTTGATTTCAGCCAAAATCCACAACTTAATTTACCAGAGCTCAACCCTTATTTCACCACAGATTTTTCATTAAATGTGGTGGAGAAAGGGCTAACTAAGCCAAAATTATTAGCTGAAAAGCAAGGCGAACTGATTTATGCAATGCCGAGCGTGAATTTTGCGACCGATCCGAAAGCAAAAATCAGTATGGCATTTAACATTCGCCCAAGACAGGACGATTTAAAAACTGCGACTGCTGCCGCCATTTTAGGTTATATGAACAATTTGGCACAAACCAAGCTCGATTTCCAATCTTCCATCGCAGGAATGAATTTAAGTTTAGCCCCAGCAGCTAACAGTTTGATTGCAAGTGCGGAGGGTTATACCCAAAACCTCAGCAAATTGATTTTAGACAGTATCAAACAGTTCAGCACTTTTGAGCTTAATGAAGAGGTATTAGCTCAAGCTAAACAGCGTTTGCACCAAGCCTTAGATCGTAGTGAGAAAGAAAATAGTCTCAATCAAGCGAATACAGCATTAGTGTATTTTGCGAGTTACCCTTATTTTGAGATAGTCAAACAGCGTGAGATGATCGACCAAATCAGCCTTGCTGATGTGCAAAAATTGCGTGATCGCATTTTGAATGACTCTACAGGCTTTAAGTTGCTTTCAGTGGGTAATTTATCGAATGAGCAGGTCTCTGAAATTGCTAAGCAAGTGCAAGCGGTTATAAAAAACAAAAAATTTGCAAATTCGACTGGACGGTATATTGATGTAAATACAAGCCAACGTAAACTCAATTTCATTAAAAACGTACCGAATGAAGACAATGCCTTGCTAATGGCATTCTTACCGAACGGCTATACAGAACTGGAGGGTGTAGTAAGAGCAAGATTGCTGAGAGATATTGTTTCTCGTTGGTATTTTGATGATTTGCGTACTGACAAACAACTGGGCTATGTGGTTTATGCTACCCAAACAGCCATTGGCAAAACCTCAGGCATTCAGTTTATGGTACAAAGCCCGAATACCACACCAGCAGGGATTTTAGAGCATAACAAACGTTTCTTTAAAGAGAGCTTTGAGCGTTTACAGAATCTATCTGATGAGGAATTTGTGAAATATCGCAATAGCTTGGTGGAAAAACTGCAATATAAGCCTGAATCTTTAGCGGAAGAATTCGCAGAGTTTGGCTCAGACTTTAGCAGAAATAATGCAAAATTTGACCGCTTGCAACAGGTTATTGAGCTAACCAAAGGCTTAACCAAAGCTGATATTGTGGCGTTTTACCAAAAAGCAGTAATCGATCAGCAAGCGTTTGTGTTTGTGAGTCAAGCAATAGGTACAAAAACCAATACAGAAGATGTAGCGAAGTTTGATAACTTTGAACAAGTTGAAAGCATTGAAAAGCTACAACGAGAGTTTGAGGTGAAGGATTATTGATAGATACAAAATGGGCGAACTAATTAGTTCGCCCATTGTTTATATTATTCCACAATCTTCACAGGATATAAGTAAGTATATCCGAATGGACTTTGTTTGTAGCCTTCAACACGTTTGCTGGTTGGAGCAAAGTTAATTGAGTGAGCCACGTTAATCCACGGAGCTTGCTCTCTTAAAATCACTTGAGCCTGTTCGTATAGCTTTGTACGTTCTGCTTTATCAGATGAGCCTAATGCTTTTTCTAATAAGGCATCTAACTCAGGGTTAGTGAAGCGAGCATAGTTACTGTTACCTACATTTTGTGTACCGAATAATGGCGATAAGAAGTTATCAGGGTCGCCATTATCGCCAGACCAACCGTAAGTCCCTGCGGTTAATTCGCCTGCTTTGGTACGTTTGATATAATCGCCCCATTCATAGGTAACTAAATTCGCTTTCACGCCGATTTTTGCCCAGTCTGCTTGAATAATTTCAGACATACGGCGTGGATTTGGGTTAGACGCGCGTACTACAGGCTGTACCCATAATTCAGTTTCAAAACCATTTGGGAAGCCGGCTTCAGCTAATAGCTGTTTCGCTTTCTCAATGTTATATTCTGACTCTGATAAGCTGTCGTTATAACCCCAAATTGTTGGCGGAAGCGGGTTTTTCGCTGCGAAACCATTACCTTGATACACAACATCAATAATCGCTTTTTTATCTACCGCTAAGTTTAATGCTTGGCGAACTTTCACATTATCAAATGGTGCTTTCTCGGTATTGAATGCCACATACGCAATATTTAAACCCGGTTGAGATAATAAGTTGATCTTCGGATCATTTTTCATTTTCTCAATATCGGTCGCATTCGGGAAGTCCATTAAATCACATTGACCAGATTGTAATTTCGCATAGCGGGTGGTTGCATCGGGCACGATCTCAAAGATTAAACGGTCGATATCCGGTTTGCCCTTCCAATACTCTTTATTTGCCACATAACGGCTTGCTTGGTCTAATACATAGCCACTAAACACAAACGGGCCTGTACCGATTGGGGTGGTATCTACCGCTTCTGGAGTGCCTGCTTTCATCATTTTATCGGCATATTCAGCAGAATAGATTGAGGTAAAATCCATACCTAGACTTGATAAGAATGACGCATCACGCTTAGTTAAAGTGATACGCACCGTACTATCATCTACTTTTTCTACCGATTTTAATAAGGTTGGGAACTTCATAGCGTTGAAGTATGGATAAGTCCCGTTTGAAACCGTGTGATATGGGTGGTTTTTATCTAATTGACGATTAAATGAGAACACCACATCATCTGCATTGAACTCACGGCTTGGGGTGAAATCTTTATTTGAGTGGAATTTCACGCCTTGACGTAATTTAAAGGTATAAGTTAAACCATCTTCGCTGATTTCCCAGCTCTCAGCTAATGCAGGTTCAATATCCGTTGTTCCCGGCACGAACTCTACTAAGCGATTATAAATTTGCTGTGAACTTGCGTTATAAGATAAACCGTCCATCATTAAAATTGGGCTAAAGCCTGTTGGCGAACGGCTTACGCAGTTTACAAAGGTTTTTTCTACCGCTGGTTTTGCGGCTGAAGTTGTTGTTTTATTTTCGCTTTTATCATCACAAGCTGCTAACGCTAATGCTGCTAACACACCTGCGCTGACTTTGGTTAAGGTTGATAATTTCATATATTCTCCGATGAGTCTTAGAGTTAATTGGCGAAGAGTACCCTTTATTATATAAAGAGTAAATAACAAAAAGTGTGCTGATATAACAAAATGATATAACAATAGGGTAAATAAGATGGTATTTGGCTGCGAAATATATTGAGAGAGGTTGCACGTAGTGCGACCTTACGGTAAGCTAATCCGCCCTTAACGACATTTCGCCAATGCCGAAATATTGAATGGTTTCGCCTTGTCGGAGAATTAACTCGCCTTGTTCGTTAATGCCGAGTGAAGTACCGTGAATTTCACTGTTTTCTGTAACCAATTTCACGGGTTTATTATAGAAAATATCGAATTTTTGCCAGCGTTCGGCATAGTGAGAGAAACCGACAAGCGGGTAAATTTTGAGATTTTTTTGCAACTCAAAAGCTAAATGGCAGACTAGCTTGTTGCGGTCGAAATGGTATTGCGATAAATCCGCCCACGCTTGGGTAACAATGGTCTCATCAACTTTCGTCATACCTAAATTCAAGCCAATCCCAATCACTAAATTCAAGCCATTACGAGTGGCTTGGCTTTCTAGCAAAATACCGCCCATTTTTTTGCCTTTGTAGTAAATATCATTCGGCCACTTGATTTGAATATCTTCCACATTTTGTGCCGAGAGACTTTCAGCAATAATTAACGCCACCACAAGACTAAGTGGAGGCAGATTGGCGGCTTCTTCATTTGGGTAATGCCATAAAATCGAGAAATAGAGATTTTCACTCTCTGGCGAATACCACGTTCGCCCGCGTCTGCCACGCCCTGCAGTCTGTTTTTCCGCAAGGCAGACTGAGCCATTTTCTAAGGTTTGATGATGTGTGAGTAAATATTCATTGGTTGAGCCAATTTCATCAAACACAATGGCTTGTCCGCAGAGTAAGGCTTCTTGAATTTGCTTCTGGTTGAGCTTCATTGTTATCTCACTTAGCGAGTGATCTGCTCGCTATCTACTTCACCATTTTTGCCGATAAAACGCACTTCAGGCTGGATTTCTACGCCAAATTTTTCACGCACACGTTGGCGAACGGTTTTTGCCAATTCAGCAACGTCTCTTCCTGTAGCATTTTCTTTATTAATTAAGACTAAAGCTTGCTGGGTATGCACTGCCGCACCACAAATTTGTAAGCCTTTTAAACCAGCTTGGTCAATCAACCAACCTGCGGCTAATTTGATTGTTCCATCAGGCTGTAGATAACTTGGAATGGTTGGGAATTGGGCTTGTATTTCCGCAAATTGTTCTGCCGAAATAATCGGGTTTTTGAAAAAACTGCCTGCGTTGCCAAACTCATCGGGGTTTGGCAATTTTGAGGAGCGAACTTCGCACACCTCGTCAAAAATTTGTTGAGGCGTAACGGTTTGTGGGTCAAGTTGCGTGAGTGAGCCATAAGTCAGCACAGGTTGCCACGCTTTAGCAAATTTTAAGCCAACAGAAATAATCGCAAATTCATCACGATATTGATGTTTGAACACACTTTCACGGTAGCCAAAACCGCACTCTTCTTTTGAAAGCGTAAAGTGTTCGCCTGTGCGTAAATTTAACACTTCGACAAAATCACACACTTGCTCAAACTCTACGCCATAAGCACCGATGTTTTGAATAGGAGCAGAACCAGCGACACCGGGAATTAACGCAAGATTTTCAATGCCTGCAATGTTATGGGCTAATGTCCACTTCACTAGCTCGTGCCAGTTTTCTCCACCTTGAACGTGCAAATAGTGGAATTGATCATCTTCACGATGTGTAATCCCTTTCAGTTTATTCACTAACACTACACCGTCAAAATTTTCTAAAAATAAGACGTTAGAGCCTTGCCCTAGAATCAAAATCGGCATTTGAGCATTAAAGGCTTTTTGCCATTCGGTAAGCAGTTGTTCAACGCTGGTAAATTCAATAATTTGCGTTGCTTTTGCTGGCAAATGGAAAGTATGAAAAGGGGTTAAACTGTGTTTCATCATCAAATTAGTTAGTTAAGAAGTGGAAATAACAAGCGGTGATATTTTTACAAAATTTTGCAATTAAGATTTGGGCAGGCACAGGACCTGCCCCTTGTATATCTCAAATGAGTTAAACTAAGCAACACAACCCGTTATCGGCATCTCGTCTCGTCCCTTGAAAGCACTTCGTTGTGTAGCTTAGAGAGCCGATAACTTTCATCACAAAAACC
>NZ_JBGTYX010000025.1:0-27861 GCF_041807785.1 Mannheimia sp. E30BD
AATCGCAATGGACGAAGGGTTACGTTTTGCGATTCGTGAAGGTGGTCGTACAGTAGGTGCTGGCGTTGTAGCGAAAATCATCAAATAATATTTGATAGTAATAAACGAGAAGAGAGGCATATCCAGAGATATGCCTCTTTTTTATTTTGTAGGGGTAAATTGCAATTTGCCCTTACAGTCAATAACAGTAAAAAATACAATAAAAAAGACCGCTTGTAGCCAATAACATTGATAAGCGGTAATATTTGGATTTTTTTGTAAAAACTATTCTATTTTCCAGCTCTCTCAATGACTTTCTTCTCGACAGTTCCTTTATAGATCGATACAATAGCCGTCTATTTGTATATCTTTTATATCCCTAAACTGAGGTTTAAGAATGTCATTTTCAATTGAATCATTAGAAGGCTTACAACGCCGTGTAACTATTAACGTACCAGCTGACAAAATCGAAGCAGCATATAAAGAACAATTAAAAGGCTATGCGAAAAATGCTCGTGTAGATGGTTTCCGTAAAGGTAAAGTTCCTCACTCAATCATCGAACAACGTTTCGGTATCGCAGCTCGTCAAGATGTATTGTCTGATGAAATGCAACGTGCATTCTTTGAAGCAGTAATTGCAGAAAAAATTAACCTTGCAGGTCGCCCTACATTCACTCCAAACAACTACCAACCGGGTCAAGATTTTAGCTTCACAGCTGAATTTGAAGTATTCCCAGAAGTGGAATTAAAAGGTTTAGAAAATATTGAAGTTGAAAAACCAGTAGTAGAAATCACTGATGCAGATTTAGATAAAATGGTTGATGTGTTACGCAAACAACAAGCAACTTGGACAGAAAGCCAAGATGCAGCAAAAGCTGAATCACGCGTAACAATCGATTTTGTTGGTTCTGTAGATGGCGAAGAATTTGAAGGCGGTAAAGCATCAGACTTCGTATTATTTATGGGGCAAGGTCGTATGATTCCGGGCTTTGAAGATGGTATCGTTGGCCGTAAAGCAGGCGAGCAATTCGACATCGATGTAACATTCCCAGAAGAATACCACGCAGAAAACTTAAAAGGTAAAGCAGCGAAATTCGCAATTACCTTGAAAAAAGTAGAAGAAATGGTATTACCTGAATTAACAGAAGAATTTGTGAAAAAATTCGGTAATGCAAAATCAGTTGAAGAATTACGTGCAGAAATCAAGAAAAATATGCAACGTGAACTGAAAAATGCGGTAACTTCACGCGTTAAAACACAGGTAATCAACGGCTTAATTGCACAAAATGATGTTCAAGTTCCTGCGGCAGCAGTTGAAGAAGAAATCAATGTGTTACGTCAGCAGGCAGTTCAGCGCTTTGGTGGTAAACCAGAAATGGCAGCACAGTTACCTGCAGAATTATTTGAAGCAGAAGCTAAACGCCGTGTTCAAGTAGGCTTATTACTTTCTTCAATCATCGGTTCTAACGAGTTAAAAGTAGATGAAAAACGTGTTGAAGATATGATTGCAGATATCGCATCAGCTTACGAACAGCCTGAAGAAGTCGTTGCTCACTATGCGGAAAACCGCCAATTAACAGAAAATATCCGCAATGTGGTATTGGAAGAGCAAGCGGTTGATGCAGTGTTAGCAAAAGCTAAAGTAACTGAAAAAGCAATGTCATTTGATGAAGTAATGTCACAACAAGCTCAATAATTTCCTTAGGGTGGGCTTATGCCCACCTTTTATTGCTTTTACAAGCGGTCAAAAAAGCCGCTTATTTTTCAATTTTAAGGAAATGAAATTATGGAACAACTTACATTTGCTCAACAATTACAGCAATTCGTGGCAAACCACACTATTATGGTGTTTGCGTGGGTCGCTTTATTTGTTGCGGTCATTTTCAGTTTTTATAAAAACGCAACCCGTAAATACACTATTGTAGATAACGCACAAGCCACGCAGTTGATTAATAAAGAAGACGCTGTGGTAATTGATTTACGTTCGGACGAAGAATTCCGTGCAGGTCATATTATTGATAGTATTCACGCTTTACCTTCAGAATTAAAAGCAGGAAAAACGCACCAAATTGATAAATACAAAGCTCGCCCTGTAATTTTAGCCGATATTAATGGTTTTACTTCAGGTAGCATTGCAGATGCGATTGCTAAACAAGGTTTTAGCAAAGTGTATGTATTAAAAGAAGGTTTAGCAGGCTGGCGTGCAGCAAGCCTACCAACGGTTAAGAAACATAAATAATCTATTTATTAAGGAAATTTTATGTCAGAAGAAAATCAAGTTGCTTCAACAGAAGAAGCTACACAAACGCCTTTCGAGCTTCAAATTCAACGTATTTATGTGAAAGATGTTTCATTTGAAGCCCCTAATTTGCCGACGATTTTCCACCAAGAATGGAAACCACAATTAGGTTTTGAACTGGATACTGAAACCAAAGAAATTGGCGAAGATTTATACGAGGTAACGCTACACATCACGGTACAAACAACCTTAGAAGATAGCAATGATGTTGCTTTTATTTGTGAAGTGAAACAAGCTGGTGTGTTTACGATTAAAGGTTTAGAAGGCATTCAGCTTGCTCACTGCTTAGCATCACAATGCCCGAATGTACTTTACCCTTACGCTCGTGAATTAATCTCAAGCCTTGTAAATCGTGGTACATTCCCTGCATTAAATCTTTCTCCTGTGAATTTTGATGCGTTATTTATGGATTATCTCCAACGTCAAGAACAAGAAGAAGGTGCAGAGCAGCCATTAGCTAACTAAGCATTTCAGAGAAATAGGTATGCACTGCATACCTATTTTTTTATCTACAAGCGGCTGTTTTTAATGATTTTTTTGCAAATGAGTTGAGAAGATATATGAGTAAAGTTTATTCAGCACCAATAGCTGTCTTAGGTGCAGGCTCTTACGGTACAGCGCTAGCAATTGCTCTTTCACGCAACGGCCATAAAACCTATTTATGGGGGCATAATTCTGCAAAAATGGCAGAGCTTGCTAAGGTTCGAATGAATCAAGAGTTTTTGCCGGATATTGTTTTTCCTGAGGCATTAGAAGTGGTATCAGATTTATCAACCGCATTGCAAAATGTAAAAGATTTACTCATTGTTGTGCCGAGCCACGTTTTCTCTGATGTATTGATGCAAATTAAACCACATCTATCTAAAGATCACCGCATTATGTGGGCAACGAAAGGGCTTGAGCGAGATACAGGCAGATTATTACAAACTGTAACGCAAGAAATTTTAGGTAATTCTTATCCACTAGCAGTGCTTTCTGGTCCAACTTTTGCAAAAGAGCTGGCAGCAGGGCTACCGACAGCGATTTCGCTCGCCTCAACTGATCCTACATTTGCTGATGAAATGCAGCAACGTATTCATTGCTCAAAAGCTTTCCGAGTTTATCTCAACAACGATATTGTGGGGGTGCAGTTAGGCGGAGCAATTAAGAATGTGATTGCGATTGGTGCAGGTATTTCAGATGGTATGGGATTTGGTGCAAATGCCAGAACTGCTTTAATTACTCGAGGGCTTGCTGAAATCAGCCGTTTAGGCGTATCCTTAGGTGCAGATCCTAAAACTTTTAGCGGGATGGCAGGGTTAGGTGACCTCGTCTTAACTTGTACTGATAACCAATCCCGAAATCGCCGTTTTGGTTTAGCACTTGGGCAAGGAAAATCAGCAGAAGTTGCTATTCAGGAAATCGGGCAAGTTGTAGAGGGTTTTTACAATACCAAAGAAGCCTATTTGCTAGCCCAAAAGCAGGGCGTTGAAATGCCAATAGTGGAGCAAATTTACCAAATGCTATTTGAAGGAAAAAGTGCTTTAGATGTGGTGAAAACCTTATTAGGGCGTGAGAGAAAAGGGGAATAATATGCAACAAAATGAAATTAATCATATTTGGCAATCTATCAGAGAAGAAGCGAAAGAGCTTGCCAACAGCGAGCCAATGCTGGCAAGTTTTTTCCACGCAACTATCTTAAAACATCATAATTTAGGTGATGCGTTAAGCTATATTCTAGCCAATAAGCTAGAAAACCCGATTATGCCAGCCATTGCACTAAAAGAGATTATCGAAGAAGCCTACCGTGCAGAGCCTCAAATTATTGCAAGCGCTGCTTGTGATATTAATGCAGTACGCACACGCGACCCTGCGGTAGATAAATGGAGTACGCCACTGCTTTATCTAAAAGGTTTTCACGCATTACAAAGCTACCGAGTAACACACTATTTATGGAATCAAGGTAGAAAGGCACTTGCGGTTTATTTACAAAACGAAATTTCTGTTGCTTTTGATGTCGATATTCACCCTGCGGCAAAAGTGGGGTGCGGCATAATGTTTGACCACGCCACAGGCATCGTTGTGGGCGAAACCTCTGTCATTGAAAATGATGTTTCTATTCTGCAAGGCGTAACACTAGGCGGAACGGGCAAAGAAAATGGCGACCGCCACCCGAAAATCAGAGAGGGTGTAATGATTGGAGCTGGAGCTAAAATTCTCGGTAATATTGAAATTGGACGCTATTCCAAAATTGGAGCAAATTCGGTGGTACTACAACCAATCCCTGACCACGCAACTGCTGCGGGTGTGCCAGCTCGTATTATCGGCAAGTCTTCAGAACAAAAACCAGCATTCGATATGAACCAATATTTTGAAGATGAGCAAGGATTATTTGGCGATGGCATTTAGCTGGCAAGCGGTACGATTTAGCTAAATATTTACAAATGAACAAGCCTTAACTGTTAAAAGTTAAGGCTTTGTTGTTTTGGTGCTGGCGTCATCTGAATTGCATTACTTCAAGCATTGATAAATAAGGATTCTTTCTAATTTGATTTTTCAAGATATAACTAAACGTATAACTAAAATCCAAAGTGCCTTATTGCTTAGGCTGTTTTGTGTACAATTATTCGGATCGTGTATGGGGAATTTAGTTCGTAGTTTTCTATAGTAGTTTAAGTTTATAAAGAAAAAATTTAAAACTTTTTGAAATTTTACCCACTTTACCCACTGTTAGCCACTTTGAAAGGGAAAATATTGGCGGTTTTGGTAGCACCAAGAGGCAAAAAAGCCGTTAATTTTCATCAACGGCTGATATTTTAAAGACGTGCGATTTGTTCAAATACCTGTGGGGACTGTTCAACCAGTCGCAATAGAATAGTTGCCTGTGGGTTCGGGGTGCTTTTCCCTTGCTCCCACCCTTGATAGGTTTTAATGCTGGTTCTTAAGCGTTGAGCAAATACCGCTTGGGAAAGATTGAGCCTTGCTCTGATTGCTTTTACTTCATCGGCTGAAATATGCAACGGTTCAGAGCGTGATAGGGTTTCGGTTCGTAGTGTTCGCTTGCCCTCTAAATGCTCTTTAACTTCGGTTAGGCTTTCCATTAAATCATCGTAAAAACTCATATATACCCCTTACTTAGTTTTAATTAATTCTAATAACGCATTCACTGCTTTTCTTTGCTCTGTTGTTAAATCTTCCGTTTCATTTTTACCATAGGCAAAAAGAAAATAAATGTGCGATCTTGTGGTGTAGTAAAAATACATTGTTCTAATTCCGCCACGCTTGCCCTTGTTGCGTTGTGTGTCCGGTATGCGGATTTTTCTAACGCCATTTAAGCCCTTTACAATATCGCCTTTTTCAGGATTTTCCAGTAGCTCATTTTGTAATGCTCGATAAACGTCATCACTAATATGCTCGGCTCTAAATCTTGAAAAGAGAGCAGTTTCAATAAAAGTCAAATTCATTCTGTCTATTCCGTTGCGGTTCTACTGGGTGTTATAGTATCCGCAAAGTGAGGATAAATCAATAAAACAAGCAATAAAAAAGCCTAGCATATTTCATCTAGGCTTTGCTTGTTGGCGGTAGGTGTTAGCCTTGCCACTTGTTAAAGGTGCGTTGCTTATCGATATAGCGAACATTTGTCACCGTTCGCCCGTTACTTTCCCTAGTTTGGTATTCCCCTTTGTCTAATTCCTTAAGGGCTTGTTTAAACGCTCGGGTAAAGGTTCGGCGGTTGATTGGCTCTATATCGTTGAGCTGGCAAAAGTAAATATAAGCCGGGTAAATCGCACTGTCTCTAGTGCCGTTATTAAGTGAACTCCCCATCGCTAAGCCGTTTACTGTCGGCAATATTTCGAACTCTTGAGCAAACTCTAAAACGTGGTTCACTTCCATTTTAACCGCTAGAGCCTCTTGGCTGATCCTTTGCCTTTCCAGTAGGGCTTTTGCTTCGAGTGGGTCGGGGAAAGTGTCAAACAGTAAGCGAATAATGCCCCCCGTTTCGGCTTGAATTTTATCAATTAAATTGAAGTCCCTTTCTTCAATCGGTACAATGCGATCAAACCTGAAAATCACTCTCCGCCTTTCCGTTCCTCCGCTGTTTTCGGTAAACAAAATCGGGGTGTTATTGGTTGTCATAAACACCGCATTCACTTTTTGGCTAAACGGCTTTTTATGCTTCGGGTTGAAGAATATATCATCGCCCCCTGTGATTGCTCTAATCGTTGCCCCGTCCCCTGTATATTTCGGCTGTTCGCCTGAAATGATGAACGTTTTATCAATGATAATGCAACGCTTTACTTCATCATCAAGGGCTTTTAGCGTTATGCCGACGTGGTTATTTTCGCCTGCCAGTAGTTTCGCTATTTCGGTGTAAGTGCTTTTCCCTGTGCCGCCTGCCCCTGTTACCTCAATAAATAACTGCCATTTGTCGGCATTGGTTAGCACCATAAACAAGCCGGCTAAAATCGTCTTCGCTCGCTCTAAATTGCCGTTACTGACAAACTTTAGCCATTTATCAAAGTTTGGTGTAGGTTGTTCTTGCTCGCTGTAATCGGCATTGATAAAGGAAGTAATGAATACCTTTGAAGTGTGTGCGGTAAATTTTAGCGAACGTTTATCTAAAATGCCGTTGTTAAATGCCAGTAAGTGCGGATTATGCTTGGCGGTCGGTTCTAGTTCATACTTGAATAAATCAATCATCTTTTTAATGCGGATTGCCGAATACTTTTTAATGCCTTTGGCAATGAAGAAATTGCGGATTTCTCGCCCTAGTAGGTCATCTTCTAGGGCTTCCCATTTCTTACCGTTGAATTGGTAGGACTCGCCGCTTTGGGCGTGCCGTTGTAATGGTTTTTCATACCATTTCAAAAACTCCGACACTTTGCCGTTATCGCCTAGCGTGTTAAATCGTTCTTCAAAGTCTTCTTCGATTTCTTCCACACCTCCGCCACTCTCTGCACACAATCGGGCGATATAACCGCTTGCATTTTCTTCAAGCTGTAGGGCCTCATCATAAAAGGCTACCGTTTCGGCGGTTGAATATTTGGCAAGGTTTTGGCAAATAGCCGATTTCTCGGCTTCTGTGAGTTCTCCTGCCCGATAGATTGAGATTGTTCCCACCTCTACCGCCAACTTCAAGCGGTCGATTTTTCTCAATTCTTTACTACCTAGAATGATAGGCTGATAGTTACTTTCCGACTTCGTCCACTCTAGCACCGTTTGCTGTTTGGTTTTATCCCACGCATTAGTGCCGGCAATAATGTAGGCTTCGTATGGCTTGCCTTTGGGTTGTTTATCCACAAAAGGGGCTTTGACCGGTTTAGTCATAGTTTCCCCTCCTGCTTATTGCGTTTATAAAGTGCCGTATCGCAAAATTTCACGATCTCAAAGTGATGGTTAGGCATAACCGCTTTCAATGGCGGTAGTGCTTTTTCCGCCTGTTGGTAATGTTTAAAGCCTTTTGCCGGTATTGCTACTATTCCCATCGCTAACAGAATAGTAACCGTGTAATCATTGGGGCTGATTTCTCGCACTTCCTGCCGTATAGGGTTTTTAGATTTAAAACGGCTAGCCGCTTTTCTGTCTGCGAAAAAGGCTTCTATGATTGGCATAACCGCACCGCCATCAAATAAAGGAGCGTTGAGAATAACGGCGTAGCATTTAGTCATTGTTCGCCCCCTGTTCATCTGTGATGGTAACCGTTTTTACATCTCTAAACGCAAATTCATTTGTTGCCTTTCTGTGTTCGGCTTCAGTTTTAATTTGCTTAGCACGATCAAGGGTTACACCTTTCGCACATTCAAAGCTTGAGCCGTCTTTGTAGGTCAAAATAACGTTGTATTTAGCCATTCTTGCCTCCTGTTAAGTCTTGAATTTCGCTAACAGTATCGGCAAGAGATTTTGAAATAAGATCTAAACTGCCTTGAAAATCGCCATCTTGACCGCTCCCAATATTTACCTTGCTCAATAGCGTGAGGACTGAAACGGTATCCCATAGCTTGCCAATGGCTTCTTGTAAATTTGGTTTAGGTTTAGCCATTGTTCACCTCCAGAGATAAATAAACCCCTTTGCTGTTTTCTTCTGCCACGTTTAAAAAATGCTGAACGGCTGAAATAGCGGTTTTGATGGTGCTAGTGCTGGTAAAGAACTCATCGGGTTCTTCGCCCTCATTGTTTATACTGTCGTTTTGAATAAGTGTTAAAATGGCTTGGGCATAATTAATAGACTGATTAAGTTTACCTGCTTGTTCCATCGTTAAAGCAATATGGCTTGGAGTAGTGGATTTACGCATATTGCACCCCCTGAATACTCGGTAAATTTAAACCAATACAGATAGGCTTATTTATCCATTTGATTTTATTCTCGGCTTCTTGGCGGTTATTTGCGTAAATGGTAATGATCAGGCGTGAACCTGTTAGGAATTTAAAGCGTTTCATAACGGTATCCTTTGGTTGATTAATTAAGGCTACCGCTAAACTTTCCAGGGTTTGGGCGGTAGCGTGTAACGGGCTGGAAAACTGACACCAAAGGAAATCAGCAAAGGGCGAACCTTTCCCATTACACGCTACCATAGAGAGAAATTCACTAGGCTGAATTTTCAGCTGTGTGGTTTCTTTGGGTGTGCGTGTGCTACGAACAAAAAAAGCACGTTGGGCGTGCTGTTCGCCTTTGGTTAAATTCGAGTTTCCAGGCTCGGCAGCCGATTTTGCGACTGCGTGAGCATAATAGCTTAGAATTACGCTATTTAGCAATTTGTGAATGCGTGAAATATTTTCACTTTTTGCTGAATTATGATGAACAAAATCAATATTTGTTTTAAAATAATGGTTGTGAGTTTTCATTTTTGATACCTTGATTGACCCCTAGTTGTGTATGGCTAGGGGTTTTTGTTTTTTGTACATTCATTGGAAAAAATCCTAAATTCTTCGGATAATTCGCCTCAATTTTTTGGAAATACGGCGGAAATACCATCGTGAATATCAAGTTTTATCTACGATCATTTTTCAGCCATTCCGCCATTAGTGAGCCTTTTCTAAACTTCGGTAAATGTCCGCCTTTCGCTTTGCGTTCCTTGATTAGCTGTTTCAGCCGGTTAAATACCCTGTAATCATTCATCATTTCGCTTGCCCTTGCTCGCATTGAGTGCGGTTTCATTGTGCCGGTATTCACGGCTTGATAGGCTTTTAAACTGTTTCCGCACTCAAGATAGGCAAGGCAAAAGGCTTCTTGTTTGGCGGTTAGGGTTTCTGTTTGTATTCTTGGCATTCTTACACCTCATTAAAACGGCTCAAAATCTGCTGTGCCTGTGCGTTTGTGATGGCGGTTTCGCCTCTTAGCTCTGCCTTGTGATTGAGGTAATTAATCAGCTTTTCGGCGGTGTGGCGGTCGGGAAGTTGATAGCGTTTGTAATATTTGCCGTTCTCCGATAGGGTGCTGTTGTGCCATAGTTTCAGCCCTGTTTCCCGCTCAAATTGGCTGATATAGGTTCTCGGGCTGATAATGTAATGCTTCAACGTGCATTCAAGTTCGGATGTGCCATTTTCATTTAGAACGACCTCTAAAAGCACTTTTTCGCCGTTGGTTTGTGTATGGTGTTTCTTCATTTTCCTGCCTTAATGTAGTGTTTAGTCCGCTTGTTTAATCGGTTTATAAGGTGTTGGCTCAAACTCTCCCTTATCCACGTTGGCAACGTGTAGAGCCGTTTCTTCAAGCTGTTTGATTAAATACTTGGCCCCATTTCTGAACGCTTTAAAATGGCGGTTTTGGTCGCTTGTTAGGGTGCTTGTTGCTTTCAATTCCGCCATCAGTACAAGCCCCATTTTCAAACGGTCGGCGAGTTCGGTGCATTCTTCCGCCATCAACTTTTTAAAGTGGTAGCAGTCGGGGAAATCCTGCTTACAACGCTCAATGGCGATTTTATTTAAGGCAAAAGTGCGGTTCATTTGCGGATAGGTTTTAAAGTTGGGTTTGAGTGGTTTCATTTTGTCTGTTCCTTGTTTAAACGGTGGCTAAAAGTTCGAGGGCAATTTCTCTAAATTCGCCCTCTGTAAGATGAATTTGAGGTTTTAAGCTGTCATCGCTCGAGGTGTGATCGATAACCTGCTTATCCAGCCCTAGCAACTTCGCTTTGCCCATTGTGGCTTGAGTCATTGCGTTAGGGTTTTCTTTCTCTCTCGCCAGTATGCGAGCCTCTTCCAGCTCCTTTAAAAGGTCATCAACGGTTAATTTATGGCGTTCTGCGTGTTCGGCTTTCAGTTCCTCAATCCTTGCCGTAATCTTGCCGTTATCCATTAGCTCTTTCGCTTTTCGGTGGACGGTTTCGGACTTCATATCTTCGGTTTCATAGGCTTGGCGGTAGGCTTCGCTAGCATTGCCGGTTTCAATATAGGCAAGGCAAAAAGCCTCTTGTTTTGGTGTGAGTTCAATCATTCTTTCCCCTCCGCCATTCGCTTTTCAGCAAAGGTATAATCAACTTGCTTTCTATAATCTTTGCTCATCATTTCTTTTGTAATTTCGTTGCCTTGCCGGTCAATAAATGGGTTTGTTCGTTGTGGGTGGGGTAGCTTGTTGATTTCACTCAATAGGTCATCATTCACTAATAACGGCGTAGCTGTTAGTTGTTGATGATAGGCAATAATCGCTAGAGCCTCTAAAAAGCCCGTAGCCCCTGCCATTTCAATATTGATATGATCTTCAAGGTCAAGAGAAAGCACACCGATAAAAAACGGTCTGCCGTTATCGTGGTGCAGTCGTTCAATTCGGATATGCGGAAAATCTAAAAAGCTCAAGGTTGCTTTGATAGGTTCACTCATTAAAGCGGTAATACCCGGTAAATTAAGCTCGTGTTTCATTTTGGTTTATTCCTTCATTCTTTCCGCCACTTTTAACAGTTGGCTAAGTTGTTTTCTTAAAATGCCTAGTGTGATTGAATCGGTTTCGCTTGGCATTGCGTTATGTTGTTGTTCCAGCTTCGCTATTCGGTTGCCTAGCACAATTAAAAGCTCGGGCAATGGGTAAGGCTCGGTTTCAGAATACAGGCTTAAAAACGTGAATAAGGGCGTTTTAGTGCCTTTGTCGTTATTGAGATAGTGCCGAATAGCCAGCCGCATTAAAACGGGGTTTTGCTTGGCGGTAATGCAACGCATTATTTGCCTCGTTACTTCTGATTAAATTTAACTGCTAACATTTCAGCGAGCTTGCTCTTACGTTGTTGATAATCGGATATCCCCATATCAAGCAATAAACTATCGGCTTGCTCTAGATATTCCAGTTTGAGCAACTGCTCGATATTAAGGGCGTTTCTTGTATCGCCTATGATGTTGTGAGCCTGTCGCCAGTGATGAACATTCATACCCAATAGCACATTCATTAGCATTTTAGCTTCATTGATATAGTGCTTTCGGCTTGTTGCCTTACCCTCTCTTTCTCTTGCTTGTTCAAGTGAGTTACACATTCTTTTAAATGGGGTTTTTACTGCCTCTCGGTCTTTATGCCATTGTTGGCGGTATTGAATAACATCATTGGGGGCAAGTTGTGATAGTCGTTCTTCGCATTGAATAAAGTATCTTCTAGCTAATTTCCCTTGCTCATTTCGCTCTAGCATTGCTAATTCTTTAGCCATTGATACGGTCAGCAAATACTCATTGCGTTTACTTGCACCCCTTACGCCTAGTTTACGGTTCATAATTTTATGAAACGTAAAATAATCCTTATTTCTCTCAAAGAAGCCTGCTTCAATCGCTTTTATAATCCAGTCCGCAAAATGCTGTTTGCTCTCTAAGAATTGCCATAATTGGCGACCATCAACTAATTGCTTGATTTCTCCTTGATGTCGTTGCGTAACAATCGGCAAGAACTCGGTTAATTGAGTGGCTGAAGATTTTTCTGCTGTCATTGGTAATCTCCCTATACTGTTCTGCTATTCGCTAGTGAGTGAATAAACGCATTAATTTCGCTTTCGAGATAGCCGACCGAATTAGCCCCTAACTGAATTTTTTTCGGGAAGTCTGGGCGATAGCGTTTTGATTTCGGGTTCTGCCAGTCTTGAAAAGTGGTTTTGCCTACGCCTAACTTTTGGCGTGCGTGAATTGGGCGGAGAATGCGAACATCTCCGGCTAAGTGTGTGATAGTGCTTTCGGTCATTGAATACCCCCTAAACTATTGAATGGAATGCTTAAACCTGTAAAGGTTGTGAGCGGTTTGGTTGAGGGTATTTTGAGAATATAAGCCTTTTATTTCAAAAGGTTAGGTTTTTATTAGAAAATTTTTTGTTTCAAATAGCTTAATTGAAAATCTTGGTAGTCTTAATTGAAAAAAGAAAGCCCCTTATTTGAAAATAAGAGGCAATTTGAGGGGTATTTATGGGGTTACTTAGGTTTATTCATTAATTTGGCTATGGTGTTATAGCTTACTTCTGAAAGTCCTATTTTCTTCAGTTCTTCATTTATGGCATCTTTTACTGAATTTACATTAGGAATCTTGCCATCAGGATATAATTTATTAAGTAGTAAGGAGAATAAAGCTCTTTGGGGTTTGCTCATTCTTCCTTGTGGTTCTTCCGCAACTTCCACCACTGGTGGAAGTTGGACTGATTGAGCTTGCTCTAGTTGCTTTTCAAGTTCATTTATTCGAGCTTGTGCTTGTTGTAATTCGTTTTTTGATATTTCAGCTTCTAGATCTGATTCACATATAGATAAAAAATTGTTTTCATCTGATAAAGAAGCCGACCCATTCTCTACATTTTCAGTATTATTAATTTCTATTTTCTTGATTATTCCTGTAGTTTTATATTCGGAAAAATCCATTCCTAGAATTCTTTTTATATCGTCAATTTCAAAACAAATGTTTTCATATTCCGATATGCCGAAAGGGTTAGCATTATAGGTTTTATTTTTGTATTCAATTCTTATGTGATTTTTTGATGTGATTGCTGCATTAAATATTGGGATCTCATCAAAAGCTTCTAACATTTTTAGCACATCTTTAACTTCCTCAAAATATAGATGCTCAATACTTACATAATATAGTTTCTTTGGGGTTTCATAAGGCATTAAATAGTCTGAATTTGTAAATTGGAAATGTCGATAAGAATCAAGGCCTGTATCTATTTCAAAACGCACATCTCGCAACGGCTCATAAGGTAAGAACTTCAATAGGAGGTATTGAGCAATTTCTGAATATGTAGCATTACTCTCTCTTTTTAATGCCTCTATTAAATCCAATAATGTTATATATTTACGTTCAAAATTGCTTTTGACCGATTTTAATTCAGCTTGAATATCAACCATAAACGCCCCTTTAACGCTGCCCTTTACTGTGAGAGCGTGGAAAGAGAAATAAAGGGCTTTCTCCTTTCGTTTTGGTAGCTACTCCGCCACTATCCACGCTAATTTGAATAAATCCGTATAGTTACGGATTGAACTTGATAGGCTGTATTTTGCTAATTATTCAGATAAATTACAAGTAATAAGCTGTGTTTTATTACAGTAAATCAAAATAGGCTAAGGGTAGGTTTCTGAACGTTATAAAAAAGAGCATTCAAGCGGTCATATTTCATTAAGGTTTTGTGAGAACTTGCCCCGTATTGATCCGCAATCGGTGCGTAATTGGTACAGAATTAAGCAATAAAAAAGCCGTTAATATCAATCAACGGCTACTTGAATGTGAGGTTTTGGCAGGTAGCAAGTGATAAGTTTTAGCCATTTACCCACTTTTAACCCACTTTACCCACTGCTTACCCACTGTCATTTTTTCTTTATTTTTCAGTTAGTTATAAAAAAATAATAGTGGAAAGTGGGTAAAGTGGGTAAAAATCGAAAAGTTTACAGAATTTTCATCAAGGGGAATTACGGGCATAAAAAAGCCGTCAGGCGGTTTACCTAACGGCATTACAAGCGGTCATTTTTGGCGGGAAATTTACTAGGCTACTTTCAAATGATATTGCGGTAAGCTACCTTGCGAACATTCCTCTACAAAATCCGCCCATACTTGGAGCAGTTTAAAACGTTGCTCTAGGCGTTCGCCTCTATCATAGGCGGCTTTGATTCGGTCGCTGTTTAAATGCGATAAGGCAACCTCGATTAAATCGCTATTGTAGCCTTTCTCATTAAGATAAGTGGAGGCGATGGCCCGCAAGCCGTGAGCCACTAATTTGCCCTTGTAGCCCATTCGTTTGATCGCACCGTTGGCGGTTTGAGTATTGACGTGCGTTTGTGGGTTCTTCACGCTAGGGAATAAATACGTTTTACCGCCACTTAGCTTTTTAATCTCTCGCAAAAGTGCGATTGCTTGGCGTGAGAGTGTGATTTTATGCTCAATGCCTCGCTTCATATTTTCCGCTGGTATCGTCCATAGTTTGGCTTTTTCGTCTATATCCGCCCATTTTACCTTAGCAGCTTCATTCGGGCGGGTCATTGTGAGTAACTGCCACAGAATTAAATAGCGTGTCTGTAAATGAATTTGGGCGTTTTGTAAGGTATATAAAAACTCGCCTAAATCTTCCGGCTTAATGGTTTTGAAATGTTCCACCGTTGGGCTATCGAACTCTTTTGAAATATTGGCGGTAGGGTTAAACGGTATCATTTCACGGTGTACGGCAAACATCATAATTTCATTATGCTTTTGAATCGTCCGCTTTAACTTCTCTAGTTTGCCCTCGTCTTGGTATTGTTTGAATGCCTTGATTGCCATCGGTGCGGTTATTTGTGTGATAGGCATTCGCCCAAAGTGCGGCAAGAGGTTATTTTTAATTAAGGCGATTACATCTTTTTGGTAGTTATCTGAAAAATTTTTCTTAGTCTTACGGTGTTCAAGCCACGCCCACGCCACATTTTCATAAGTATTTCTGATTTCGTTAACCTTTGCTTGATCTTGCTGTTGGCGGTAAGTTTGCGGATCGATATTTTGAGCAAGGAGAGCATTATATTCATCTCTAGTCTGCCTTGCTTGCTGTAAAGAAACATCGGGGTAACTGCCTATGCTGATTAAAGCCCGTTTTTTCGGGTTAGTGTATGGCTTGTAATAATTAAACCGCCATAACTTCGCTCCTGTTGGCTTAATAAGCAAGTAAAGCCCTTTGCCGTCGGCTAGCGTGTATTCTTTCTCTTTCGGCTTGGCTTTATCAATTTGAGTGCTATTTAGCGGTGTAGTTGAATGTGCCATCGCTTCCCCTTGCGTTAGTTATACGGCGATTTCTATTTTAGTTATACGTTATTAAATTTTAGTTATACCAGTAAATGGGCTTTAAGCCTTGTCTAGCCTATGTTTGATAAGGTTTTAGTTATACGGCTTCTATGGCTTAGTTATGCCGTATAACTAAACGTATAACTAAAATCTTCGGATTTGATTGTATCGTATAGGTACGCAACGGACAATAAAAAAGCCTTGAAACATTGATTTTCAAGGCTTTTTAGGTATCTATAGAACGCTATAGGTTTATGTTTTGGTGGAGCTGGCGGGAGTTGAACCCGCGTCCGAAATCTCTCTACCTTCAGTACTACATGTTTAGTCTAGTCTTTAATTTCGCTTATACACAGCGGACAGACACGCAATGTATAAACTAGCTTTATTCAATTTAGTGTTTCGATCCTAAAGCGGCGGCGTCCACACGATCTCGTTTTGGGTGACTTACCGAACTCCCCGTCTTACGAGCGGAAGCTGGGGCGGTAAGGCTTTAAAGCAGGTTATTAAGCTGCTAAAGCGTATTGTTCGTCGTTTGCGACTATTATTTTGCGGTTTGTTTACGAGGCCTACCGCACCTCGACATGCACCTCGGGCTTCGCCAATCCCGTCGAATCCAAAATCAGCCCCAAAAGTAGCTTTATTTTAAAGGAAAGCGGTTAAATTTGCAAAAAATTTTGCAAATGACTTTTTGTTAAAAATGAGATCTAGATCTCTTGTTTATCTACTAAACATAGGCATAGTATGCGATTAATTTCTAATATTTTAACTTAAAGGAGTTGATTATGACTTTAGCTTATGCTCAACGTGAGCCTGAAAAGTTCGCTACTTTTTTAAAACGGCAAAAATTTATTTTTATTGTGGCGTTTTTAGGTTATGTCTGTGCCTATTTAGTACGAAATAATTTTAAATTAATGTCCAAGTCTATTATGGTGACGAATGGTTGGGATAAAGCGGATATCGCTATGCTGCTATCTTGTCTAACTATTTCGTATGGTTTAGCTAAATTTTATATGGGGGCATTGGGTGATAAGGTCGATTTGCGTAAGTTGTTCTCTATTTGTTTAGCAGCAAGCGCGGCTATTTGTTTGATTATTGGTTTTCATCATACTTCCATTATGACATTAGCTGTATTGTTAGTGCTATGTGGTGTAGTACAAGGGGCTTTAGCACCTGCTTCGCAAAATATGATTGCTAACTACTATCCGAATAGAACGCGTGGAGCTGCTATTGCAGGGTGGAATATTTCACAAAATATGGGGTCAGCATTGTTGCCAATGATGATTGCGATGATGACCACAATGGGCTTTATTGTTCCTTCCACAGGAAATATTCTATTAGCCTTCTTAGTGCCTGCAGTATTAGTATTTCTATTTGCTATCTTTTGTTGGAAGTATGGTGGTGATAGCCCTGAACAAGAAGGCTTAGATTCATTGCGTACGATGTATGGCGATGCTGGGGAATCAAATGTGGCTTCAGAGGAAGAAAAGCATAACCTAACTTACTGGCAGCTAATTTGGAGATATGTATTTCTGAATCCAGCATTATTATTAGTTGCAGCAGTAAATGTGGCACTTTATTTCGTTCGTTTTGGTATTGAAGACTGGATGCCAATTTATTTACATGAAGTGGCTAAAATGGGTGATGCAGAATCTCATATAGCGATTTCTGTGCTGGAGTGGGTTGCAATTCCCGGTTCACTCGTCTTTGCGTGGTTAGCGGTAAAATATCCAAATAAAATGGCGAAAATGGGGGCAATAGGCTTATTTATTATGGTTGGTGTTGTGTTCGCTTATGAATTAGTTACAGCGACAGGTTCGCCAAATTACGCCCTCTTATTAGTCATTTGTGGTATTTTAGGGGCGTTAATTTACGGTCCGCAGCTAATTGTTAATATTCTTACTATTAATTTTGTGCCGCTCAATGTGGCGGGAACAGCCATTGGGTTTGTAGGTGTTACAGCTTACTTGCTTGGTAATATGGGGGCTAACTGGATTATGCCAATTATCGCCGATAGTTTCGGTTGGTTTTGGTCTTATGCCATTATTGCTGCACTTTCCGCATTTTCTGCGGTTGGCTATTTAATTTTAGCAAAACACGAAGAAAAAATGGTACAAGCCTAACCTTATATTAGTGATTAAGAGTAAAAAGTTGAGTTTCCTGTGGAACTCAACTTTTTTATTTACCTCTAATAAAAGATTCAGCATAACACTGTTATAATGCTGATATTGTCTTAGGGATTGAGAGAAATAGAATGAAAAAATTTGACGAAAATGAGATTGAAGATGCAGAAATTGTTGATGCAGAGCCTATTGAAGTTGATGAAATCGAGGAAGATGAAAACTCAATCGTAGAGGCTATGCACCCTGCGTTAGTGTCTGGCTCAATGCCTGTGCCACAAGGCAATTTAGACAGCTATATCCGAATGGCAAATCAATATCCGATTCTAACCGCCGAGCAGGAAAAAGAGCTTGCCGAGCGTTATTATTATGATGAAGATGTTGAAGCAGCAAAACAGCTTATTCTTTCTCATATGCGATTTGTGATTCATATTGCACGGGGCTATTTAGGTTACGGTTTGCCATTGGCGGATTTAATCCAAGAAGGCAATATCGGTTTGATGAAAGCGGTAAAACGCTTTGACCCAAATGTTGGTGTGCGTTTAGTTTCCTTTGCGGTGCATTGGGTAAAGGCAGAAATTCACGAATATGTGCTGAAAAACTGGCGAATTGTGAAAGTTGCTACCACCAAAGCCCAACGTAAATTATTTTTTAATCTACGCAAAAATAAAAACCGTTTGGCGTGGTTTAATGAAGAAGAGATCAAAAAAGTGGCTGATGATTTAGGTGTTTCCGTTGAAGAAGTGCGAGAAATGGAATCTCGTATGACAGGGCAAGATTTAGGCTTTGATTTACCTGCAGGCGATGATGATGAAGATAGTTATGCTCCATCAATGTACATTGAAGATGATAACTCTAATTTTGCGGACGACCTAGAAGACGAACAGCATAGCGGGCAGGCAACAGCTCAGCTTGCTTATGCGTTAGCCACCCTTGATGAACGCAGCCAAGACATCATTAAAACTCGCTGGCTAGATGATAACAAAGCCACATTACAAGATTTGGCGGAAAAATACAGTATTTCGGCGGAACGTGTCCGTCAGCTTGAAAATGCCGCACTTAAAAAAATCAAAGAAGCGATTTCAATCGAAGACTAAGTGCAACAAGCGGTCGTTTTTTACTAAAAATTTACGAAATATGCGGCGGCTATTGCAATTTAATCAGAAGGATAGAATTTTATGATCAACATTTCAGACAAACAAATTGACCCAACCTTTTACCAACGAGCAGACGGCTTTATTAACATCGCCAATGCGCATTTACAAAACATTGCTCCAAACCAAGTAAGCAATGCAATGCTCTTTGGCTGTGCGAGATTTAACGCTTACGTTGCAGCAAGCAAGGCAGAATATAAACAACAACTTGTGGATTCTAGAGAAGAAGTTATTCAATATTTTGTGGAGCAATACAAAGAAATGCTGGCTGCAAATTTAGACGAATATATCCAAAATTTTGAGCGATATATTGAAGGTAAAAAGGCGGATTAATTAAAACTCTCTCTCCTTGTGGGAGAGAGAGCGAAAAATACGCCGTTTAGGTGTATTTTTCAGAGAGAGGGGAATTACTGAGCCATTTTCCCCGCCACCGTTAGAAAACCATCAGCGGTTTTAAATATTTCTCCAAAACCTTGTGCTTCTAAAATCTTATCAGATACTTCCCTAAATGCCCCTTCGCCTCCTGCTTTTTGTAAAATCCAATCGGCTTGCTCTTTAATGTAATCGTGAGCGTTGCGTGTAGCAATGGCAATTCCGCACACTTCAAAGGCAGGTAAGTCTAAGGTATCATCGCCAATGTAGGCGGTTTGCTCGGGCGTAACCCCTGCTTGCTGCATTAACTCAAAACAGGCGGAACGTTTTTCCATTTTACCAAGTTGAGCTAAATCGATTTTTAACACCTCAAGACGTTTACGAAGCAGAGGTGTATTGCCGCCTGATAGCACCGCTACCTTAATGCCACAGCTTTGCAACATTTTTACCCCAAGCCCATCGTGAACGTGAAAACGCTTCATCACTTCGCCTTGATCGGTGTAATACATTCCGCCGTCGGTTAAAACGCCATCAACATCGGTAATCACTAATTTAATCTTGGTTAGGTCTAACATTTTTTTTGCCTCAAATATGGTATGATTTCGCCATTATAGCCTTTTTAACCTCTTTTACCAAAGGAACAACAATGTCGATTGCGGCGAATTTATCGCAAATTCATCAACAAATTGAGCAAATTTCCCAACAATTTCAGCGTGAAAATGTACGATTGCTGGCGGTGTCTAAAACCAAGCCTGTGGAAGCTATTCAACAAGCGATTGATGCAGGACAACGTGTGTTTGGCGAAAATTATGTGCAGGAAGCGGTCGAAAAAATCGAATTTTTTGCAAATCAAGGAACGAACTTAGAATGGCACTTTATCGGGCCGCTTCAATCAAATAAAACCAAGCTGGTTGCCACATATTTTGATTGGATTCAAACGGTGGACAGGCTCAAAATTGCCGAGCGTTTAAACGAACAACGCCCAGAGAGTAAAGCTCCGCTTAATGTATTAATTCAAATTAATATCAGCGATGAAGATTCCAAATCGGGTATTGAACCAGAGGAAATGTTACCGCTTGCAGAAGCCATTTCCCAACTGCCGAACCTGAAATTACGGGGCTTAATGGCAATTCCAAAACCTGAAAGCGAGCCAGAGCAACAAAAGATCGCCCTTTGCAAAATGCAGCAACTTTTTCACCGCTTGCAAGCAGAATTTGAGGGCATTGACACCCTTTCAATGGGAATGTCGAATGATATGCAAGCCGCTATTGAATGCGGCTCAACAATGGTAAGAATTGGCACAGCGATTTTTGGGGCGAGGGATTATCGCTAAAATTTATCGGCATAACAAAGGAATGATTCTGGCAAGCAGTTTTAAATTGTAAAATTTTTGCAAATTTAGACCGCTTGTTTTGTAGCCAAATTCTGAAAAACTCTGTATAATTCGACCTCCAATTTCTAGACTCTCGGCCGGTTTTGATGGGCGAGAGTTTTTATTTTCACTCAATATTTAAAAGATTTTCCAATGCAAAATGTAGATATTAATAAATTGCGTAACATTGCAATTATTGCTCACGTTGACCACGGTAAAACCACGCTGGTTGATAAACTTTTACAGCAATCAGGTACTTTTGGCGAAACTCGTGGTGACGTTGATGAGCGTGTAATGGACTCTAACGATCTTGAAAAAGAGCGTGGTATTACCATTCTTGCAAAAAATACCGCAATTAACTGGAACGGCTATCACATCAATATCGTAGATACACCGGGGCACGCAGACTTCGGCGGCGAAGTAGAACGTGTTCTTTCAATGGTGGATTCTGTACTTTTAGTGGTTGATGCCTTTGACGGCCCGATGCCACAAACCCGTTTCGTAACGCAAAAAGCGTTTGCTCACGGTTTAAAACCAATCGTGGTAATCAATAAAGTGGATCGCCCGGGTGCAAGACCTGATTGGGTGGTGGATCAAGTTTTCGATCTCTTCGTAAACTTAGGGGCAACAGATGAGCAGTTAGACTTCCCAATTATCTACGCTTCAGCATTAAATGGTGTAGCAGGTTTAGATCACGAAGATTTGAGCCCTGATATGACCCCGCTTTACGAAGCGATTGTTGAACACGTTCAACCACCACAAGTGGAATTAGATGCTCCGTTCCAAATGCAGATTTCGCAATTAGATTACAACAACTATGTGGGCGTTATCGGTATCGGTCGTATCAAACGTGGTTCAGTGAAACCTAACCAAGCGGTAACTGTGGTTGGCAGCGATGGCAAAACCCGTCAAGGTCGTATCGGTCAAGTATTAGGACATTTAGGTTTACAACGTTTTGAAGCCACAGAAGCCTTTGCGGGCGATATCGTAGCTATCACAGGTTTAGGTGAGTTAAACATTTCAGATACCATTTGTGATATCAACGCCGTTGAAGCATTACCTGCTTTAACCGTTGATGAGCCAACAGTAACGATGTTCTTCTGTGTAAACACCTCGCCATTCTGTGGTCAAGAAGGTAAATTTGTAACTTCTCGCCAAATTCTTGAGCGTTTAAACAAAGAATTAGTCCACAACGTAGCACTTCGTGTGGAAGAAACACCCAACCCAGATGAATTCCGTGTATCTGGTCGTGGTGAATTACACTTATCGGTATTAATCGAAAATATGCGTCGTGAAGGTTACGAGTTAGCGGTTTCTCGCCCGAAAGTAATCTACAAAGAAGAAGATGGCAAAAAACAAGAGCCATTTGAGCAAGTAACTATCGACATTGAAGAACAACACCAAGGTTCGGTAATGGAAGCGTTAGGTATCCGTAAAGGTGAAGTGCGTGATATGATCCCAGATGGCAAAGGTCGTACTCGTTTAGAATATGTGATTCCAAGCCGTGGCTTAATCGGCTTCCGTAACGAATTTATGACAATGACTTCAGGTACGGGTTTACTTTATTCAACCTTCAGCCACTATGATGATGTAAAACCGGGTGAAATCGGTCAGCGTAAAAACGGTGTGTTAATTTCTAACGCTACAGGTAAAGCATTAGCATACGCATTATTCGGCTTACAAGAGCGTGGTAAATTAATGATCGACCACGGTGTTGAAGTGTACGAAGGTCAAATCATCGGTATTCACAGCCGTTCAAACGACTTAACCGTAAACTGCTTACAGGGTAAAAAATTAACCAATATGCGTGCATCAGGTAAAGATGATGCGATTGTATTAACTACCCCAGTGCGTTTCTCATTAGAGCAGGCATTAGAGTTTATCGATGACGATGAATTAGTGGAAGTAACACCACAATCGATCCGTATTCGTAAACGCCTACTAACTGAAAACGATCGTAAACGTGCAAGCCGTACGACAACAAGTACCAGCACACAGTAGTTGAAATGGAAAGAGCGACTATTAGGTCGCTCTTTTTTGTCGGCATTTGATTATAGATACAACGCCATAATCACCGCATTTTCCTTTCCGCCTTCAGGGGTTGGGTAATAATTTTTTCGGATTGTTACCTCGTTAAACCCAAGTGAGTTATATAATTTTTGGGCGGTTTGGTTGGATTCTCGAACCTCTAGCCAAAGGGTCGCAACGTTTTTTTGTTGCAGTTGCAAAATTAATTCAGAAAGTAACCGCTTGCCGAAGCCTTTTCCTTGAAATGCGGGATCAACTGCGATGTTGAATAATGTGGCTTCATCTAACACAATTTGGCTGATGGCAAAGGCGACAATTTGATTGTTCTCAACCAACTTTAAATTGAGATATTTCTCGCCTTGATTATTCAGCAACGTGCCTTTGCTCCACGGCACTAAATGGGCGTTTTGCTCAATCTCGAATAATCGCTCGAAATCTTGTTCTGCTATTGGCTCAATCACGTTCTAATTCTCCATCTGTGCGAAATAGGTTTCCATTTGTTGCCAAAGTTGGCGTTTATGGTGTGAAGTTGTGAGATCTTGCCAAGAACTATTTTTCCAAGCGGTCTGATTTGCAAAATTTTTTGCAATTTTAACCGCTTGTTCTTCCGTTTGAATCAACCAAACGAGGGGAGAATGTTCAAATACCAAGCGTTGTGATTGCTCTGCATCAAACCATTGGTACTCGCTTTTTTGCAAGTTTAACGCAAGCAAGAGGTCGGCAAACAGTTTAGATGTTTGATGATCCTCCTCACACACCACCACTAATTTAATTTTTTTATCTAAACGAATTTGTGCATTGCCTTTTAGCACCTGTGGCTTGGTTAAAACCCATTGCGAAATGCCCATTTCATTTAACAGTAAATCACGACGATTCATCTAAAACCCCATCAAATTTTGCAAATAGTACCAAAACTCCGCTTGTTCAGAAACTTTTTTCAAAAAATTCAAGATTTCTGCACTTAAATTCGGTATATTCACGCTAAATTTTTTAGATAAGGTAAGAAAATGCTCTCTTTAGAAAGCGAAGTGCTTGAACGTCATTTGGCGTTGTTTGAACAAAAATCAGTATTGCTATTTGGCGATGTGCGAGATAATTTCGCCCAACAGTTGCAATCTCACACGAAAAGTATAGCCGTATTTAGTAGCTATTTTGACTACGCTCGCCATCATCAAAATGTGGAATTTGGCTTAACGTGCAATTTACCTGCTGAATTAGCTGTTTTTTATTGGACGAAGAATAAGCAAGAGTGCCAATTCCAACTTTTACAATGGCTTTCACAATGCCAAGTTGGGCAGGAAATGTTGATTATCGGCGAAAACCGAGCAGGTGTGCGTTCGGTGGAAAAACTGCTCGAGCCTTTTGGTAATATCGCCAAAATTGACTCTGCTCGCCGTTGCGGTTTATACCATTTTGAGCTGCAGACTGTGCCTGAGTTTGATTGCAAAAAATTCTGGAAATCTTACCGCTTGCAAACATTAGATGTGTTCACTTTACCTGCGGTGTTTAGTTCGGCTGAGTTAGATAACGGCACGAAATTATTGCTTTCGACTTTCAATAAAGAAGATCGCTTGAAAGGCAAAGTACTGGATTTAGGTTGCGGTGCTGGCGTGATTGGGGCAACGCTCAAACAACAATTTCCGAAAATCAAACTGACGATGAGCGATATTCACGCAATGGCGTTGGAATCCGGCAGACGCACTTTAGCGGAAAATCAGTTAGAGGGGGAAGTGGTAGCAAGTGATGTGTTCTCTCACATTAATGAACGGTTTGATTTAATTGTTTCCAACCCACCATTCCACGACGGGGTCGATACCGCCTATCGAGCCGTTGAAGAGTTGATTTCCCAAGCTAAAAATCATTTAACGAAAGGCGGCGAATTGCGTATTGTGGCGAATGCTTTCTTGCCTTACCCTGATTTGCTTGACAAAGCCTTCGGCAAACACGACGTGCTGGCAAAATCCACCAAATTTAAGGTGTATTCCGCAAGAACATAATAGGCGGAACAAACGGTTATAAAAAAGCCGATATTTGCTTAAAAAAGTGCTTGCTATTTCTGCCGGCTTGACGTAAATTCTGTTCATACTGTTTTGGAGTAATGCAATGAATTTAAACTACACTTTACATCACCACCACACTTTAACCTGATATCTTTCGGGCATTTGGTGTGTGCGGAAGATAACTCTTCCGAGCAAGTGTAGCAATCAATAAAGATCTCTCGGAAGGCAACTTTCGGGAGATTTTTTTATGGTTAAATTTAGGTAGTAATAATGACAAATCCGATTGAAATTTATCAGGCACAAGATGGAAAAACACAGATTTCTGCTCTATTTTGTGATAAAAAATCATCCACTTACTGATGGTAATAAACGCACAGGATCTTTTCTATTCCTCTGGTATTTAAGGCTTAATCAGCATTTACTTGCCAAGCTAGTAGAGTAATTAATCAATGATAATACCTTAGTTGCCTTAGCATTATTGGTAGCAGAAAGTTTACCCGAACAAAAAGAATTAATGATTAAACTTATCGAACACTTTATTTTATTAAAAGCATAATGACAGGAAAAACTATGAGCATTTCACAACTCTCCAGAAAAAATATTCAATCTCTCACGCCGTACCAATCAGCACGTAGATTAGGCGGTTCGGGCGATGTATGGCTGAATGCGAACGAATATGCTACTTCGCCAGACTTTGATTTAACTGAAGGCACCTTTAACCGCTACCCAGAGCCTCAGCCACAAGCGGTGATTGAGGGATACGCCCATTACGCAGGTGTTTCCCCTAAAAATGTGCTGGTTTCTCGTGGTGGCGATGAGAGCATTGAGCTGATTATCCGAGCTTTTTGTGAGCCGAATGATGCTATTTTATATTGTCCGCCGACCTATGGAATGTATGCAGTAAGTACGGATACTTGCGGTATCAAAACAAAAACTGTGCCGCTAACTGCTGATTTTCAGCTAGATTTAGCTGAAATCAAAAACAATTTAGAGGGTGTGAAGGTCGTTTTTGTCTGTAGCCCAAATAATCCAACGGGTAACCTTATCAAGCGATCAGATTTACTCGAACTTTTGCAAATCACAAAAGATAAAGTCATTGTGGTAGTGGACGAAGCCTATATCGAATTTTGTCCAGAAGCAACATTCGCTAATGAATTGTCGAACTATCCGCACCTTGCGATTATCCGCACTCTTTCCAAAGCCTTTGCCCTAGCTGGCTTGCGTTGTGGTTTTACTCTAGCTAATGCGGAGCTGATTGGTGTGCTACAAAAAGTGATAGCCCCTTATCCGCTGCCTGTGCCAGTCTCCGATATCGCCACACAAGCCCTCTCGCCACAAGGCATTCAACAAATGCAAGAACGAGTAGCAGAAGTGATTACCTTACGAGCCGATTTGCAAAAAAATCTCGAAAATCTACCGCTTGTCGAAAAGGTTTTTGACAGCGAAGCCAACTATCTGCTATTTAAATGCCAAGATGGACAAAAAGTCTTCAAAGCACTTTGGGAGCAAGGCATTATTTTGCGTGACCAACACAAAGCGTTAGGATTGCAAAATTGCATTCGGATAACGATTGGGACGAAAGAAGAAAATCAAAGAGTGATTGAAGCAATTAGTAAATTGTAATACCTAGGACGAGCTGTCCTAGGTTCAATAAACCCAGCCGCTTTGCGGCTGATGATGAGATATAAAAGAGCTGCAAAGCAGCTCGGATTATTCAGCCTAGCACGGCTCGTGCTAGGTACTTACAGGAGTAAAATATGCAACCAATCCTTTTTATCGACCGTGACGGTACGTTAATTGACGAGCCAAAAACAGATTTTCAAATCGATAGCCTCGAAAAACTCAAATTTGAGAAAAACGTGATTCCTGCCCTGCTCAAACTCAAGGGTAAATACCGTTTTGTGATGGTCTCGAACCAAGACGGCTTAGGCACGAGTTCGTTCCCACAGGCAGATTTCGACAAACCTCATAATGCGATGATGGCGTTGTTCAACTCGCAAGGGATTGAGTTTGATGATGTGCTGATTTGTCCGCATAAGCCGGAAGATGGCTGCGATTGTCGCAAACCGCACACCAAACTGCTGCAAAAATACATAGATCGCCAACTGTTCGACCCAGCCAACAGCTTTGTGATTGGCGATCGTGCCACCGATGTGCAACTGGCGGAAAACCTTGGCATTCGGGCGTTGCAATATCACCCTGAAAAGCTGAATTGGGATTTGATTGCCGAAAAACTGCTGGGCGAAGCCGTGACCAACATTGGCGAGCGACCAAAGCGCTTTGCCGAAGTTATCCGTAAAACCAAAGAGACCGACATCAAAGTGCAAGTGTGGCTGGACGAAACGGGCAATAACGAAATCAGCACCGGCGTGGGCTTTTTCGACCATATGCTCGACCAAATCGCCACCCACGGCGGTTTTAGAATGAACATCACTACCAAAGGCGACTTGTGGATTGACGAACACCACACGGTGGAAGACACCGCTCTCGCTCTCGGCACCGCATTAAAACAAGCGATTGGCGACAAACGCGGCATCGCCCGTTTCGGCTTCGTGTTACCGATGGACGAAAGCCGTGCGGAATGTGCAATGGACTTATCGGGCAGACCATTCATCAAGTTCAAAGCCGATTTCAAACGTGACAAAGTGGGCGATTTCAGCACCGAGCTCACCGAACACTTCTTCCAATCCATCGCCTTCACGATGCTCGCCACCCTGCACATCAAAGCTTGCGGCTCCAACGATCACCACAAAATCGAAAGCCTGTTCAAAGTCTTCGGCAGAACGCTCAGACAGTGCATTCGTATTGAAGGGAATGAGTTGCCGAGCTCGAAAGGGGTTTTATAATCACCGTAGGGGCGGGTTTTAACCCGCCCGAAAGTGCGGTTAATTTTTGCAAAGTTTTTGGGGATTTTGACCGCTGGCAAAAGAACTATACCTTGAAATGATACTATTAGGAGAACACAAAGTATGTGTAATTATAAACTTGAAAAAGCATCGCCCAATCATAGGAAATTTATTTTAGATTGTATATTAGAGGCATCTAAGTCTGGACATTTTAATCCGATTTTTTATCAACAAAAAAATAATAAGCAAATGATTTCTGGATTAGAGTTCCAAATTGACTTAACATTAAATTATGAAAATATGCCGACATCAAATGGAAATTTTGTTAGTTCAAAGCTTTATGTTTATCTTCAAAATGGAAATCCTTGTGCTATGTCTTGGATACAAGGAGAAGAAATATATTTATTTTAGGGGCTGTCCTAGATAACGACTAAAACTTCCATTTAGGTTAAGATAACCTTATGAGAAAAAGTCGTCTAAGTCAGTACAAACAACATAAACTCATAGAGCTGTTTGTAGCAGGCGTAACCGC
>NZ_JBGTYX010000026.1:0-26227 GCF_041807785.1 Mannheimia sp. E30BD
AAGTGGCGGTAAACGCCTGTATGCGTAAGCTTTTAACCGTGATTAATGCCATCGTCCGTGATGGCTCACAGTGGAATGCTCACGCGGTTTAATTAACGAATTTGTATCTTGCCAAAAATGTTGAGGAGATACAGTTGCTACACATCATTTCACATTATCAATAAAAATAAGAATGCGGCGAGCCTAAAAAGCCACCGCATTCGCTCAAAAGAACAATAGATAAAGAGACTACTGTTTATTTGCCGCTTCGGCCGCTTTGATTAAATCTGCACCGATAGCATCTTCAAACTGCTTCCATACAGGGCGCATTGCTTCACGCCATTTTTCGCGTTGCTCATCAGTTAAAGTGATGATTTGCGAAGCACCTGAATCGACGATTTTTTGCTTATCGCTTTGGTTGAGATCGTGAGATTGTTTGTTCACTTCCATAGACACCTCATCTAAGATTTTGGTTAGTTCTGTACGCACATCTTCAGGAATTTTGTTCCAGAAATCGGTGTTCACGATAACCATATAAGATAATAAACCGTGATTAGATTCAGTAATGAATTTTTGGACTTCGTGAATTTTTTGTGAGTAAATGTTTGAATACGGGTTTTCCGCACCGTTTACCACACCGGTTTGTAAGCCTTGATACATCTCACCGAATGCCATTTTACGCGGTACAGCTTTTAATGCTTTGAACTGTGCATCTAACACTTCTGAAGCCTGTACACGGAATTTTAAACCACGAGCATCTTTCGGCTCACGTAACTCTTTGTTCGCAGAAAGTTGTTTTAAATCATTGTTCCAGTAAGATAAACCTGTAATACCTTTGTCTTCCATTGATTTTAACAATGACTGACCTGCTTCAGATTGCTCAAAATGTTCAACCGCTTTGATATCGTCAAACAAGAACGGTAGATCGAAAATTTGAATTTTTGGTGTGTATTTATCAAATTTAGCCAGTGATGGAGCAAGCATTTGTACGTTATTTAACAATAATGCTTCCATCTCTTTACCGTCTGCATAAAGTGAAGAGTTTGGATAAACTTCCACTTTCACTTTGCCGTTTAAGCGTTCGTCCACTAATTTTTGGAACATTAACGCACCCTGACCTTTCGGGGTCTCGTTTGCTACAACGTGTGAGAATTTGATGACGATTGGGTCATTAGCAAAAGCAGATACCGAGAATGCAGCAGTTACAGCTAATGCCGCAGTCAATTTTTTGAATAGTTTTAACATAATAATTCACTCCAAATAGTTAGTGGTTGCAAAGTTGTTCATAATTTGCCTGATTTTTACTAAAAGTAAACAACAAATTTTTAAAAATATGACATATATCTCAATTTTTTTACATTATTGTTACTTTGGAGTGAAATGGAGTGCTTTTAAAGAGAAGAAAGGCTGGTTAAACCAGCCTTTCTATTAATTTCTTGTACCTAATTGGAAGATAACTACTTCAGCTTGGCAGCTAAACTTAAAATTAGCATTGAGTTCAACGCCGCCGTCCACAGGGCGGATTTCGCTCTCAATTTCGCACGGCTCGGATTCAACATCACGTGCTTTTTGAGTAAATATTTCTAATGCTGCTTGAGCTTCGGCTTCGGTTTCGTAAGTGCGAGTAATGTTTGCAACAGTTTCACTATTATCTAAAATTGAGCCGACATCAAAGGTATTGCAGCCTTCGCATTCAATGGGTTTATCGTTTTTCATTGGCTAATCCTCATAATTGATAAATAATATCACTACTTTAAAACTAAATAAGCGTGGGTGCAATCGTGATTTCACGATAATTTGATTTAGATAGCCTTTTGCAAATTTTGGAGGAAAAATGACACGCTTGGGAGCGTGTGCTACATGCAGTTTTATTTGAGTTTTTTGCCATTGTGTTTACCGTGATTTTAACATCACTGCTCACGGAACATAGCACAAGCTCGTTAGCGAGTGTGATTATTATGATCTCTGTTGTCGCAATGGTGTGGAATTTTGTCTATAACTGGCTGTTTGATAAAGTAGTCAAGGGCGAGCGAATTGCAAGAAGATTGGGCATTCGGTCTTATTTGAAGGCGGGCTGTTGGTTTTTACCATTCCATTGGTAATGTATATGCTTAATATTGGCTGGTGAGAAGCCTTTGTAATGGATATTGGTATGACATTATTTGTGCTGGTTTATTCCATTATTTTTAATTGGATTTATGACCATTTACGCCTGAAATTTATTACATCGAACCAATGAAAATCTTTCTAATCTGTGAAGCCGATCACGGTTTCGCTTTGCTAAATTCGCTATGCTTTCGCTAACGTATTTCAACATAGGAAGAGGGACATTCTATGAAAACGATGAAACGTAGCCTATTAAATGCTTTTGTCTATACGCTAATGCTTGGGGCGAATGCGAGCTATGCTCAATCTGAACCTAGAATTGGCGTTACGATTTATAAGTATGATGACAGCTTTATGATGTTGATGCGTAAAGAAATGAACAAGGAAATGGCGAATTTCAGCCACCTCAAATGGTTTATGAACGATGCTCAAAATTCGCAGGTAAAACAGTTAAAGCAGATTGAAACGTTGCTTAAGCATCAAGTTAATGTATTGGCAGTCAATATTGTTCACGCGAATGAATCGAAAACAATTGTAGAGAAAGCCAAATTGTCTAATGTGCCTGTGGTGTTTTTTAACCGCTCGCCTGACAACCAAGCATTAGAGAGTTATGACAAAGCCTATTTTGTGAGTAGTAACCCAAAAGAGGCGGGTAAAATTCAAGGCAAGTTGATTGCAAAAGCGTGGAGAGCCAATCCTCATTTTGATTTAAATAAAGACGGAAAATTGCAGTTTGTATTACTAAAAGGTGAATTGAGTGATGTGAGTGCGTTGCGTTCTCAAGCGGTTGTTGAGGAGCTTAATCGTCAAGGTATTACAACTGAGGAAATTTTTAGCGACACAGCAATGTGGCGTACTACTATTGCTCGCAATAAAATGAATGAGTGGTTGGTGGCAAACCGTGCAGCTGAGATTGAAGTCGTGATTTCAAACAATGATGAAATGGCAATTGGTGCTTTAGATGCGTTAAATGCACACGAGAAAAAATTGCCGATCTTCGGTATTGATGCCTTACCTGAGACATTAGCATTAATGAAAAAAGGGGAAATAGCCGGCACGGTACTAAATGATAGCTCAGCACAAGCGAAAGCGGTGGTGAAATTGGTATCTAATTTGGCACAAGGTAAGCCTGCGCTGAAAGATACGCAGTGGGAAAACCATTCCTCTAAAACGATTTATCTTCCGCATATTGGTATTGATAACGAAAATTTAGGGCAATTTTTACCTTAAATGGAGGATCGGGGCGTTATAAATACGCCCCTTATTGATGATAACAAGCGGTCATTTTTCAGTAAAATCTTGCAAATCCTTTCTTTTTTCTTCCAACAGATTTGAATAGAGTGAATATTCAAATTTTATACTTCAAATTAAAAATTTCTCCACTTTGTCTTAATTCTGTGAGAATGATCACGGATTGTTTTTTCAAAATTAGTTATGCTGTGCACCAAGTTGCTTATGGTAAGCAATTCATTTCCCGATAAACACATAAAAGAGGTGATCTCCTATGAAGAAAGCAGTATTAAGTGCAGTGGCAATGGCAGTCGCATTAGGTGCAACGATCAGTACAGCTCAAGCTGAAAACCGTATTGGTGTAACAATTTATAAATATGACGATAACTTTATGGCTTTAATGCGTAAAGAAATCGAAAAAGAGGGTAAAACACAAAAAGTCGAGTTATTAATGAATGACTCGCAAAATACCCAATCCATTCAAAACGACCAAGTTGATGTATTACTTTCTAAAGGGGTTAAAGCATTAGCAATTAACTTGGTGGATCCATCAGCTTATAAAACAATCATTCAAAAAGCGAAAAGTGAAGATGTGCCTGTGGTGTTCTTCAATAAAGACCCGGGTGCAGCTGCGATTGATAGCTATCCGAAAGCCTATTATGTAGGTACCGAGCCGAAAGAGTCAGGCCTTATTCAAGGTGAGTTAATTGCGAAACAGTGGAAAGCTCACCCTGAATTAGACTTAAACAAAGACGGTAAAATCCAATTTGCGTTATTAAAAGGCGAACCGGGACACCCGGATGCGGAAGCTCGTACCAAATATGTAGTTGAGAGCTTAAAAGCACAAGGTATTGAAAGCGAACAAATCTTTATGGATGCCGCTTTATGGGACGCAGCTCAAGCGAAAGATAAAGTAGATGCGTGGTTATCAAGTGGTAAAGCGAAAGACATCGAAGTAATCATCTCTAACAACGATGGTATGGCGTTAGGTGCATTAGAAGCAACCAAAGCTCACGGTAGAAAATTACCAATCTTCGGTGTTGATGCGTTACCTGAAGCATTACAATTAATCCAAAAAGGCGAATTAGCCGGTACGGTATTAAACGATGGCGTGAATCAAGGTAAAGCAGTTGTTCAATTAGCGGCAAACTTAGCAGACGGTAAAGATGCAGTTGAAGGCACACAATGGAAATTGGAAAATCGCGTAGTGCGTATTCCTTACGTTGGTGTTGATAAAGACAACTTATCCGAATTTTTAAAATAATATGTACTTTATGGCACGGGTAAGGTACTCGTGCCTTTTTTCGATATAACAGGGTGAGATATGACAGGCGAAGTACTACTCACAATGACGAACGTTAGCAAGTCGTTTCCGGGTGTGAAAGCATTAGACCGTGCTAACTTAACGGTAAAATCCCATAGTGTTCACGCCTTAATGGGTGAAAATGGGGCAGGGAAATCAACCTTGCTAAAATGTCTCTTTGGGATTTATGCCAAAGATGAGGGTGAGATTCTTTTTCTCGGTAAGCCGGTTGATTTTAAAACCACAAAAGAGGCATTAGAAAACGGGATTTCAATGGTTCATCAAGAGTTGAACCTCGTAAGACAAGTAACCGTAATGGATAACTTATGGTTAGGGCGTTATCCGTTAAAGGGGCCATTTGTGGATCACGACAAAATGTATCGTGATACTAAAGCGATTTTTGATGAATTAGATATTGATGTTGATCCGCGTGATAAAGTGGCGAAATTATCTGTTTCACAAATGCAGATGATCGAGATTGCCAAAGCATTCTCTTATGATGCCAAAATTGTGATTATGGACGAGCCAACCTCGTCGCTTTCAGAAAAAGAAGTAGAGCACTTATTTAAAATTATCCAAAAACTGAAAGACAGAGGCTGTGGCATCATCTACATTTCGCACAAAATGGACGAAATTTTCAAAATTTGTGATGAAATTACTATTTTGCGAGATGGTAAATGGGTAAACACCGTTGCAATTAAAGACACCTCAATGGATCAAGTGGTTTCAATGATGGTAGGACGTGAGCTAACCCAACGTTTCCCGCAAAAAACCAATCTACCAAAAGAAGTGATTCTTGAAGTTGAGAATGTAACGGCAAAAAATCAACCTTCTATTCAAGATGTGAGTTTTAGCTTACGCAGAGGGGAAATTTTAGGTATTGCAGGCTTAGTTGGGGCAAAACGTACTGATATTGTTGAAACCATTTTCGGCGTGCGAGATAAAGCAAGCGGCAAAATTACCTTAAACGGTAAAGAAATCAATAACCGCAACGCTTTTGATGCAATCAACAACGGTTTTGCATTAGTCACAGAAGAACGCCGCTCAACAGGGATTTACTCAAACCTAAGCATTGAGTTTAACTCACTGATTTCAAATATGAAGTCTTATCTAGGGAAATTCGGTTTGCTGAGCAATAAAAAAATGAAAAGCGATACCCAATGGGTAATTGATTCGATGAATGTAAAAACCCCATCGCATCAAACGCATATTGGCTCACTCTCTGGCGGTAATCAGCAAAAAGTGATTATCGGTCGTTGGCTCTTAACTCAACCTGAAATTCTGATGCTTGATGAGCCGACTCGTGGTATCGACATCGGGGCAAAATTTGAGATTTATCAGCTCATTTTAGAGTTAGCGAATAAAGATAAAGGGATTATTATGATCTCGTCAGAAATGCCTGAATTACTCGGGGTAACAGACCGAATTTTAGTGATGAGTAACGGTAAAGTGGCGGGCATTGTTGAAACTGCCAACACCTCGCAAGAGGAAATCTTGCACCTCGCAGCAAAATATTTATAGACAAGGAGTGAAGTATGTCTGCTTTACAACAAAATAGAACACTCGATTTTTTTAAACAAAATGCGATTTACTTCGTATTATTGATCTTACTTATTGTGATTATTGTGCAAGACCCAAGTTTCTTGAGCTTGCGTAACTTCAGTAACATTTTATCGCAATCTTCTGTGCGTCTTATTATTGCATTAGGGGTTGCAGGCTTGATTGTAACACAGGGTACAGACTTATCTGCCGGTCGCCAAGTGGGCTTAGCGGCGGTAATTTCTGCGACTTTGCTACAATCAATGGAAAATATGAATAAAGTGTTCCCGAACCTATCAGAAATTCCAATTCCAGTTGTGGTTTTAATTGTTTGTGCCATTGGTGGACTTATTGGCTTATTCAACGGCTTTGTGGTGGCATATCTCAATGTAACGCCATTTATTGCCACAATGGGTACGATGATTATTGTGTACGGTATCAACTCACTTTACTACGATGCAGTAGGTTCATCGCCAATCGCAGGCTTTAGTGATGACTTCTCAAGTTTTGCACAAGGTTTCTTCCGCTTTGGCGATTTTAGGCTCTCCTATATCACTATTTATGCCGTGATCGCCACTATTATTATGTGGACGTTATGGAACAAAACTCGCTTCGGTAAAAACGTATTTGCGATTGGTGGTAACCCAGAAGCCGCTCGAGTTTCAGGCGTAAACGTACCGCTTAACTTAATGGGTATTTATATGATTTCCGGTATCTTCTACGCATTCGGCGGTATGCTAGAAGCAGGACGTATCGGTAGTGCAACCAACAACTTAGGCTTTATGTATGAAATGGACGCAATCGCAGCGTGCGTAGTAGGTGGTGTATCATTTGCAGGCGGTGTAGGTACAATCATCGGCGTTGTAACAGGGGTACTCATCTTCACGGTTATCAACTACGGTTTAACCTACATTGGTGTAAACCCATACTGGCAATACATCATCAAAGGTAGCATCATCATCTTAGCGGTAGCGATTGACTCGCTCAAATATGCGAAGAAAAAATAATTAAGCGACAGGGGCAAATCATTATTTGCCCCTTATTTTTCTGCAAGCAGTTACTTTTTCGCAAAAATTTGCAAATCCTATTAGGCTGGATTAAAGTGCTAGACAGGCTTGTTTGAAACATAGGAGAAAGATATGGTTAAGCAAACTAAGTTAGGGCGGTTGGCGGTTTTATCGCTTGCGGTATTTTCGACTTCAACATTTGCTGCTCATCACGAAATTAAAATGCTTGATAACAACGCGGAAGGTAGTATGGTGTTTGAGCCGGGGTATTTGAAAGCTGAGGTGGGTGATACAATAACCTTTATACCAACCGACAAAGGGCATTGGGTGGAAAGCCGTGCGATACCGGAAGGCGCAGAAAAATTCCTCTCTAAAGAAGATGAAAAATTTACCCTTACGCTCACCCACGAGGGTGTTTATGTTTACTACTGTCCACCACATCGAACAATGAATATGACAGGTATTATCCAAGTAGGTAAGTCTGTAAACCTTGAAGCGGCACAAAAAGAAGTGGACAAAATTGAAAAACGCACAAAAGAAAATAAAGGGCGTTTATTTGAATATTTCGATCAAGTGAAATAAAAAATCCCCTCAAGGTTGATCCGAAAGGATATTTTTATCACATCAAGCGGTCATTTTTTGCAAAAAAATTTACCAAATAAGACCGCTTGCTATTTGTGTGAATTGCTATCAGCTGCATTCATCTGCAAGTAGCGAAGTACCTTTCTCTGAGTAGCTTCGTCCATATCGGTAAAGCCAACCATTCCGTTAAATACTGCAATCCATTCGTTTGCATCGTGCATTTTAGGATCACGTTGTTTATGGCACACGCTGCATTCGGTTTTATAGGTATTTTCGGTGTTCGCCCAAAAGTTGGTGAGATCTTGGGTAAATTCTGAATTTTCTACCCACACATTCATTTTTACCTTTTGCCAAATTAAACCTGTGTTCGGATCTTCTTTATCCGCCAAGATTTCTAATGGCGGATTATTGCTAATGAAGTCTTTTTCAAAGATAGCATCGGTAATATTTTTGGCAAAATCGTGATACCAAATTCGCCCAAAGCCTTTGGTTTTTTGCCATAAATTCAACTCAATTTCAGAGGCTTTTGCCGTTGTTTGCACTAATTTAATTTCAGCCCCCGCTTCTAGCTGACCGATTTTCTGCGTTAAATTTTCATCGGCAAATAGAGGAATAATTTCAGTGGTGTAATTTGTTGGATTAGAAAAAGAGAGTATTGGCGTGAGCAATCCCAATAGACAGAGAGCGATTTTCGATAATAATTTCATCATAAACCCCACACTTAATCAGACAAGAAAACTAGGTTATATGTTACACAAATTGAGCAAAAAAGTGTTGATTTACATCATAAAATCGCCTTTATAAAATTTTTGCAAAAAAATCCCAAAAAATGACCGCCTACAGGCTATAATAGCCAGTATTTTTCTACCATTTTTTCAAATTAAAGAGTAAATAGTAATGAGCGAAAAATTTAACGTAAAAACCTTTCAAGGAATGATTTTAGCCCTGCAAGATTACTGGGCAAGCAAAGGTTGCACCATCGTACAACCGTTCGATTTAGAAGTGGGTGCAGGCACATCACACCCGATGACCTGCTTGCGTGCGTTAGGCCCTGAGCCGATGGCGTTTGCCTATGTGCAACCATCACGCCGCCCGACAGACGGCCGCTACGGCGAAAACCCGAACCGTTTACAGCACTACTACCAATTCCAAGTGGTGATTAAACCTTCGCCAGACAACATTCAAGAACTCTACCTCGACAGCCTGAAAATGCTCGGTTTCGACCCAACCCAAAACGACATTCGTTTTGTGGAAGACAACTGGGAAAACCCAACCCTCGGGGCGTGGGGCTTGGGCTGGGAAGTGTGGCTGAACGGAATGGAAGTGACCCAATTTACCTACTTCCAGCAAGTTGGTGGCTTGGAATGTAAACCGGTAACGGGCGAAATTACCTACGGCTTAGAGCGTTTGGCGATGTACATTCAAGGCGTGGACAGCGTGTATGACCTTGTTTGGTCTGATGGCGAACTCGGCAAAACCACCTACGGCGACGTGTTCCACCAAAACGAAGTGGAGCAATCCACCTACAACTTTGAATACGCCGATGTGGACTTCCTGTTCCAATGCTTCGAGCAGTACGAAAAAGAAGCCCAATACCTGTTAGGCCTAGAAAGACCGTTACCACTGCCGGCTTACGAACGCATTTTAAAAGCGGCACACAGCTTTAACTTATTAGATGCTCGTAAAGCGATCTCGGTAACTGAACGCCAACGCTACATTTTACGCATTCGTGCCTTAACCAAAGGCGTTGCCGAAGCGTACTATGCAAGCCGTGAGGCATTGGGGTTCCCGGGGTGTAAGTAAAATCTCCCCCTACCCCCCTCTTTTTCAAAGAGGGGGAATTTGAATGAGGCAATAATGAGAAAACCGATTTTATACTTCGCCCATTGGTGTCCAGATACCGCCCCATTTGTGGCAGAACTAGACCGCCTAGGCATTGAATATGAACCGTGCGACATCACCAAAGGCGGCTCAACACTTAAACCATTTTTGAAACTGCGAGACACGCATTCCGCCTTCGATAACGCCAAAGCCAACGGCTATATCGGCATTCCGGCATTGCTGATCGACGGCGAAAAAGTTGTGCTGGATTTGGCTGAATTAGAGGGAATTTTCGGCTAACAAGCGGTTGGATTTGGCGGAAATTTTGCAAACAAGGAGAAAAAGATGAAATACGCCTTTATCGACTATGAAAATCTTAATTCATTAGATGGCTTAGCGTTACAAGAGTATGATCGCCTGTTTCTCTTTGTAGGAGCATCAAATAATCAAACGGAAATTCGGCTAACGGAAAAATTTAGCGATGAAATCAATATTACACTGATTAAAATTAAATCCATTGCTAAAAATAATGTGGATTTCCATATTGCCTATTATTTAGGGAAATTAGACGAACAAGCGGATAAAAACGTCGAGTTTTATATTCTCTCGAATGATCAAGGCTATGACGGTATTTGTGATTTTATTCAACATAAAAAGCAAGGACGGGTTTGTCAGCGAAAAGGCGTTCAATTAGAAAAACAACCGATTGCACAAACAAATAATACGGAAGAAGTTGTTTTTCAAAAATATGTGCAATATATGAAGCAGACCGCAACCAAACATTTACCGGTCAAATTAAAGGCATTAAAAAATAATATTCGTAGCCATACCGGTCTGGTAAAGATAAATAAAAAAGAAGCTGAAAAATTCGTGGATAAGGTCGTCGATAAACTGCTCTCCGACAAATGGATTAAGCTTGTTGATAACAAAGTGAGTTATCCAAAAGGCTAACAAGCGCTTGGATTTGGTGGGGATTTTGCAAAATGAACGAGCTAACCAATCTCAATTTAATTCAACACATTGCTCAGATTATTGAGCAAGCACGAAGTCACGTTCGCCAAACGGTGAACTCGGCAATGGTGTTAAGCTATTGGGAGATCGGGCGGTTGTTGGTGGAAGACGAACAGCAAGGAAACCACAAAGCGGAATATGGCAAATACACGCTGAAAACCGTTTCCGAACGTTTAACCGAAATGTTTGGCAAGGGCTTTGATGAGCGTAATTTACGCAATATGCGGCAATTTTATCTCGCATTTCCAATTCGGAACGCACTGCGTACCGAATTAAGTTGGACACACTATCGCAGCTTAATTCGCATTGAAAACCCACAAGCTCGGGAATGGTATTTGAAAGAGAGCATTGAAAATAACTGGTCGGCCCGTGCTTTAGACCGCCAAATTTCCGTTCTCTATTACGAACGTTTATTGGCAAGCCAAAGCAAGGCATTGGTGACACAAGAAGCGGAGCAAAAAACCGCACCACTGAAAGAGACGATTCAAGATTATCTGCGTGACCCCTATATTTTGGATTTTCTCAACTTGCAGGATAAAAGCTACCAAGAAAGCACGGTGGAGCAAGCCATTATCAGCAATTTGCAAGATTTCTTGCTGGAACTCGGCAAAGGTTTTGCCTTTGTGGAACGCCAAAAACGGTTACGTTTTGATGACGAAGATTTCTACATTGATTTGGTATTCTACAACTTTAAATTGAAGTGCTTTTTGTTAGTCGATCTCAAAATCGGCAAGTTAAAACACCAAGACATCGGGCAAATGGACACCTATGTCCGCCTGTATGACGAGCAGTTTAAAGGCGAAGACGACAACCCGACTATCGGCTTAGTGCTATGTAGCGAACCGAGCGAAGCCGTGGCAAAATACTCGGTGCTTGCCGACCGTAAGCAGATTTTCGCCGCTAAATATCTGCCGTATTTGCCAACCGAGTTGGAGCTAAAAGCACAGGTAGAAAAAGTCAAAGCAAGGTTTGAGCTAACAAGCGGTTGAATTTAGCGGGAATGTTGCAAAATGAAAGTGTGATTGAAACGATTTGGTTGCATATTCAGTCGGTGGGTGAGTAGAGATTTTCAAATCTCCCCCCACCCCCTCTTTGGATAAAGAGGGGGTGATCATTCAGTGAGTAATTTTAATTCATCTGACTATTTTCGGATTTGTTGAAGAAAGATAATGAAGATAGATGATCTAAAAATTTACTGTGATCTAGTTCCCCTCTTTAGCAAAGAGGGGTTAGGGGAGATTTGGCAGAAGTGAAAACGAAGTGAGAGGTTGTAATGCCCTTGATGTATACAATAAGATCTCGAAACATTTACATTTGGCATAAAGGAAGGAAATAATTTATGACTGAAATTTTACTTAATAAAGATGCTTTTAATATAGCAGAAGATGACTTATTAGTTAAAGATGTTCCATATGGGTTAGCGGTAGTATCCCATAAAATTTCTGAAGAAAAATTACCAATTAGATTTTTATACAGAGAAGAGCCAAGTTCTGATTATCCTGATAGCGGTTGGAGATTATTTTCAGGATATGAAGATGATGAATATACAAATAATCCCGAAAACTTTTCTATTTACAGCCTTACTCGTTTAGCTAATTTCCAACCTGAAATTGATGGAGATATGTTATATAGCCCAATAGGATCTGTATTTGAAAAAACACCCAATAGTGATCAATTTGAATTAGTTTCTGATTGGTCTATTCCTAATGAATAAATTGAAATAAAAGAGAATAAAATGACAACACAAAACTTCCTTGCCGAGATCGGCACAGAAGAGCTGCCACCGAAGGCACTCAAAAAATTAGCGACCGCATTTGCGGAGAATGTAGAAAACGAATTAAACCAAGCAGGTCTTTCGTTTGAGAAAGTGGAATGGTTTGCTGCCCCTCGCCGTTTGGCGGTGAAGGTGTTGAGCCTTGCGGAAAGCCAGTCGAGTAAAGAGGTTGAGAAACGAGGGCCGGCGGTGTCGGCAGCGTTTGATGCCGAAGGCAAGCCGACTAAGGCGGCGGAAGGCTGGGCAAAGGGTTGCGGGATTACCGTAGAGCAAGCCGAGCGTATTGCCACCGACAAAGGTGAATGGCTGGTGCATCGTGCGGTGATTGAAGGTCAGCCGACCAAAAACTTGCTGGTGGATATTATTGCGAAATCGCTAGCGAACTTACCAATTCCAAAAACGATGCGTTGGGGCGATAAGAGCGAGCAGTTTGTTCGCCCAGTGCATACCGTTACGCTTTTATTCGGGGCTGAGCTGATCGAAGGCGAGATCTTAGGCGTGAAAAGCGGTCGTACCATTCGTGGTCACCGTTTCTTAGGTGAACGCGAGTTCCAAATTGAGAACGCCGATCAATATCCACAACTGTTGAAAGATCGGGGATCGGTTGTGGCAGATTTCAATGAGCGTAAAGCCTTAATTCTTGCAAAATCACAGGAAAAAGCGACCGCTTTGGGCGGCGTTGCCGATATTGAAGAGGATTTGCTGGACGAAGTGACCTCGCTGGTGGAATACCCGAATGTACTCACTGCCAAATTTGAAGAGCGTTTCCTTGCCGTGCCGGCAGAAGCCTTGGTTTATACAATGAAAGGCGACCAAAAATACTTCCCGATTTATTCAAAAGACGGCAAATTGTTACCGCACTTTATTTTTGTGTCGAACATCAATCCAGAAGATCCAAGCAAAATCATCGAGGGTAACGAAAAAGTGGTTCGCCCACGTTTGACCGATGCGGAGTTCTTCTTCAAAACCGACTTAAAACAGAAACTGGAAGACCAATTGCCACGCCTTGAAACTGTGTTGTTCCAACAACAGCTTGGTACATTGCGTGATAAAACTGCTCGTATTGAAGCGTTAGCAGGCGAAATTGCCGCTCAAATCGGGGCAGATCAAACCAAAGCGAAACGGGCGGGCTTGCTTTCTAAATGCGACTTGATGACCAATATGGTGTTTGAATTTACTGACACGCAAGGCGTAATGGGAATGCACTATGCACGAGCGGATGGCGAAGATGAAGAAGTAGCAGTGGCACTGAACGAGCAGTATATGCCTCGTTTTGCCGGCGATAACTTGCCGAACAGCTTAGTGGCTTGCTCTGTGGCATTGGCGGATAAATTCGACACGCTGACAGGGATTTTCGGTATCGGTCAAGCTCCAAAAGGCAGTGCCGACCCGTTCGCCCTTCGCCGTGCGGCGTTAGGTTCTCTGCGAATTATTGTGGAGAAAAACTTACCGCTGGATTTAACTGATTTAGTAGAAAAATCAGCGGCTTTGTTTGGCGATAAACTTACTAATAAAAATGTGGTTGAAGACGTGGTGGACTTTATGCTCGGCCGCTTCCGTGCGTGGTATGAAAGCGAAGGCATTGCGGTGGATGTGATTCAATCGGTATTGGCTCGCCGTCCTACCAAGCCTGCAGATTTCGATGCCCGTGTGCGTGCGGTGTCGCACTTCCGCACGCTTGAGAGTGCTGAAGCCTTAGCGGCAGCGAACAAACGTGTAAGCAACATTCTGGTGAAAGCGGATATTGCCATCGGCGAGATCGATTTAACCGCTTGCGTAGAGCCTGCGGAAAAAGCGTTAGCCGAAGCAGTTATCGCACTGAAAGCCGACGTTCAGCCGTTAATCGCACAGGGCGACTACACGGCGGTTCTCGACAAATTAGCGAACCTCCGCCAGCCGGTTGATGCGTTCTTTGATGGCGTGATGGTGAATGCCGAAGACCAAAAACTGCGTCAAAACCGTTTAGCGATTTTAAGCACGCTACAAGGCTTATTCCTGCAAGTAGCAGATATCTCGCTTTTGCAGTAATTGCAAAATTTTAATGAAAGAAGACCGCTTGCAAGCGGTCTTTTTCCGAAGAAAATTTACAAAGGAATTGGAATGAAAAAATGTTTCCTCTCGTTAATCTTATTTTTGGCTAATCCAGCTATCGCTTTCGACCCCATCGAAGAGGGCTTTGCTCGTGGGGCAAAAGCCTTACAGCAAAATGATCTGAAACAAGCTGCAGAAATTTGGTTTCCGCTTGCTGAAAGAGGGCACGCAGGTTCACTCATTTATTTTTTCTATGTGTTAAGCCAAGATCTCTCATTAGCAGCATCAAACCCGAAAATGATGAATTTGCTGATGGAAATGGCTCAATATAATGATGCTGATCCAATCCAATATAATCAATCTGAACAAATTTTGCTCTGGAAAGTGTATCAAGAACATAAATTGTTCGATAAAGCGGAGGCTTGGCTGAAGAAAATTGGCAAAACGGCGGCGGAAGCAGAAGCCATTTTTCAGCAAGATAAAGCCAATGCCAAAGTGGTGTTAGATGATTTTAAAAAGGGTTATCCTAATAACTAATACTTACAAGCGGTCTTTTTTCGAGGAAAATTTACAATGAAAGGCTATTTTCTTTCCCTTTGTTTGATGGGACTAAGTGCGGTTGCTTCCGCTAATGAAACGCTCATCACGCTGTTTGAGTGCAAAACCAATAAAAATCAGCAGTTGAATTTAGTGCTGTCCGGTTCAACCTTGAACTTTATGCGCCAGGGCGAAGTGGAGTATCAACAAGATTTATCAGCTACTTATCTGCACTCTTATGCCAACGGTCAGCAGTTAATGGTGCCGCATAACGGAAATTGGCATCTGTTTGAAGAAACACAATCCACTACAGGCTTTACCCATGTTGAGCTGCTTGTCAGAAATGCGGAAAGTGGGAAAGTGATGGAATTTCAAGAGTGTGAGAGTGAGGTAAATTCTGTGATTGGCTTGCTTTCGCCCGAAGAGATTACACCGATTCCTGATGATTTAGCGGATTGGTTATTTGAAGTATCGAATAAATATTTGCCTTAATAGTTGGGAAGCTAGAAAATTTAGACTATCTTGATTAAAATAGTGGCGTTTATAAAAGAGGAAAACACAATGTCAGTAAAAACCGAAGTTTTATTTAGCAATCATTGGAATGTTCGAGTGAGCGATCCGGGCTTTGAAGGCTCGCCAAGCCACTATTTTGAAACCGTATATTTAACGCTTGAAGCCTTTATTAACGGCGAAAATGTGCATTATGAATTTACGCGTAAAGTTGAGCAAGAAGTGAAAACCCACCGCAGTTTTACTGATGTGAATGAGTTGTTTGAATTTCTCGGCGAATATTTAAGCCCTGTCGCACTTGGTAATGTTGGCGTGCGTATTGGGCAGCTTGGGTTAGCTTAAATTTGAAGGACAAATTTTTTGCCCTTACAAAATTTTCCTAAAAATTAACCGCTTGTTACTACGTTTATGATCATCTCTAACCCCCTTTTCCAACAAACCCAGCCCTATTGGGATTTCTTACGCATTGAAAAGCAAGTTAGCCCACACACCTTGAGCAATTATCAACGTCAATTAATGGCGGTGAGCGAGCTTTTTTCGCAAGCAGGCATTGAGCATTGGGAGGAGGTAGAAAGTAGCTCTGTGCGTTGGATGTTAAGCCAAAGCCATAAGCAAGGGCTGAGTGCGAAAAGTATCGGCTTGCGGCTGGTGGCATTGCGTCAATGGTTTGTCTATTTGATTAAAGTGGGGAGAATGACCGCAAACCCGACTTTAGGGGTAAAATCACCAAAAGTGGGTAAACATTTACCGAAGAATATTGATGCGGAGCAGGTAGGGCAGTTGCTGGCGATTGAAAGCGATGATCCAAGCGATATTCGAGATATTGCAATGATGGAGCTGATGTATAGCTCTGGCTTGCGTTTATCGGAACTGCATGGACTGAATTTGGGCGATATGGATTTGTCAGCTCAAGAAGTGCGAGTGCAAGGTAAGGGCAGTAAAGAGCGGATTGTGCCGATTGGCTCGCAAGCGTTGAAAGCATTAAATCGCTGGTTGGAAATGCGTTTGCAATTTAATCCGCAGGATAATGCGGTGTTTCTGAATAAGCGGGGCGGGCGGTTATCTCATCGTTCCATTCAGTTGGCAATGAAGAAATGGGGTGAGCGACAAGGGCTGGAAAACCATCTGCACCCACATAAATTACGCCACTCTTTTGCAACTCATATGCTGGAAGCAAGTGGCGATTTACGGGCGGTTCAGGAATTGTTAGGGCATAGTAGCCTGTCCACCACTCAAATTTATACGCACTTAGATTTCCAACATCTTGCAAAAATTTATGATTCCACCCACCCAAGAGCAAGGCGGAAAAATGAAGATTAAGCCTGTTTTGGCTCAAGGGTTTTGATTTTAAAGAAGAAATACCAATATTGAATAACGACTAAAACGGCTACAGCAATTTTCCCGCCAATATGTGGTAGAGTTAAAAGGGCAAGCAGCGTAAACGGAAAGGCAATAGCTAAAATCGTGATTTTTTGCTTCATCGTCATTGCCCGTTTCTCATCATATTCCTGCAAATATTTTTTATACAGCTTGGTTTGAATAAACCACAAACGCATTTTTTCTGAGCCTTTGGTAAAACAGAATAAGGCTAGCAGTAAAAATGGCGTAGTCGGCAAGCCGGGCAACACCGCTCCGATAATGCCTAAACCAATGCAAATAAAGCCGCAGATAATATAAAGTAATTTCATCGTAAAATTTAGTTTTTGAGAATAAATCGCAATTATACTAAAGGAAGCAGGAGGGGATTTCAAACTATTTCTGCGATAGCAAGCGGCAAATAGAAATAAAAAAACCTACTGATTGCTCAGCAGGTTAAATATGGCGGAGGAAGTGAGATTCGAACTCACGGAGGGCGTTAACCCTCGCCGGTTTTCAAGACCGGTGCATTCAACCGCTCTGCCATTCCTCCAGGTTGAATTTGATTTAGATTATGTTTTCTTAAATGAGAAAATCTGCTGATAAACATCAACAGACTTAAATTTGATGGCGGAGGAAGTGAGATTCGAACTCACGGAGGGCGTTAACCCTCGCCGGTTTTCAAGACCGGTGCATTCAACCGCTCTGCCATTCCTCCGTTGAAAACGTTGCAATAATAGAGATTTATCCAATTATCGTCAAGTAATAAATCTTAAAATCCGCCTATTCGTTCTTTTTTTCAGCACAATTTATTTTCTAATTAACCAAACGCCGCTTTCAATATGGTGGGTGTAAGGAAATTGGTCAAAAAGAGCCGCTCTTTCAATTCGATGGGTTTGGCTTAATTGCTGTAAGTTCTCGGCAAGTGTTTCCGGATTACAAGAAATATAGAGAATTCGCTCATAAGCCTGCACCATATCTAGCGTGGCTTGATCTAACCCTGCTCGTGGTGGATCGACAAAAATAGTGTTGCAATCATAGGCTTTTAAGTCAATCCCTTTTAAGCGATAAAATTCACGCACGCCATTCATCGCTTGGGTAAATTCTTCGGCGGACATTCGGATAATCTGTAAATTATCCACTCCGTTTTTCTCAATATTATATTGTGCTGATTGTACGGAAGATTTTGAAATTTCTGTTGCCAGCACCTTGCGGAAATTCTCTGCTAAGGCAATAGAGAAATTACCGTTGCCGCAGTAAAGCTCAAGTAAATCGCCTTTGCTATTTTTAGTGCAGTTTCTCGCCCATTCCAACATTTTAATGTTCATTTCCGCATTTGGCTGAGTAAAGCTGTTTTCCACTTGGCGATAAACATATTTTTTACCATCAATCGGCAATACTTCTTCCACATAATCACAGTCTAAGGCGATTTTTTGCTTATTCGCTCGCCCGATAATCTGCACATTAAAGCCTTGTTGTGTTAAACGATTTTTTAGAGCTTGAGCTTGTTCAATCCATTTATCATCAAGTGTTTTGTGATAAAGCATTGATACCGCAATTTCACCGCTTAACGTACTTAAATAATCCACTTGGAACAGCTTACGAGTTAGGATTCCATTGCCTTGAATGTCTACCAGCAACGCTTGCATCATTCGGTTAATCAGTTCACTTGCAATCGGGAAACTATCGACACGATAACGTTCTTTGGTTTCTGGGTTGAACATAATGTGGTAAAGCGAGCCGTCTTCGTGCCAAACCCGAAATTCCGCACGCATACGGAAATGGCTTGGCTTAGAGGCAAACACTTCTAGCTCAGGAGTATTAAAAGGCTTGAGTAAAGCGGTCAAATTTTCGGTTTTTTTTGCAAGAAGATCGGAATATTGTTCAATCGGGAGTGTCATTTTTTACCACAAACAGAAAATGAAAAAACAAACCACGAATCGCTTCGTGGTTTTATCGCATAAATTTAAACTTATTCAGCCGCACTGAAATCATCGCCGGAATCGCTGCCCGCATTACCTGAAAGGGTATAAATGCGTTTAGTTTTGCTGGTAAGCGTACGGTATTTTAACCACGCTTTTTCGATATCGCTTTGTGCGGTTTCTTCGCCTTTCATTACAGCAACCAAGCGTTTTTCTTCTGCGGTTTTAGGTTTACGTTCGCCCGTTTCTAAAGCCAAGCACGCTTGACCGAACTGCTCTAAAGTTTGTGATTCACGAATGGTGTAATCACCGTGGCGAGAAAAGCCACGAGGGTAATTTTTATCATCGAAAAAACGGCGTGTAACGCTAAAACTATCTGCCATAATATGCCTCATTGTGTGAAATTAGGGAAAAGAAAATCGGCATACATTAAACAAAAATAGCGAATAAATCAAGGTTTAATGCCAACAAGCGGTGAAATTTAGCGAATTTTTTGCAAATTGGGTTTACATAATGTTTATAAAAAAGAACCACTTGTATTTTACAAGCGGTAGGGAATTAACGCTCAATCTTATCTCGCATTAACTCAATTAACGCTGCGATCTCGGGCGTTGGGGCTGGCACTTGTAACATTACCCAGCGGAAGAGTTCAGGGTCGGTGTAGCCTAGCATTTCTACAAAGGCTTGTTGTTGGTTTTCGGTAAGTTCATCAAAATGATTTTTGTAAAATGGCATAATCATTTTGTCTAACTCACGCATACCTCGACGGCATTCCCATTCAAGTTTAAAGCGGTTAATTTCTGCCATTATTTTACCTCTTTAATGCGGAGTTCTTTTGGTACTTCAAACACCACATCTTCTTCATTGCCTTCAAGGGTTTCCACTTCCGTAACACCCAATGTTTTTAAGTGTGAAATAACCGATTGTACTAATACTTCAGGGGCAGACGCACCTGCGGTAATACCGATAGTTTGAACGCCTTCTAGCCAAGCTGGATCAATATCTTGCGGGCCATCAATCAGTTTTGACATCACCCCCATTCGAGAAGCCAGTTCAGCTAAACGGTTTGAGTTAGAGGAGTTTTTAGAGCCGACCACAAGCACTAACTGCGATTGTTCCGCTAATTCACGCACAGCGTGTTGGCGGTTGGTAGTAGCGTAGCAAATATCGTTTTTACGAGGCCCTTGAATTGCAGGGTATTTCTCTTTCAACGCATCAATCACGCCGATAGTATCATCAATGGATAGCGTGGTTTGCGTCATAAAAGTGAGTTCATCACTGTTAGATACAGGCAGATTGGTAATATCTTCTACCGATTCCACCAAATAAATACCGCCTTCTTCGTTGCTATATTGCCCCATTGTGCCGATGACTTCAGGGTGTCCTTCGTGTCCGATTAAAATGGCTTTTGTGCCTTTTTTGCTGGCACGAGCAACCTGCATATGCACTTTGGTTACGAGCGGACAAGTAGCATCAAACACTTTTAAACCACGACTTTTCGCTTCTTGGCGAACTGCTTGCGACACGCCGTGAGCGGAGAAAATCACAATCGCATCATCAGGCACTTCGTCTAATTCTTCCACGAAGATTGCTCCTTTCGCTTTTAAACCATCAACTACAAATTTGTTGTGAACGACTTCGTGGCGAACATAAATCGGTGCACCGTGAATTTCTAATGCGAGTTCCACAATCGAAATGGCTCTATCTACGCCAGCACAGAACCCACGAGGGTTTGCTAATAAAACTTTCATTTAATCACTCTTACTTGGTTTTTCTTTTTTCGTTATAAAGGCTTCTAAAATCAGTAAGCCTGCACCCACACAGATGGCAATATCCGCCACGTTAAAGACAGGATAATGGTAAATATCCCAATAAAAATGGAGAAAATCGACAACATAGCCGTGATATGCACGGTCAATCGCATTACCAATCGCTCCGCCAATAATGAGAGCGTATGCAGAATTTTCTAATTTTTTGACCGCTTGATTTTTCCATAATGCCACAATTAAGGCGAGGGAAATTACTACTGCTAGCCCTAAGAAGAAATATTTTTGCCAACCAGAATGATCGGCAAGAAAACTAAACGCTGCACCGTAATTGCGTGCGTAAGTTAAGTTAAAAATCGGCAGAATATTAATACTTTCGCCAAAGTCAAAATTTTGTACCACGATATATTTTGACCAGAGGTCAATAATAATGGTAACGACACTAATCCAAAGGAATGTTAATCCTGTTTTCATTTCATTTTCCAAATTTAGGGGCGTACATTGTACGCCCATTTGATTATTCAGATGTATATTATACGCCCAGACAAGCGGTTCATTTTACAAGATTTTTTGCAAATTAGATCGCTTCTTCGTTTTCTTCGCCTGTACGAATACGGATAACTCTGCCGACATCATAGACAAAAATTTTGCCATCGCCAATTTTGCCAGTTTGGGCGGTTTCCATAATCGCCTCAATGCACTGTTCTTCGAGCTCGTCAGGGATCACAATTTCCACTTTCACTTTTGGCAGAAAATCAATGGCATATTCCGCACCTCGATAAAGCTCAGTATGCCCTTTTTGTCTGCCAAACCCTTTGATTTCAGTAATGCTCATACCGCTAATGCCCACGTCTGTTAAGGCTTCACGCACGTCATCTAGTTTGAATGGTTTGATGATCGCTTCAATTTTTTTCATTGCTATTCCTATTTTTCTCTGCGAGCTGATTTGGGACGAAAACTCTCGCACACTTGTGGATTGGTTTCGACATAAATTTCACTTAAAAGTTGTAAGCAATAAGGCACGGCACTAAAAATGCCTTTTACTAACACTTTGCCATTTTCATCTTTTACCCCTTCAAGGGTTTCTTTAATCGCTTTTGGTTGTCCGGGTAAGTTGAGAATTAAGCTCTCATTGCGGATAACCCCAGCTTGGCGAGAGAGAATGGCAGTTGGCACGAAGTGAAGGCTCACTTGTCGCATCTGTTCGCCAAAGCCCGGCATTTCTCGGTGAGCAACCGCAAGCGTAGCATCAGGGGTAACATCACGTTTTGCCGGGCCTGTGCCGCCTGTGGTTAAAACCAAATGGCAAGCGTGATTATCCACCAAATCAATCAAGGTTTGCTCAATGAGCGGTTGCTCATCTGCAATTAGGCGGCTTTCTAGCTCAAAATCATCGCATAAGGCAGATTTTAGCCACGCTTCCAATTCAGGGATACCTTGATCTTGATAAACTCCTTGCGAGGCTCGGTCGGATACAGATATCAAGCCGATTTTCAATTTTTCTTTACTGGGCGATTTACAAGCGGTCATTTTTTCTCACTTTTTTGCAATTGTAGTTCTTGTTTATCTTTTTCACTTAAATTTGATAATGCCATATTGAAGCTACGTTCAACCGTTACTTTACGAGGGTCGTCATCTGGCAACAGTTTTAACATCATTCCCCACGTCATCGCTGCCATTTTGAAATCTTCTTTTTCAAACGAGTGGAAGGCAAGCAAACTCAGGGCATTAAAGTTTGTATGGTCTTTGCGGATAATCTCTTTTAATAGAGCCTCTCCCTGATTTTTATCTTCTTCCGCATTAGAGAAAAGCAGGAGTTGAGCGTGGCTGAGTTTATATTCGATGTTATCAGGTTTTAATTCCGCAGCTTTGCTAAAGGCATCGTGAGCTAATTGACCGTCATCTAACGCCATACCGATTTGTCCGAGCATATACCATTTTTGGTCATCGTTTGGATTTTTTTGTAAATCCACGCGTAATGCCATTGCAAATTGGTTCATCTCTTCGGTTGAAAGCGGATTTGTTGTTTGCGTCTTTAAACGCTCATAAAAACCGTCTAACTTCTGATGAGTAGTGTCTAACATTGAAGTAGAGAACCAAGAGCCTACATTGCTGTAAACCGCAAAACTAATACCGCCTACAAATAAAATCAGTGAAACAAACCACGCCTTGCCGAGCTTTAATTTTTCGCCTTGCACGTTCTCGGCATTTTCAGGAATGTCGTCTAATAAATTTTGTTGCAGCTCTAACTTTGTTTGTTCAGGATCGTCAATGATCCCTTTATTGGCTTCGCTTTCAACTTCTTTTAAACGATCAAAATAGAAAGCTTTATTTAAGCTATCTCGTTTACTGGCATCAATTTGTTTATTTCGTTTCAATAAAGGATAAAACGCAATGGCACAAACAATTAACGTAATAAAAATAATGGCTATCCAGAAACTCATTTGCTGTCCTTATTTAAAATTTGGTTAAGACGCTCTTGCTCATCTTGATTTAATTGTTGAGCTGGTTTTGCAAAATTTTGTGAAGAATTGACCGCTTGCGGTTTCGCTTTTTTGCGGCGTAACACAATGCCAAGCCCCAATGCAATTAAAATTAACGGCAGAACCCAAAGCATAATAGTCGCAGGCGTAAGTGGCGGATCGTAGGTAACGAAATTACCATAGCGTTCAATCATATAATCAACCACTTCATCTTTGCTTTTTCCTTCTTTCAGTAATTCAAAAGTTTTTGCCCGCATATCAGTTGCAATGGTGGCGTTGGAGTCTGCAATATTGTTATTTTGACATTGCGGGCAACGTAGTTCTTGGATTAAGGCTCGATAATCAGCCTCTTGTTTTGGGCTATCAAATTCGTGAAGCTCAACAGGGGCAGACATTGCCACAGAACTTGCAAAAATAAAGAATAAGCTAAACTTTTTCATTGTTTTCATCACTCTTTTAATTTGTCATAAATCGGTTTCAGAACGTTATTCCATACTTGGTCGTTTACATCACCTGCGTGGCGGTATTTGATGACTCCATTACCATCAATAATAAAGGTTTCAGGAGCTCCATAAACACCTAAATCTAGACCAAGCGAGCCTTTAGGGTCAAAGATAATGGCTTTATATGGATTGCTATAGTTAGCCAAGAATTTTAAGGCTTTCGGGCGTTCGTCCTTATAATCAATGCCCACAATCTCCACGCCTTGCTTCGCTAAAATGGTCAGATATTCGTGTTCAGCATAACAAGTTGGACACCAAGTTGCCCACACATTTAATAAACGAGGTTTGCCCGTTTTTACCACATCTTGATTAACTTGTTCTTTCTCATCAAGCAGAGATTCTAAGCTGAAATTAGGGATAGTTTTGCCGATGAGAGCAGATTCCAATTTTTTCGGATCATCGCCTTGCGAGTTGCGTGCAAGTTGAACCAAAAATGCCACAGATAACGCTAAAAACAGAATTAAAGGAAGTAGAAATTTTTTGTTCATGGTGTATGCCTAATATCAATCACTCTTAAAGTTGCTAGCTTACCAAAAAATAGCCGAATAAGCATTGATTTAAATAAAAAATCCGTTGGGTTGTGTTCAACGGATTTTGGGCGTTACAAGCGGTCAAAAAAGTGAAATTATTTGCGTAATTTTACGGTTTCAATGGCGTGTTCTTGCCCTTTTATCAAAATGAGATTGGCTCGCTCACGGCTTGGTAAAATATTTTGGCGTAAATTTAACCCATTAATCTCTTCCCAGATGGTTGAGGCTGTTTCAATCGCTTCTTGCTCCGATAATCTTGAATAGTGATGGAAATAAGAGTTTGGATCAGCAAAAGCACTACGGCGGAATTTTAAGAAACGGTTGATGTACCATTTCTTTAAAAGTTCTTCTTCAGCGTCAACATAAATTGAAAAATCGACAAAATCTGATACGAACACATTATGTGGGCTAGAAGGGTAGTTCATTCCACTTTGTAACACGTTCAAGCCTTCTAAAATGACAATATCAGGTTGATCCACCACATTAAATTGATCGGGAATAATGTCATAAGTTAAATGGGAATAGATAGGAGCTTTCACATTCCGCTCACCTGATTTAATATCAGACACAAACCGAATAAGGCTATGAATATCATAAGATTCAGGAAAGCCTTTTTTCTTCAGCAAGTTCTTTTCAGTTAATATTGCAAGTGGATATAAAAAACCATCGGTGGTAATTAAATCAACTTTTCTCTCTTTCGGGTAATGTGAGAGTAGAGCTTGCAAAATACGAGCAGAAGTGCTTTTACCCACCGAAACACTGCCAGCAATGCTAATAATATAAGGCACTTTCGGTGTTTCAATGCCAAGAAAACGGTGTAAAACGGTCTGACGTTTTAAATTCTCTTCTATATAGTATTGAATTAAACGAGCAAGTGGGAGGTAAATTGTACGAACTTCTTCTAAAGAAAGATCTTCATTAAAGCCTAATAGGGGTTTTAAATCTTGCTCGGTTAGCTTTAATGGCACAGATTTGCGTAAATCTGCCCATTGTTGACGATCAAAAGTGAGAAAAGGAGTAATTTTTGTGTTTTTTTCAAGGCTCATAGCCAAAATCTCAATTTTTTTGGTGAGGATAAATGTATTTTATACCTGAAATAAGGTGGTAACTATACAATAGATGAACTATTTTTGCCCTATTTATTGGCGTAGAACCATATATCTTTTACAAAAAATAGTCATTTTGTATATTTAAAAGTCGAAAGAGTGATTTTTTTAATATTTTTTTAAAAAACACTTGCACAGCGTCAAAATTTCCCTATAATGCACATCACTTGCTTACGACACAGCAACGCCGACTTAGCTCAGTAGGTAGAGCAACTGACTTGTAATCAGTAGGTCACCAGTTCGATTCCGGTAGTCGGCACCATTATTGCTTAAATGTAAATGAGTATTCAAATATCGTGGAGGGGTTCCCGAGCGGCCAAAGGGGGCAGACTGTAAATCTGTTGGCTCAGCCTTCGAAGGTTCGAATCCTTCTCCCTCCACCATTTCTGATTTTTGAATCGTGCAGGACAGACGAATTTAGAACAGCGGGCATCGTATAATGGCTATTACCTTAGCCTTCCAAGCTAATGATGCGGGTTCGATTCCCGCTGCCCGCTCCAAACGCTGATATAGCTCAGTTGGTAGAGCGCACCCTTGGTAAGGGTGAGGTCGGCGGTTCAAATCCGCCTATCAGCACCACTTCTTCTAACTTCACTCTTTCCTATAAGTTTCAATTAGTATTAATTTCTACATTATGGTTAATGGGTTCTTTTGTTCCATTGTAACCGTTTTTGTTTAAGAGGCTTTTAGAAAATGTCTAAAGAAAAATTTGAACGTACAAAACCGCACGTTAACGTGGGTACAATCGGCCACGTTGACCATGGTAAAACAACTTTAACAGCAGCAATCACAACTGTATTATCAAAACACTTTGGTGGTGCAGCTCGTGCATTCGACCAAATCGACAATGCGCCGGAAGAGAAAGCGCGTGGTATCACCATCAACACTTCACACGTTGAGTACGATACAGAAACTCGTCACTACGCACACGTTGACTGCCCAGGACACGCGGACTATGTTAAAAATATGATTACCGGTGCGGCACAAATGGACGGTGCTATCTTAGTAGTAGCAGCAACAGATGGTCCAATGCCACAAACTCGTGAGCACATCTTATTAGGTCGCCAAGTAGGTGTTCCATACATCATCGTATTCTTAAACAAATGCGACATGGTAGATGACGAAGAGTTA
>NZ_JBGTYX010000027.1:0-23465 GCF_041807785.1 Mannheimia sp. E30BD
GTTCTAGCGGTCACTTCAGCAACAAAAAATTCAAGAAGCTTTTTCTGCAAAGATTTCTTTAATTTACAATGGGTTATCTTCATTTTTGTAGTATAGCAGTGATGCTAATCTACTACAGCCCCATAAGTTTTCTGAAAATGAAATAGAAAAGCGAATTTTAGATAGAGGTAAATAATGAGAGGTTGTTTACTTAAGTTATTTATTATTTTTATATTCTTTTTTATTACATTCTTTTCTATAGATATATTTATGGAATGGGTTATAGCACCGACTTTGATTTATATAAGAGAAGGAGTTTTATTTTCATTTATAAATATAGAGGATATTGATTTTATACTGCATATAAAGAGATCTGCTATTATTTCAGGATTAGTATCTACATATATCATATTAATATGGAGGAATCGTAAAATCTAGTTTGCTTTCTGTGGGAACAGGTAATTTATTAGATAGGGGTATCTAAATTCTCAGAATATCAATTTAATAATTTAAAGTTATCAAATGAGGTAAACAAATGAGTACTCCATTAAAAACGTATGTCTTTGTGTTTTTTATATACTATTTGGGTATGCTTTTAAGTACATTATTCATGCTTTTTTTTATTAATGTGTACGGTTATTTTCGTTATGCTAGTGCAAATGTTAGTTTTTGGTCTTTGTTTAATGAGATTTTTTTTATTTTTTAATATTTATGCCCATAATTTCTTCTTTAGGCTTGACTGGATTATATTTTTCTAGGAGGTAGATTTGAATATCAACACTTATGGAAATAATCTGAGAATAGAGCCGATTAGAGTGGGAAGTCCAATTACTCGGTTTGTAGAGCCTAGTTTAGTGCCAGTTGGAATAGGTAATATATTTGATGGTTCTACAAGTAAGTCACTTGAAATGTATTGGAATAATACTAAGCTTCTTAGTGGAGAAAAAATGAGAACTCTTCCAAGTAAAAAAATAAAAGTTTTACTTTTTTGTTATTTATATTTTGCTACTGGTCTTTTTATTGTATTGATCGGAGGTAAGTATTTAATAAGAATTTTTTATGGAATTTATCATCTGTAACACTTGATTGAACTTAATGATATTAAAATTATTTTATTTATTCCTATCATTATTTCTTTTATTGTCGTTTGTTTCTATATGAAGAATAATTTGGACTTTTATGAAAAGTAAGATTAAAAACGGCTTAGAAAAAGCAGAAGTAAAAAAAGTAACAAGCACATTAGGCTATGGGTTTGGTAAAGGAGTTGAAAATACCTCAGGTAAAAATATTAACACTTATGGAAATAGCCTGAGAAAAGAGCCGATTAGAGTGGGAAGTTCGATTGCTCGGCTTGTGCAGCCTAGCCAAATGCCAGTTGGTATAGGTAATGTATTAGATAGATTTTCATCTAAATTTTCAGTAAATAAATATTGAAAATTTAAACTTTTGAATGGAGTGGAAAAATGAAACACCCTCTAAGAGTTTATGTTTTTGCATTTTTGATATCATATATTTTTTCTAATATTGCCATATTAGGTATATTTTCATTTATAAAGTTATACTTTTATTTTTTTAAGTACAAAATGAGAATACCTTTTTGGAACTTTATATACGAAGATATTAGATTTTTATTATTTATGCCTATTATTACTACACTAGCTATTATGATAATGTATTTTGGACAAAGGAGATAGTTTGTAGCTCGTAGGCTGGGTTGAGCCTGCGAAAACCGGTGGAGCTTACCGACAAGGAGTAGATGCAGTTACCAATGCAGTAGGGTTAGCCGTAGGCGGTAGCCCAACGGCAGGGGTAGTAACTGGAGCGATTTCGCCTTATATCAACACAGAAATCAAACAGGCAACAGAGGGTAATACAGAAGCGAACCTGATAGCTCACGCCCTTTGGGGAGCGGTGGAATATGCACAAGGAGGTAAGGCTGGTGCAGGAGCGGTTGCAGCGGTGACAGGTGAAGTGAGTGCAAATATCATCTCTCAAAACCTCTTCGGCAAAGAGCCTAAAAACCTGAAGGAAGCGGAAAAACGGACGGTATCGGAGCTAAGTCAAGTAGCGGCTGGATTGGCTGGTGGATTATCGTCAAGCGGAGGAAATTCCCTATCAACAGCCCAAGCGGTGAAAACTGGACAAGGAGTTGGAAAGAATGCGGTGGAGAATAACTATCTAAGTGCAGATAAAGCTAAAGAGCGTTTTGAAATTGAAAACCGTATTAAATTAGGCATTGCTACAGAAGAAGACTTTGCTCGCAAGCAAGAGTTAGATGTAGAAGATGTTGTAAACAATCAAAAAGTCATAATAGCTTGTAAGGGAAATATTACAAGTAATGGTTGCCAAAATGCTGTGGCTGAGGCAATTATTGTTCAACAAGGCTATCACAAGAGCTATCCAAATGATACTTGGAGAAATTATAGTGATGTTTTGGCGAGAGATTATCGTCAATTTAATGAATTATTATATGACAAGACAGGGCTTGCTTTAGATTTTGAACAAAGATCTCAGTTAGTAGCAAAAGGAAAAGGCATTTCTATTGAAGAGGCTAGGGATTTAGTAAAATCGTTGGATCGTTTTCATATAGTTGTAGGAATAACAAGCTACCCTATAGGGGAAATACTTGGTACAAAAGTATCTAATCTTACTGAAGCTAGAAGAAATATGGTTTCGCTTGTTAATATTCAAAGGGCAAAACATATATTATATGGAGATGAAACGGGAGGTGGGCATAAATTTGGTTTAATTAGAATTTTTAATGAAAAATCTAAATTTCCTGCCACTTGGGGAGAAAAGAAAATTCTTGATGCTGTATCTAATTTAGCTACAGATCCAAATTTAAAATGGGTTCAACAAACAGGAACTCAAGGAAATTTGTATACCAAAAAAGGAGTTCCGAGTAGATTTAAGGTAGAAGGGGCTGTTGATGGGGTTAAAATTAGAGTTATTGTTGAACCAGCAGGAGAAGGAATTATTACTGCATTTCCAATTAAATAGGATATAAGTATGAGAATACAAAATAGAATGAATCAGTTATTAAGATCTATCTACGGAGTTCTTCCAATAGAAGATATTAATAATGCAGAGGAGTTAATTATCTATCAAGAGTATGGGATTGCACTAGAGTTGATTTGTGTACAGTTATATGAATATGATAAAACTATAGACGTTTATACTAAAAACTTGATCATGGAGCTAATTTTAGATATGGGGCTTAATACAGGTCTAATAGATGGAATCAAGGTTTATCTGGAATAATGAAGATCCTTTATATGCAATAAGATCCCCTATGATGTTCGTCTCCAAACAGGTGGTAAATATTTATCTAATATATGAGATAAGGTTATTCGTCAAAGACGAATGCCATCGACGATAACGGCAGATGCAGCATTCAAAGCGGAGGCTATGTGACGGTAAAAGCCCCTGATAGTGCTAGCATCCACGCCAGTGCTATTTTAAGTTACAAGGATCAATATGTTGAATGTTTTGCAAATTTTAGAAGTAAACCAACAGCTTGTTTTGGTACGAGCGAGGACGCTCGCACCATAGGGGTCATTCAAGGAGGTTGGAAAATGGAAGTAGTAATAGATTTACATCAAATAAAATCACCTCATGATTTTTATGATCAATTAACCAAGCAAGTTGATTTTGGAGCATTCTTTGGAAATAATCTAAATGCTTTTTGGGATTATATTGGTTTGTTAGAGGAAAAAAATATTTTTTATTAATTTTTCTTTACTAGATGATGATATGTATGAGTTTATTATAAAGATTGTATCTATGATAAATGAATATAATTTGGAAAAGATTAAGCTTAGATTAAGATCAAGAGAATTTATTCATTTAAACATTTATTCATACGATAAAGATATATTGATAAAAGGAGAGTTTGGTTGGTGAATAAAGAAATCACACTGGCTGACGGACGAAAAGTCACCGCTCTTGTGCCACAAGTTTATTTAGTGGCTCGTAATAGTGATATTACTTCTCGAGGGGCGGTGATTTCGGCTAATCAAATTATTGGCAGTGCGAATACTATCGAGAACAGCGGTGTGATTGCCGGCTTAGATTTAACCCGTTTACACAGTAACCAGCTGGAAAACCGAGGGGTAGTGCTGGGTAACAATGTGGATTTATCAGCACAACAAACCTTAATTAACTTAGGCGGTAAGATAGAAGCGCTGGATTCCCTTTCTCTGTATGGCGGAAAAGGCATTGAGATTGCCAGCACGTTAAGCCATTCGGAAAATCAAGAGAATACCTTTATCCGCACCCAGTTAGACCAGCTTGCCAGTGTGAAATTAACAGGCGATAACGGCAGATTAAGCATTCAAAGCGGAGGCGATATTACCTTAAAAGCGGCTTCGCTAGAGAGTAAAGGCTCAATCGATATTGATGCGGAAAACTTGCTCAACATTACCACGTTAAAGACCAAAAACCGAGAGCATTACAACGGCAATGCGGATAATTACTACCGTTTAGACCAAAGTGCTGAAGTGGGGAATGTCATTTCTGCGAAAGGCAATATTCGTGCGATAAGCGGTGGCGATATGGTAGTTCGCCAGTCTGACATCAGCAGTGAATCGGGCGAAGTGTTGCTCGGCTCACGCCAAGGGGATGTGCGGATTGAGGCAGGCAGAGCGGAAGAGCGATTGGAAACCGCCAGAAAATCGACCAGCCGAGGTATTTTAAGTAAAACTACATCTGCATATCGTTACACACACGACATCAGTGAAGCCATCGGTAGCAATATAGACGGACGCAAAGTGAATGTAATTGCACAATCTGGCGATGTGTTAGTGAAAGGCTCCTCGGTGGTGGGCGATGAAGCATTGGGTATTTATGGCAACAATGTTGCTATTGTGTCTGATGTGAATACCCATTACCAAGATGAAATGAGCAGCACGAAAAAATCGGGCTTAATGGGCAGTGGTTTTGGTTTTACGATAGGGTCGAAGAAAGAACAAATCGAACAAGACCGCACCCAACAAAGTGCGGCACGTAGCCAAGTGGGGAGCTTATCGGGGAATACCACCATTCAAGCAGGCAATCATTACCAACAAACGGGCAGTATTGTGACCTCAAGAGACGGTGATGTAGATATTACCGCCAAATCCGCCAACATTACCGCCGCCCGTTCAGATTATGAAAGCAACTACAAACGCACTACCGAGCAAAAAGGGGTAACGGTGGCAATTAGCACACCGATAACGAATGCGATACAAGCGGTCGAAAACACGGTAAATTCTGCAAAAGCGGTGGGCAGCAGTAAAAATGACCGCATTAATGCGTTAGGGGCGGTGAATGCCGGTTTTGAGGCAATGCGGACGGCGGAGCAAGTGGGTAAATTAGCCGAAGCATTAAGCCAAAACCCAACGCAAGCCTTAAGCCAAGATGTGAGCATGTCGATTACTTATGGTAAGCAACAAAGTACACAAAAAGAACACACCGAAGGCAACAAGGTAGAAAAAAGCCAAATTAACGCTGGCGGTAAGGTCAATATCAACACCGAAGGAGCAGGTAAAGACTCGACCTTGACTATTGCAGGTAGCGATGTATCAGGCAAAGGCGGCACTCACTTAAAAGCTGAAGGTGGTGTAAATATGTTAGCAGTGGATGAAAACCACCTTGAACGGAGTCAAAACAAATCAAGTGGTTTTAATGCCGGCGTGGCGATTAGCTACGGCTCAAGTGGTTTTGCGTTTGGTGTGACGGCAGGCGGTAACGTGGCAAAAGGTTATGGTAATGGAGAAAGCCAAGCGTGGGTGGGAAGCCAAGTGGGCAGTCTATCCAGCCAAACCAAGATTGAAAGTGGGGGAGATACGAATATCATCGGCTCACAAGTCAAAGGCAAATCGGTCAAAGTGTCTGCGGAAAAGCTGAATATCCAAAGCCTGCAAGATACAATGAAGTATGAAGGCAAGCAGGAAAGTGCCAGCGGACAAGTGACGGTGGGCTATGGCGTTTCAGGCAGTGCCAGTTACAGCAAATCGAAAATGAATGCCGACTATGCGAGTGTCAATCAACAGGCAGGGATATTTGCGGGGGATGAGGGGTATGATGTCGATATCCAAAACCATACTGAACTGACGGCAGGTTTAGTGACTTCAACCGAAAAAGCCGAAGCGGAAGGCAAAAACCGTTTCAGCACAGGCACGCTGAATGCCACAAACTTGGATAATCATGCTAACTACAAAGGCAGTAGTGTGGGAGTCAGTGCGAGTGCGGCAGCGAATTTTGATACGCCATTGGGAGATAAAGGTCAAGCACAGAGTTCAAAAACAGTCAAAGATGAAAGCGGAAACCAAGTTTTAGCCACAGGTGTAGCGTCATTACAAAGCGGGGTGAATGTAGGTTACGGTTCGGATAAAGGCAGTCAATCCAGCCAAACAACATCCGGCATTAACACACAAAACCTGATAATTCGAGACGAGCAAGCCCAGCTTGAGAAAACAGGGAAAACAGCAGCACAAATAAAAGAGGAGGTAAAAACCGATATTACAACGGATAGTGCTGAAAGCCATTCAGGTAAACTTGAAAACCGTTTTGACAAAGATAAGTTGCAAAAAGAGCTGAATTATCAGGTTAAAGCGACACAAGAGTTTCAAACCATCACTATGGCAACTATTAATGAAAAAGTTACCACTCACGCAGAAAGTAAACGGGCAGAGGCAGAACAAGCCAAAGCAGCAGGCAACACAATCAAAGCTCGAGAACTGGAGCAAGAAGCGGAGAAATGGGAAACGGGAGGAGCTTACCGACAAGGGGTGGATGCAGTTACCAATGCAGTAGGGTTAGCCTTAGGCGGCAGCCCAACGGCAGGGGCAATCGCAGGGGCAGCTTCTCCTTACATCAACACAGAAATTAAACAGGCAACAGAGGGGAATACAGAAGCGAACCTGATAGCTCACGCAATATGGGGAGCGGTGGAAGCCTATGCACAAGGTGGTAAGGCAGGTACAGGAGCGGTTGCAGCGGTAACGAGCGAGGTGGGAGCAAACATCATCTCTCAAAACCTCTTCGGCAAAGAGCCTGAAAACCTGACGGAAGCGGAAAAACGGACGGTATCGGAGCTAAGCCAAGTAGCGGCTGGGTTGGCTGGTGGATTATCGGCAAGTGGAGGAAGTTCATTATCTACAGCCCAAGCAGTGAAAACAGGGCAAGGAGTTGGGAAGAATGCGGTGGAGAATAATTACCTATCTAAGCAAGATTGGATTGACTATAAAAGAGATATAAGTGCTTGTGGTAACAATCAAGAATGTATTGAACAGGTAAAAGAAGAATTTACTGATGTTAATAAAGCAAATAGTGAAACATTAAAAGCTGCTTGTAGGCTAGGAGGAAATACAGAGGAGTGTGCTAAACATACATCTCTTGCTAAAGAAGGATTTGATTATGCTAGAGAGAATGTTCACTTTGACGGCTCAGGCTGGATGGCAAAAATAATGAATGCCAATAAAGCAGAGGCTAAAACAAAACCAACAGAGGGACTATTAGGTAGTGAAGCTATTACTCATATAGAGAATGCCTTATCTAATCCAGNAAGAGCTTACAAAAGGCATTGATCAAGCAGCTAGTGCAGTAAGAACTGAAAAAACGAATGCCTATGAATTTAGTGCAAAATTGGAATATCCAAATATATCAGGACTTTCAAATAATTATAAAGTATTTGGACGAGAATTAGGTGCTGAACCCGTTGTTCCAGAATATTATCTTTCTACAGCATTGGGGGCAGGCAAATTAGGGAAAACACTATTTGACCTCTCATCAACATCAACTCGCGTGATAGTTGGGGCAAATGGTGCGGTAAGTGCTAGTTCTCAATACCTGACTAATGGAGAAGTTAGTGTAAAAGAGACCTTAAAAGATATGGGAGAAGCCTATATTACGAAAGATTTTAGCTTTAAAGGATATACGGCTTGGAATATTGGAACAGGTTTTTTAGAGGGTGGTTTAGAAAATGCTAAATGGCAAAATGGGAAATTACAAGGTTTCTCGGTTGAAAATGCGCTGGAAAGAGCGGGTGTAAAAACAGTAACAAGTAGTATAGGTTATGGCTTTGGTAAAGGAGTAGAAAACCCTCTAAATAGAAATATTAATACTTATGGAAATGGTCTAAGAACGGAGTTTATTAAAGAAGGAAAACCAATCATTCGATTTGTTGAACCTAGTTCAATCCCTGTAGGGGTCGGAAATATGTTTGACAGCTCTACAAGTAAATCATTGGAAATGATTTGGGATAATTATAGATACTTAAATGGGGGTAACAATGAAGCTCCATCTAAGTAATAAAGCAAAAATGTTTTTTTATTTCTATATCTATTTTCTTATTTCTATTTTTGTAGTTTTAATAGGTGGTAAATATTTAATTAGAGCTGTGCATGGAGTTTATCATTTAGATTATCTGATTGAGTGGAGTGAAGTGAAGATTATATTAATAATTCCTTTAATTATATCTTGTAGTATTGTTTGTTACTATTATAGCAGTAGCAAGTGATATTATTTAATATATCCCCCGATAGCGCCCGCCTCCAGACGGGTGCTAAACAATTTATCTAAAATATGAGATACAGGCACTCGTCAGAGACGAGTGCCATCGGGGGGGCAAAAAAGAAACGATAGAGTTAAAGAAATAGCATATCAATTTAATACAAAATCTATAGAGCCTAAAGATATGAAATTAAATATAAATGGAAAAATTTACACTACTAATCCTGATACCAGTACGAGAGTGCCAGTATTTAAAGGAGTTAGTGATCAGGATGTAATAGCATATTTTAAAGAATTAGCTGGTGCAGATAAATTGCCTATTCCTAAAATTATACCAAGAATGAAAGATTTGGATGGTAATGTAGGAAAAGTATGGGCAGTGAAACCAGCAGATGGACCGTTGAAAGGAAGTACATTAAATTTAAGGAACTTTTCTTCTTCGCAGCACCATACAAACGCAAAATTTACTATTGAAATAGTAAAGCCTAATCAAGAAATATCTGGAATTAAAAATAGTATTGAGATTAAGTTTGAGAGGTAAAAATGTTTAATTTTGATGAAATTATTGAGAGATCTAATGGTTTATTTATTAGAGCTATTTATGACACGATAAGATGCTATGATACACATTGTGGAACACCAATAGAATTATCTAAAGAAATATTTATAGAAACCCTTAGATATATCATTTTAAACGATATCGGAATTTTGGCATTTCGAGATTGGGTAGAAAATCGTGAGGAATTAATAAATTCCGATTTAGATACACAGTTGTCTTATATCTACCAATCATTCCCAACAGAATATGATGAAGACATACCAGAAAAAGATATTGAAAATTTATGGTGGTATACTGCTTGTCCAGTCGATATTGGTTGGAAGCAAAAAAATGGTAGTTATTGGTTTAGTTAGCTCGTAGGTTGGGTTGAGCTTGCGAAAACCCAACGTAATGAATAAATACTTGTTGGGTTACGCTTTGCTAACCCTGATAGTGCTATCGTCCACGCTAGTGCTATTTAATATAAGTTACAAGCGGCCAATTATTCTGAATATTTTGCAAATTTTAGCGGTAAATTAACCGCTTGTTTGGTACGAGCGAGGACGCTCGCACCATTGGGGAAGCAGTAAAAAAGCACAAGTCAGATAACTTGTACTTTATAGATTTGCAAGAAATTATCAAAATTCAACCGCTTACTTGAGCTTTTCAATCGCCCAATCTAGCCCTGAATTAAAATCTTCCGTTAAGTTTGGTCTTAGCTGTTCGAGTAAATCAATCAGAGTGTTTTTGTCTGGATGAGTAAAGTTAATATGTCCAACTTTTCTACCTGCTCGAACATCCTTTCCATACCAATGGAGTTGGCTAAATGGGAGATTTAACCATTGGTTTGAGTGTTCAATACCGATTAAATTAACCATCACACTTGGGGCGATTTGTTTGAGTTCGGGTGTTGGTAAATCAAGTAATGCTCGTATATGTAACTCAAATTGGCTGATAGAGCAACCGAGTTGTGTCCAATGTCCGCTGTTGTGAACACGAGGGGCGAGTTCATTAATGAGTAATTTATCGCCTACTACAAAACATTCCATCGCCATCACGCCGATGTAATCTAATTTCTGCATAACCGCCCCGAGCATTTGTTCAGCTTGTTGCTGATAAATCGCTTGGTTTGATAAATTTACATCAGATACTGAATAACGAAGAATGCCATTTTGTTGGAGATTATGAGAAGTCGGGTAGAAGCGTGTTGAACCATCACGGAATCTTGCCCCCACAATCGAGATTTCGCCATCAAACGGAATAAATTTTTCCGCAATCACTTTGCCGTATAAATCCGGCGTGATTTGTTGAATAGAGTCTTGGGTAACAATCCATTGTCCACGCCCGTCATAGCCACCTGTACGGCGTTTCACCACTACTTTTTCGCCGATATTTTGGAAAATCTGTTGCCATTGCTCCGCATTTTCCAGTAATTGCCAGCTTGAGGTGGCAAGATTGAGTTCATCAAGCAGGGATTTTTGCGTAAAACGGTCGGCTAATCGCCCGAACACATTGAGATTCACAAAATTTTTATGATTACCGAGTAGCTGCGTTAAAGGCGTATCTGCCCAGCGTTCAATTTCAGCGGTAATAATGCTGTTTGGCTCAATATCAAACACAGGAGCATCAAAGGCAAGCGGTTTTACTTCAATATCAAGTGGTGCACCTGCATAACGCAGCATTCTGCCTAATTGACCATTGCCTAATACATAAACGGGAGGGTAGATAGCACTTTTTTGCATATAATGTTCTCGAATTTAGAAATAATCGGATAGTGGTTTATCTAATTGTTGGTTGAGTAATACCATCAATTTAATGCGAGCTTTTTGTCCGCTTAAACCTTTGGTAAAAATAATGCCTTGTTGTTTGAGCTGTTTGCCGCCGCCCACATAATCATACACATATTGAGTAATGCCGTTGAAGGCACGGGAAACAATCACAACAGGGATATTCGCTTTCACTAAAGCAGCTACGCCATCAAGACAGCTGGGCGGTAAGTTACCTGCACCTAATGCCTCAATCACGACACCATCACAACGGCTTTCGGCAAGTTTCTCAAGTAAGAAACTGTCCATTCCAGCATAGGCTTTGAGTAGTTGAACATTCGTTTTAGTGAGCTGATTTATAGGAAAACGCTCGTAAGCGGTCAATTTTTGGAAGAAAATTACCGATTCTTTTGTAACCAAACCACAAGGCCCGAATGTTGGGGTTTGAAATGTAGCAACATTGGTTGTGTGGGTTTTGGTTACAAATTTGGCATTATGGATTTCATCATTCATTACCACTAGAACGCCTTTATCTCGGCTTTCTTCATTTAAGGCAACTAAAATTGCACTTTGTAGGTTAATTAAGCCGTCTGAGCCAAGTTCATTACTTGAACGCATAGCTCCTGTGATAGCGATAGGAACGTTCACATTTAAGGCTAAATCAAGGAAATAAGAGGTTTCTTCTAAAGTATCTGTACCGTGCGTAATCACAATACCATCAACATTTTCTTCGTTTACGGCTTGCTCTATACGAGTTTTTAACTGTTCCCAATGCTCAATATTGATATGTGGAGAGGGAATATTAAATAAGGATTCTTGCACCAATTTTGCAGGGTGGTTTAAGCGTTCTAACGCACTTAATAATGGATTTTCAGCAGAAGGGGAGACTTTGCCGTCTTCCCCTTCTTTCATTGAAATTGTGCCACCTGTGTGGATAATTAATAATTTTTTAGACATTTGTAAAACGTGATTATTCAATACGAGGATCAGGGTTATCTAACACCATTTGAGTTTGTGTTTGGCGGAAGTGATGTAATTTTTCCGCAATTTCTGGGTTGAAAGCTGCTAAAATTTGTGCTGCTAATAAGCCTGCATTTGCTGCACCAGCAGGGCCAATTGCAAGTGTGCCAACAGGAATGCCTTTCGGCATTTGTACGATAGAATAAAGGCTATCGACACCGCTTAGCATTGAGCTTTTAACCGGTACACCTAGCACAGGTACAATGGTTTTTGCTGCAATCATACCGGGTAAATGAGCTGCTCCTCCTGCACCTGCAATAATGACTTTATAGCCATTCGCTTGGGCATTTTCTGCAAAAGAAAAAAGTTTATCTGGTGTGCGATGAGCAGAAACCACTTCAACGTGGTAGCTCAAACCAAATTGGTCTAAAATTTGCGTGGCTTCAGACATTGTCGCCCAATCACTTTTTGACCCCATAATAATGGCAATTTCGACTTTGTCAGACATTTTAAATCCTTATTCTGCTAATATAAAACGCTGTGATGATACCATATAAGGCAAACGTTTGCTTGGATATTTGATATGATAAAGCTAAATTTTAGGGCTGTTATCTATTGGTTAAAATATGATATAATCAATAACTAATTTTATTTTTGTTAAATTTAATCATCGGAGATATAAATGACGAGTAGTATAAATAAACGTTCGGTAATGACGCTTTTTTCAGATAAAAATGATATTTACAGCCACCAAGTGCGTATTGTCTTAGCAGAAAAAGGTGTTCCTTATGAAATTGAGAACGTTATGCTAGGTAGTATTTCTGAAGATTTATTGGAATTGAATTCTTATGGCAATATTCCAACCTTAATTGATCGTGAGTTGGTGTTATTTAACCCTCGTATTATTATGGAATATTTAGATGAGCGTTTTCCACACCCACCATTAATGCCTGTTTATCCTGTTTCTCGTGGTCAGTGTCGTTTGAACATCTACCGTATCGAGCAAGATTGGTACGCTCAAATTGATTTAGTGAACAAAGATCCTGAGTCAGCAGAAGCGAAAAAAGCATTAGCTCAGCTCAAAGAAGATATTTTAGCATTAGCTCCTGTTTTTGCGGCTAAGCCTTATTTTATGAGTGATGATTTCAGCCTTGTTGATTGCTATATTGCCCCATTATTATGGCGTATGCAGCTATTAGGCGTGAAATTTACGGGTGCTACAGCAAAACCAATTAACACTTATATGACGAGAGTGTTCCAGCGTGATAGTTTTATTCAATCTGTTGGCGGTGAAGCTCCAAAACATTTGATGGACGATAAAGATTAATGAAACCGTTAAGACCTTATCTTTATAATGCTTATTACAACTGGATTATTGATAACGACAACACGCCCTATTTATTGGTAAACGCAGAATATCCAGATGTTGATGTGCCAGTTGAATTTGTAAAAGAAGGAAAAATCATCTTAAATATTTCTTCTCGATCAGTCGGACAATATGTGGCAACTGATGAATACATTGGTTTTAGTGCACGCTTTCAGGGAATGCTAAGGGATATTCATATTCCTTTTGGTGCAATGGAAGCCATTTATGCCCAAGAAACGGGCGATGGCATTATGTTCCAAGAAGAAGAGTATTATAGCGTTGAGGCTTACCAAGCTCGCACAGGCACTGATAAAATGCAGAAGCCAAAAGTGAAAAAAGCATCAACATTAAAATTAGTGAAATAGAAGCGATAGAAATAATGAAGCCCTGTATAATACAGGGCTTCAGTTTTAGATAGTGATAAAAATTATTTCACGCGAGAAACGTATTCGCCGGAACGAGTATCGACTTTGATTACTTCACCGATTTGTACGAATAATGGTACGTTCACTACCGCACCTGTGCTTAATGTTGCCGGTTTACCGCCTGTACCTGCCGTATCACCTTTTAAGCCTGGGTCAGTTTCAACAATTTCTAACTCAACAAAGTTTGGTGGTGTTACTGCGATTGCAGAACCGTTCCATAAGGTTACGATACATTCAGCATTATCAACTAACCATTTTACATTATCGCCTAATGCTTTTTCATCTACAGAGATTTGCTCAAATGTTTCTGGGTGCATAAAGTACCAGAAATCGCCATCGCTGTAAGAGTAGTTGTAGTTAGCATCAACAACGTCAGCCGCTTCAACAGAAGAACCTGATTTGAAGTTGATCTCTAATACTTTACCCGAGATTAATTTACGGATTTTAGTACGGGTAAACGCTTGACCTTTCCCTGGTTTTACGAATTCGTTTTCAACGATTACACAAGGTTCGCCATCTTGGATAAATTTTAAACCTTTTTTAAAGTCATTAGTGCTGTAACTAGCCATTATTTCCTCAATTATTTAAAAAATAACAATAAATTAACACATTTTGAAACTAGCCCTATTGGGTTTGTCAAAAAGAGCCATATAATAACCTAAATTCACAAAATTAGCGAAAGATCTCTAAACTTTTTTGCTATAATTTTTATAATCACATTTAATAAAAGGAATACGAATGAAAAAATTAATTACTCTTTCTGCCATTTTAGCAGTTTCTGTAGCGACAGTTGCGGAAGCAAAACGTGGTGGCGGTTTCCGTGCTAGTCCATCAAAAGCGGTAGCAACTAAACCAGCACCTAAGCAACAAGCTCAACAAACACAGCAGCAAAGAGATGCCACTTTTGCGAACACACCAAATAATGCGGCAGCTCAGCCACAAGCTCGTCAAGGTAGCACTATAGCGAATGTGGCAATGGGGGCTGCAGCAGGTTATATTTTAGGCGATATGATGTCATCAAACGCACACGCAAACCAACTAGCAGAAGCAAATGCACAACAAGCGGTTGATTCTGCTCAAAATATTGCAAATGGTGCGATTGCGGAATTTAAGAGCATTGGTGGTCAAGTTGATCCATTCTTAGTGGAGAAAACAGACGGTTACCGCCGTTATTGTATCTCAGGCGTACAATATTTAGTGGCTGCACAAGGCGTACAAACTTCGCCAACGGTAATGGTTAATCCAAACGGCACACCATTACAATGTAATTTAATTCCTTAATAATCCTTAGGCGTGTCCTGTGCCCGCCTATGATTGTTTCCAGCGGACAGGCACAGGACCTGTCCCTACGTTTTTTCAATGCAACCAATTCAAATCAAACCGCTTTGGCTATCTGAACTTGCTCAAGCCTTTAATAATCCTATTGATTTACTGCAATTTTTAGCTCTCAATCCAGCAGATTTTGAGGTAGATATCGCTGCTCGAAAATTATTTCCTCTCCGAGTGCCGAGAGTTTTTGCGGAAAAAATGGAAAAGGGCAATCCGAAAGATCCGCTTTTTCTGCAAGCAATGTCATTACAACAGGAATTTATTAAACAGGAAGGATTTGTTGCCGACCCGTTAGAAGAACAGCAAAGTCCGGCACCGAATATTTTGCATAAATATCATAACCGTTTGTTATTTATGATAAAAAATAGCTGTGCGATTAACTGCCGTTACTGCTTCCGCCGTCATTTTCCCTATGATGAAGTGAAAAGTGGTAAAGCAGTGTGGCAGCAAAGTTTAGATTATATTGCTGAACATACCGAGCTAGAAGAAGTGATTTTTTCAGGCGGCGATCCGCTAATGGCAAAAGATCAGGAATTGGATTGGCTATTAGATAAATTAGAACAAATTCCACATATCAAAACATTGCGTATTCATTCACGCCTTCCTGTGGTCATTCCTAATCGAATTACGCCAGAATTATGTGAACGGTTATCACAATCTCGTTTGAATGTGGTGTTGGTTACTCATATTAATCACGCCAATGAAATTGATGATGTTTTTGCGGAGAAAATGGGATTATTGAAAAAAGCGGGAGTGGTATTGCTGAATCAATCGGTTATGCTAAAAGATGTGAATGATAATGCTCAAATCCTAAAAGCATTAAGCGATAAGCTCTTCAAGTATGGGATTTTGCCTTACTATCTACATTTGTTTGATAAAGTAGCAGGGGCGAGCCATTTTTATATTGAAGATGAAAAAGCGATTGAAATTTATCGAGAGCTACAAAAAATTACCTCAGGCTACCTTGTTCCCAAACTGGCAAGGGAAATTGCAAAAGAGCCGAATAAAACATTGAAAGGCTAATAGTAAATAGTAATAGATGACCTTTTTACTGTATATCCATTAATACGAATATACCATGCTAAAGGTCTTATTGTAATCTGCGAATTTATAGTTTGGAGAGCGTCTTGTTGGCAAAAAATACATTTTTTATATTCATAATTTTTTTAAAAGTGGGTTAAAGCCTTGTAATATATGACTTTAAGCCACTTTTTACCAACACTTTTGCTATTATGCTTTTATTTTAGATAGCAGTTTTAAACAGATAGAAATTATAACTCACATAGGCGGCGAAAAGGATAAGCCCTTCTAAACGGTTAATTCTTCCGCCTTCCGGTCGGTGATACACATTCAAACCAAATACAAAAAGTAAGAATGTTAAGGCAGACATAATCACAATATCACGAGAGAAAACTTCTGCAGCAACCTGCATTGGCTCAATTGCACCTGCAATACCTACTACAGCAAGGGTGTTAAATAAGTTAGAACCGATAATGTTACCTAATGCTAAATCCACTTCGCCTTTACGAGCAGCTGCAATAGATGAAGCAAGCTCAGGTAAAGATGTGCCAACTGCTATAATGGTTAAACCGATAACTAAATCGCTCACGCCAAAGAATTTTGCCACCTCAACAGCCCCCCAAACTAAGAATTGAGAGCTAACCACTAAAAGTACTAAGCCAATAATTAACCATAAAATTGATTTGCCCAAGCTCATTTCTTCACTATTATCCAATTCTGCATCAACATCAATGGCTAAGGCATCATCTTTACTTTTCATAGCAGTAATAATAGTCCAGCCCATATAGGTAAAGAATACTGCTAATAAAATAATCGCATCTAAGCGTGTAACATCGGCATCATAAAGTAAATATGCTGAAAGTAGAGTAACAGCCATTAAAAAAGGCAATTCTTTTTTCAGTACTTCAGAACTTACCATCAACGGCTTGATTAGTGCAGTTAAACCTAAAATAAGGGCAATATTGGTGATGTTTGAGCCATAAGCATTACCAAGTGCAATACCGGGCGAGCCACTTAATGCTGATGAAGCGGAAACAATCATCTCCGGGGCTGATGTGCCAAAACCGATTACGACAATGCCAATTAATAACGGTGTCATACCAAAATGTTTTGCGGTAGAAGCGGCTCCATCAACAAAGCGGTCTGCACTCCAAACTAGCACAATTAAGCCACCGATAATAGCGGCAAGAGCAAGGGTCATAAATTATCCTTATTGTTACAAAATGAAAGTGCATTATAGCTTGTTGTATAAAAATAAATATAGGCAAAGCAAAATAAATCGCCTATTATTTTGAAAAATTTGAGCAAATAAATATGAAAAATAGTAACGAATTAAAAACACTTTTAGCTGAATTTACGGAAAAGCAGAAGGCCGCATTTTTAAATACAGATGTGCTTGGATTAATAGCTGAACGTAGCCGCTTTTATGATGAAATTTTGCGTACACTTTGGCAACAATATGGGCTGGAACAACGTGAAGATCTCGCTTTATTAGCCGTTGGTGGCTATGGTCGAGAGGAGATGTTCCCACTTTCTGATCTTGATATTTTAGTACTATCTGAACAGCCACTAGATGAACCAACACAGCAAGTGTTAAATGAATTATTTAATTTGCTGTGGGATAGCAAATTACAGCTGGGAACAAGTGTCCGAACCCTTGAGGAATGTATTGAGATTGGAAAAGCAGAAATTTCAGTTGCCACGAATATGTTGGAGGGGCGTTTTTTATTTGGAAATCATCAGCTTTGGATTAGGTTAAAAGAGGAAATATATCAGCCAGATTTTTGGGAAATTAATGCGTTTTTTAAAGCCAAAATGGACGAAAAAAATACTCGTTACACACGTTATCACAATACCAGTTACAACCTTGAACCCGATTTAAAGCATAGTCCGGGAGGATTGCGAGATCTTAATTTACTTTCTTGGATTATGTTACGCCAATATGGCGTGTATTCATTTATTGATTTACTGAATAAAGGCTTGCTTTATTCCGAAGAATATAAAGAATTAACAGCCTCACAAGCGGTCCTTTTTCGTATGCGTTTTGCACTTCATTTGCAGCTTAAACGCTATGACAACCGTTTGAGATTTGACAGGCAGTTGCAATTAAGCGAATTTTTAGGCTATCAAGGCGAGGGTAATCAAGCGGTTGAAGCGATGATGAGAGATTATTTCCAAGCCACGAAATCGATTTCTCAGCTAAGCCAGCTCATACTGAATGGCTTTGAACAAACGCATTTATTGAATTTGCAAAAAATTGGCGAAAAACAACCGCTTGATCGCTATTTTTATCAGCAAAATCAGATGATATTTATTGAAGATCGTCGCATTTTCAAACATCAGCCTACCACAATGTTGGATTTGTTCTTTCATCTCACCCATTTCCCGCAACTAAATGCGAGTGCTGATACGCTACGGCAACTGCGTTTATCACTCCAGCAGCAAGAGCAACCGCTGTGTGAAAATCAGGAAATACGAGAAAAATTTGTGCAACTTTTTCACCAGCCTAAAGTGGTTTCCAGAGCAATTTTGCCAATGCACCAATTAGGCTTCCTAACTGCCTATTTACCACAATGGAGGGGTATTGAGGGCTTAATGCAGTTTGATCTTTTCCATATTTATACGGTAGATGAACACAGTATCCGTGTAATGCTGAATTTAGAAAATTTTGCTGAGAATGTTCAACATTCTATTTTTCCTCTCGGCAATAGCTTATTTTCACAGCTATCCGATAAGCACAACTTGATTTATCTTGCCGCACTCTTTCACGATATTGCAAAGGGCAGAGAAGGCGATCATGCTAAAGTTGGGGCGGAGGATATGCGTGAATTTGCCAAATTGCACGGTTTTAGCCAAGAGCAAACTGATTATATGGCTTGGCTGGTAGAAGAACATTTAACGATGTCAATTATCGCTCAACGGCGTGATATTCACGATCCTGAAGTGGTGCGTGCATTTGCAAAAAAAGTACAAAGTTTGACCGCTTTATCCTCACTGCTTTGTTTAACGGTTACGGATATTTGTGCAACCAGTGAGAGTTTATGGAACGATTGGAAAGCCTCGCTTTTTATCCAACTTTACCAATTTACCTTACAACAATTAGCTGAAAATTTAGACTACGAAGCGGTAGCAAAAGAACATCGCCAGCAAGCGTTAGAATTGATGAAATTTGTGCTTTCCTCTAGCGAGCGTAAAGCCTTGAATGAATTTTGGCAGCCTTGCCCACAGAGCTATTTTTTACGCCATAAACCGACCCAGTTAGTATGGCACGCATTGAGTTACATTAGAAATCGCAAACTGCCGATGGTATTAATCAGCAACGAGTACGCCAGAGGAGGAACAGAAATTTTCATTTGCTGCCAAGATCAGCCTCAGCTTTTTGCTCGCATTGCTTATTTGCTCAGCCAAAAGAAAATCAGCATTCACGATGCGCAAATTATTACTAGTGAAAACGGCTTGGTGTTGGACAGTTTTATCGTAACTGAACGTAATGGAGAAGATTTAACAGGCGAAAGAAGCTTACAAATTCAGCAATCTTTAATCAAGATGTTAGCAATACCGAATAATCAAGCTAAGTTTATTAAAAAGCCTGTTAAATACGCTTCATTTAAACGCAAAACAAGATTACGTTTTCTGCCACAATCATCGAAACAGCAGACGGAGTTTGAGCTATTTACCCTTGATAGGGAAGGCTTATTGGCTCAAATTGGTTATATCTTTAATCGACTAAACTTAAATTTGCTGAATGCGAAAATTACTACTATTGGCGAGAGAGTAGAGGATTTCTTTGTGGTAAGTAATGCTGAAGGAAAAGCACTTTCGGAGCAAGAACAGTTGATACTTCAAGAAACGATAATGAGAGAACTAGATAATAAATAGCAAAAACCGCTTGTAATTTATCACTACAAGCGGTTATTTTGGGGAGAAATTTTACAATTTCATTTTACGATTTTAGTAAGCCTGATGAACCTTCAGAGTAATCTCTTGGCTGACCTTCTTCCTCTTTTTCAGGTTGAACAGGCAATTGAGCTTGTTGGAAAAACTCAATATTTTTCGCATTTTCGGGTAATAATTTTTCAGAACTTTGAGCTAAATGAGCATACAGTTTTTTATAATCTGCCGCTAAAGTTGAAAGTAGTTGAGCGGATTGCTCAAAATGCTGCTCAAGTTGTTGTTTTTGTTCATCAACTTGTGTTTTAGTCTGTTTAAGTTCTCTTTCTAATTCGTGTTGCTTCCTTACATTACTATTAAATACGCGCACGATAGTGCAACCTACTACAGCACCAACAATAAATGCAGCGGCAATGGCTGCCCAAACATCACTTGTCCATTGTTCCATCATAAACTCCTTATATTTAAGTAGTGAATTTATGGCTCTATTTTTAACATTTCAGCTTTTGTTTGAAAAGTTCCAAATGATTAAAATGTGATATAGGTTCAATTTTAAAGAATAAGTCTAAAAAATATTAGATTTTTGGTTAAAAAGTCTGTATAATTCCGCCACCCTGTTTTGCTTGGTTTTTCCCGCTAAGCAGTTTGGTCAGAATTGACTCGAAGGGGTTGGATTCTACCGTCATAGGTAATTCCTTTTAGGAATTGGGTTATAAACTTTAAATTTTGGTATTTAATTAATGAAAACTTTTGTAGCAAAACCAGAAACAGTACAACGTGACTGGTATGTAGTAGATGCGACAGGTAAAACTTTAGGTCGTTTAGCTACCGAATTAGCACGCCGTTTACGCGGTAAACATAAAGCTGAATATACTCCGCATGTTGATACAGGTGATTACATCATTGTTATCAATGCAGAGAAAGTAGCAGTAACTGGCAAAAAAGAAACTGACAAGGTTTACTACTGGCACACTGGCTATGTAGGTGGTATCAAAGATGCAACCTTCAAAGAAATGATTGCACGTCGTCCAGAAGCAGTGATCGAGATCGCAGTTAAAGGTATGTTACCTAAAGGTCCTTTAGGTCGTGAAATGTTCCGTAAATTAAAAGTTTACGCAGGTAACGAACATAACCACGCTGCACAACAACCACAAGTTTTAGACATCTAATCACGGAGCAGAAAAATGACAGCAGCAAATCAAAACTACGGCACAGGTCGCCGCAAAAGCTCTTCAGCTCGTGTATTTATCAAACCGGGCAGTGGTAATATTACCATTAACCAACGTTCTTTAGAGGTTTACTTCGGTCGTGAAACTTCACGTATGATCGTCCGTCAACCATTAGAATTAGTTGAATTAACAGATAAATTAGACCTTTACATCACTGTAACCGGTGGTGGTATTTCTGGTCAAGCAGGTGCGATCCGTCACGGTATCACTCGTGCATTAATGGAATACGATGAAACTCTACGCCCAGCACTTCGTGCAGCAGGCTTCGTTACTCGTGACGCTCGTCGCGTTGAACGTAAAAAAGTGGGTTTACACAAAGCACGTCGTCGTCCACAATACTCAAAACGTTAATTTATTTTCGTTTTCAAAAGGCAGGGTTTCCTGCCTTTTTTGTTATCTATAAAATTACTTTTTGTAGATATATTTCACAGCTAATAATGCAGTTCCTGCACCGAATAAATCGGCAATTCCATCTAACCAAGAGCTTTGTCGGGTTTCGGTAAAATAGGCTTGTCCTAACTCTGTTCCAAACGCATAAAATAGTGCAAATATCATTAAACCTAAATAAGGTACAAATTTATTAGATTGAATAAATGCTCTTGCTATGAGCCAAATTTGTATAAAGAAGATTGCGAAGTGTCCAATTTTATCAAAATGAGGAAATAGAGGAGGATCTCCACTGCTTTCACGGAAAATAAGAGAGTAGAGACTAATAACAAACCAAAGTAAGGCTAAAAGAGCGTGTCTATTCATTTCAATTATATTTCATAGAAAGATATAAAAAAACAAGCGGTCATTTTTAGTAAAAATTTTACTAAAAACAACCGCTTATAGGCGTTATTTATTACTCAAATAAACCTTTATGTAATGCACGAACAGCATCATCTGCTTCACTATTTTTGATAAGCGTACAAACATTGTTGCTACTTGCACCGTAGCTGATTAGGCGGATATTGTAATTCTCAAGGGTATGGAATAATTTTTTCGCCACACCCGCTTGGAGATGTAAGTTATTGCCAATAATAGCCACTAACGCTAAATCATTTTCCACTTGAACATTGCAATAAGCATTGAGTTCATCAAGTAATTCAGGCGATAGCATATCTGTGCCAGAAGACGCTGAACCTGTTTTATCTAATGTGAGAGATACGCTTACTTCTGAAGTCGTAATCACATCAACTGAGATTTTATGTTTTGCTAAAATCGCAAATAAATTCGCTAAAAAGCCTTGTGCGTGTAGCATAGATAGGCTTGAAAGCGTTAATAAGGTTTGATTACGGCGTAATGCAATCGCACGGAACGTTGGGCGAGGTTGTGGATCACGAGTTACCCAAGTACCACCTTGCTCAGGGGCTTTACTTGAGCCTACATACACAGGAATATTGCTACGCACCGCAGGTAATAAGGTTGCAGGGTGAAGCACTTTCGCACCAAATGTTGCCATTTCAGCCGCTTCATTAAATGCCATTGTATCAATACGTTGTGCGTTTGGCACAACACGAGGGTCAGTTGTGTAGATACCCGGAACGTCTGTCCAAATCAACACATCATTTGCATTTAATACTTCTGCTAATAATGCCGCAGAGTAGTCTGAACCACCACGACCTAAAGTGGTGGTTTTCCCTTCATCATCACGCCCGATAAAACCTTGTGTAATCGCAATTTTGCCAGCTTCGATAAGTGGCTTGATTACTTTATCTGATTGTTGTTGGGTTTTTTCATCATTTGGAGTTGCTTTTCCATAGTGGTTATTTGTTGCTACAACGTCACGTACATCAACCCATACAGCAGGGTGTCCACGCTCAATTAATAATTGCGTAAAGATTTTGGTGGACATCATCTCGCCGTGGCTGATTAATTCATCACTTAATGCTGTGGATGTGGCAAGGCTTGCAGATTCTGCTAATGCTTCAATATGCTCTAGTAACTCATCGATTTCAGCACGAACGCTATCTTGTGTTTGTAATTTTTCAATGATGTTGTATTGAATTTGACGAACAGATGCAATGATTTCATCACGCTTTTCTTTTTCACAACCATTTGCAAGTTCAACTAAATAATTTGTTACACCAGCAGATGCAGAAAGGACCACCACACGAGTGTTTTTTTCAGCAATAACGATATTAGCAGAGGAAGTCATTGCATCAAAATCAGCAACGCTGGTACCACCAAATTTAGCCACAGAAAGATGAGACATAATAAAAATTTCCTTAAATAGAGTAGATAATGTTGTGTTTAGGGGATATTCGGAAAGGAAATTTGAGTAGATTATACGGTTTGATTGAGAACCAATTAATCAGAGCACTCCATTTAATAAAATATTAGGGGCTGTCCTAGATAACTAACCTAAACCCCCTTTAACCAATTGTTTTAAAAGGAATATTTGAGATTTTAAGTCACTGTGATTAAAACGCCATTCGCATTCTTTCAAATATAGCTCAAAATGGGCTTTCGGAATACCATTAAACT
>NZ_JBGTYX010000028.1:0-21423 GCF_041807785.1 Mannheimia sp. E30BD
CGGTTACGCCTGCTACAAACAGCTCTATGAGTTTATGTTGTTTGTACTGACTTAGACGACTTTTTCTCATAAGGTTATCTTAACCTAAATGGAAGTTTTAGTCGTTATCTAGGACAGCCCCTTATTTTATATTGTAAAATAAAAAAGAGTTGCCAAATTCTAGCAACTCTTTTCCGCTCGTCAAGCAGTTTAGTGATATTTTTTTCCTCGAGGTATTTCGTCTAAATCACTAAACAAAACAGCATATTTTCTTGTATCCTTATTGGATTCCAAAGCTACCTTACACGCCATTGTTAAAGGAACTGAGAGTAGCATTCCTACAGCTCCAAGCAACCAGCCCCAAAATAGAAGTGAAAGGAATACCACAAGAGTTGAAAGCCCTAATTTTTTCCCCATTAATCGAGGCTCTAAAGCATTACCAACAATCATATTAATAGCAACCATACCAATTAATGTTCCTAGTGCAACTGAAAAGCTATTTAGTACAAGAGCTTGAATGACAATTGGAATACTAGCTAAAATTGAACCGATATTGGGAACATAGTTAAGTAAAAAGCTAAACATAGCCCATAAAATAGCGTATTGAACATCTAACGATATTAATAATATCCATACCAAAATCCCGGTAAGGAGGCTGACAAAGGTTTTTACGCCTAAATAACCGATTACCCCTTCTAATACTTGGTTAATATACTCTTTTTCATTACGTAAATCATCGTCGTCACTTAATGCCAAGGCCAGCTTGTATTTCGCTACAGGCATTTCCATTAGCATAAAAATGACAATTAAAAAGACTACAAAAATATTCGATAATGTACCGGAAAGCCCAACTAATAATGTATGAACGAAATTCATAATGGAACTTGGGTCAAATTTACTCATTATTTCTTCTTGTGAAATAGTGATGGGAAAATTCCATTTTTGTGTAAATTCAATAAGCGTACGTACTTTGGCTGAGAGCTGTGTTTTATATTGCGGTATTGAACCGGTAAACTCTTGTAGTGAGTTATTAATGATACCTGCAAAAAAGGTAAAACCTAACAGAATTACAACCAGTAAGAGCGTAATTGCTAACCATAACGGAATTTTCCGTCTTGTCATAAAGTTAATTATTGGTGAGCAAATAATTGCAATAAAAAGAGCGAGTAGGAAAGGTACTACAATTTCACTAGATAATTTTATGCCGGCTAGAATAATGATAATAGCGGCGATAGCAACTAGAGTTTTAGTTGAATGTCTCATAAATATCCTTAATTATAAGTGATTTAAAATCAGTATTTTCAAATTATCGGTTTTCAAACCAACTTTCTAAAATTAAACAAGCGGAAATGGAATCCACTTTATCTTTTTTTAATGCTTTATAGCCACCACGAGAAAAAATTTCTGCTTTGGCTTCAACGGTGGTTAAACGTTCATCTTGCAACTCAACTGGCAAATTAAAACGCCCATTTAAACGGTTGGCGAATTTCCTTGCTCTTTGGGTTAAAGGTTGTTCTGTTCCGTCCATATTTAACGGCAAGCCGACCACTAAAATATCGGGCTTCCATTCTGTTAAGAGTTTACCAATCTGTTTCCAATTCGGAATACCATCTTGCGCCTTAAATGCCGGTAAGCCTTGAGCAGTACCTGTAATACTTTGCCCAACAGCACAGCCGATGCTATTTGTGCCGAAATCGAATGCGATGACAGTTTGTCCCATTACGCTCTCCCTGCTCTTGCCGGTATGCTGGAAAGCCCCATCATTTCATAGGCTTCTGCCCAGCGGTCTAAATAACCTGTTTCAAACAAGGTTTTTTCATTTGCTTCCGATAAAATCCAATAATTTTGAGCAATTTCTTGCTCTAACTGATTGGTTCGCCACGTTGAACAACCTAAGCAAACAATAAATTTTTGGGGTGATTCAGCTTTGCCGAAAGAGTCTAACACATCGCCCGAGGTTGTGAGTGTGATTTTATCGGTGATCGGATAAGTATGGATAAAATCATTCTCTGTTTTGGTGTGAATAATAAAGCCTCTGTCTTGATTTACTGGTCCGCCGCTTAATACCATTTGGTCTCGATTGTAATCACGTTGGTTTGCCATTTGGAAATCCATACGGGTAATTAATTCCAATACCGATAAATCCGTTGGTGTATTAATTACAACCCCCATCGCCCCTTGCTGATTATGTTCACAAATATAGATAACAGTACGTTCAAAATAATCATCGTCCATTTCAGGTGTGGCAATTAGGAATTTGCCTTGTAAATTTTCTAGCATTAAATATCTCCAAAACAAACTTGTAGGGCAGTAATAGCGGCAAGGGAAGCCGTTTCTGTGCGTAGCACTCGTTTGCCTAATAATACTTCAGTAAAGCCTTCAGTTTCTGTCATCGCAATTTCTTCTGCCGATAATCCGCCTTCTGAGCCAATTAATAAACGCACGCCAGCGTTCGGTACATTGGGTAGTTCACGAATAGTGTATTTCGCTCTTGGGTGTAAGTTGAGTTTCAGCATTTCATCTTGCTCTTTACACCAATCGGTAAGCTTCATAATCGGGCGAATTTCAGGAATTTCATTTCGTCCACATTGTTCGCAAGCGGCAATCGCAATTTTTTGCCATTGTTGTAGTTTTTTATCTTGGCGTTCGTCATTGAGCTTTACGCCACAACGTTCCGACCAAAGAGGGGTAATGGTTTTAACGCCTAACTCCACTGATTTTTGAATGGTAAATTCCATTCTATCGCCTCTGGAAATGACTTGTCCTAAGTGAATCGGCAAATTAGATTCTCTATCATCTAATTCACTTGAATTAATTTTTGCAATAATTTGGCGTTTTTCAACCGCTTGTAACGTTGCGTGAAAAATGTGGTTTGAACCATCAAACAAAATAATTTGCTCGCCTTCTTTCATTCGCAACACACGCCCAACGTGATTAAACGCATCTTCACTTAAAATGCAACTTTGCTGATTTGCTAATGGCTCTGGGTGGTAAATTCTTGGGATTCTCATTTTATCTCTCTTTAAAATACATCAAAGGCAGACTTATGTCTGCCTTATGCTAAGGGTAAAGTTTAGAGCAGTGAATAACGGTTTTAATGATCACTATATTGCTTTTGATTTCATACACAATGCGGTGTCTATTATGATAAAGCTCTCTCGTATTGGCGACTTTACCTCGAACGCCCATTTCAGGGAACATAGCAAGATGATTAATGCTATTTTCAAGTTCTTCCAAGATACGAATACCACTACTGGCATATCCAGTAAATTCACTTACTGAACGAGCAATTAACTGAAGGTTTTTAATCGCTTTTTCAGTAAATTGAATTTCAAGCAACTCTTTTGGCATTTTTTGCCCCTTCAAAGGCTGCAGCAATTACTTTAGCACGCATTTCTTCTATAGAATAAACTCGCCCGTGCTTAATATCTTCATCTGCTTCACGAATTTGCTCGTGCAAATAATCAAGATACTCTTGGCTGACATTATGATAAGGATTGTTCATATTTTCCTCCTCTGGCAATTTCTACATTGTGTACTTTAGCTGTCGTTTTATCAAGTAAATTTCTTGGATTTTTCGAGCGATATCACAAAATAGAAAATAACAAGCGGTTAAATTCTTTTCATTTTTTGCAAAAAATCGAAGAAATTTAACCGCTTGTAAGGTTCAATTAATCGTTATTATTTGAACTGATGGATAGCTGCAGCAACTTCATTATCGTTATAAATCGCTTTAACAACATCAGAGTAAGCTTGGTCTAATACTTTCTTAATTTCATCATTACTTGCACCAAATGCACCTTCATAACCGCGAGTTGCGTTGAAGTTTTTGCTAAAGTTACCTCTTGTTCCTTGAACAGTTACTTCAACACCTACTTGGGCATTTGCTTTATAGCGTAAGTTGCCTTGCTCAACGGTTGCGAAGAAGTTGCGAATATTGACCACTACGTTTGCATTCGCGGCACCTTGCACAATTTGGAAACCTTTTGCATTAAGGTCTTGCTGTACGGCTTGTTGGAACATTGCAGCCACTTCAGGTACAGCAGTTAAGCGAATTACTTCACCATTTTTTGTATAGCTTGCGACTTCGCGTGAGGTACGTAAATCTTGTGTCATTACATTAACTGCAGCAGTTTGATTATTGGTATTAAATACCGCCGTTGGTGTTGGCGTTGAGAAAGTTAAGGTATTTGATTGACTTTGGCAACCAGCTAACAATGCAGTTGCTAAAGTGGTTGCTAACACTAAGGTTTTTTTAGATAGTTTCATAGTAAATCCTTCTTTTAAAGAAATTTTGAGATAATTTGACTCTAGTATAGTATTATTTATCTTGGTTTCCAATCAAAGAGAGTAGAAATGTTAATAGAACAGACAATTATTCAGAAAATTAGTGCTGAGTTTTCCCCAATTTTTTTAAACGTGGAGAACGAAAGCTATATGCACAGCTCAGGTAGAGGGGCGGAATCTCACTTCAAGCTGATCTTAGTATCGGATAAATTTGATGGAAAAAGAGCGGTTGCCCGTCATCAAGCGGTTTATGCCTGTTTGGCGGAAGAACTGGAAAATGGTGTTCACGCACTAGCTCTGCATTTATACACGCAAAGTGAATGGGCAGAAATTGGCGGAACTGTGCCGAAATCGCCAAATTGTTTAGGTGTGGGGCAGTAACTGCTCAAAATTTGATTTAATTTATTTTGTGAAGAAAATGCTTGAAAGAAAAGTGTAAAATTGCTATATTTATGCTTGTCTTTTATTGATTCGGTGAGATGTCCGAGTGGTTGAAGGAGCACGCCTGGAAAGCGTGTATATGGGAAACTGTATCGGGGGTTCGAATCCCCCTCTCACCGCCATTCAATTTGAAAGATTCCTTACTGTTTTCATAGATATTTCCTTGGTTAAGTAAAAGTAGAAATACTTTTTCATTTTTAGGTTGTCCCTAAGCAATTTTGCTTGGGGATTTTTTTATCTCTCAAATGTAGAAATAAAAAAGAGATTCTTTCGAATCTCTTTCACAATTAATGTACTTTATTTAATTTATAATTATTGGGGCTTTCTACGGTATTACCATTTGGATCACAAAGCTCTACATATTGGTCTTGCACTTTAAATGCGAGATTGCCTGAGGCTTTTTCTAAACGAATCACATTTGGTTTGTTTGGTTCTTGGCGATAAGTTCCATTATCACGATAAGCGTATTCTTTTTTATCTTTAAAATAAATAGTATCGTACTGATATGTTTTATCCGCATTGAGTGTTAATTTTGCTTCGATTTTCTCACAATCTGCACAAGGTAATACGCCTGCATAGCTACCTGTTACCGTTTTTTGTGGTAGTAATGAACAAGCACTTAAGATAGCGGTAAATCCAATTACTGCAATTTTTTTCATATTCTGTTCCTCTTTTTAGATTATTTAACGCTCGGATTTACTTTAAATTCAAGCTGGGTAATTTGGGGTAATTCGGTTTGTATCTGTACTAACAGCGAGGCTTGTTGTAACAATAAACCTTGTCTTACTGTTGCACTTTGTACATTAATAATGAGCTGATTATCAACTAAATTTGCCACACGGTAAAGCCCACGATAAGATTCCGGCAAGATTTTCTGAATTTTTTGGTTTAAATCATTCAAAAAATTTGCTTTTTCGACAATTCGACTTAATGTTGAGTTCTGTAAAATGTCGTTAATCTTTTTAGGTGCTGAATTTTTCATCTATTATTTACTTTATCTCAATTTTTATACTTGATTTTACATTACTTGACCCAATTATTTGATAATTATGATTGAATTTAGCGTATAATCACTTAAATTTTTTTACTTCACCTTAACTTGATGAGCTTATTCTTTAAACACTTTCATAAAACGCCTTTTTGGTCGCAACTTTTTTTTGGAATGGTTGCGATGCTTGCGTTACCTGAAATTCAGGCAATTAATGCAAATGAAAGTGAGCCAGAAGCGGTTATCAATCAATCTTTTCTTCAGTATGCTCAAGCAACCAATGAGCTAGAACAGCAATCTCTTTTTATTGCAGAATTGAACCATAACATTGTGGAAATTAAACCACAAGCGGTTAAATTTTGCGAATTTTTTACCAAATCTTACCGCTTGGATAAACAAAATATTTATCCAATTCGGGCAGGGCCTCACTCCTAACTATAAATTTAACCTTTAAAATCAACTAATTAACAATATTTATATTTAGGAAACTACAATGATTTCAAAATTACTTACCTCTATTTTTGGCTCAAGCAATGACCGTACTTTAAAGCGTTTAAGAAAGCGTGTTGCACAAATTAATAAACTTGAGCCGACATTTGAGCAATTATCTGACGAAGAATTAAAGGCAAAAACTGCTGAATTTAAACAACGTTTAGCCGATGGAGCAACTTTAGAAAGCTTAGTGCCAGAAGCCTTTGCCACAGTTAGAGAAGCAAGCAGACGTGTGTTAGGTATGCGTCCGTTTGATGTGCAATTAATTGGTGGTATGGTACTAACCGAGCGTAATATTGCTGAAATGCGTACGGGTGAGGGTAAAACCTTAACTGCAACCTTGCCTTGCTATTTAAATGCTTTAACAGGTAAAGGCGTTCACGTTGTAACCGTAAATGATTACTTGGCTCGCCGTGATGCGGAAACTAACCGCCCATTATTTGAATTTTTAGGCTTAACGGTTGGAGTGAATATTCCGGGGTTAGCCCCTGAGGTGAAACGTGCGGCATACCAAGCGGATATTACCTATTCAACCAATAGCGAATTAGGTTTTGACTACTTGCGTGATAACTTAGCCCACGACAGAAATGAGCGTTTCCAACGTGAATTACACTACGCCTTAGTGGATGAAGTGGACTCTATCTTAATTGATGAAGCTCGTACGCCATTAATTATTTCAGGCCCGGCGGAAGATGCGACCCAAATTTATCAAGCGGTAGATCAAATCATTCCTCATTTGATCGCACAAGACAAAGAAGACACGGAAGAGTACATAGGCGAAGGTGATTTTACTGTCGATCTAAAAAACAAACAGGCTCATTTAACAGAGCGTGGTATGGTGAAAGTAGAAGATTTTTTAACTCAAATGGGGTTAATGGAAGAGGGTGAGAGCTTATATCACCCAGCTCGTATTTCACTGTTACACCACGTGAGTGCAGCCTTAAGAGCTCACAAATTATTTGAACGTAATGTGGATTACATTGTAAAAGATGGCGAGATTGTGATCATTGATGAACACACAGGTCGTACAATGGCTGGTCGCCGTTGGTCTGACGGTTTACACCAAGCGATTGAAGCGAAAGAGCGTGTCAATATTCAAGGCGAAAACCAAACTGTTGCTTCCATTACTTACCAAAACTATTTCCGTTTATACGAAAAATTAGCAGGTATGACAGGTACAGCTGATACAGAAGCTTTTGAATTCCAACAAATTTATGGCTTAAATACAGTTGTAATTCCTACAAACAGACCTGTTATTCGTGATGACCGCACAGATTTAATGTTCAAAAGCGAAGCAGAGAAATTTGCAGCGATTATCACTGAAATTAAAGATTGTATCGAGCGTAAACAGCCAGTGTTAGTAGGTACAGCATCAGTTGAAAAATCGGAACTATTATCGGCAGAATTAACTAAAGCAGGTATTCAACACAACGTATTAAATGCAAAATTCCACGCAAAAGAAGCAGAAATTGTGGCAGAAGCGGGGGCACCGGGTGCAGTTACTATTGCAACGAATATGGCAGGTCGTGGTACGGATATTGTGCTTGGCGGTAACTGGAAAATGGAAATCGCTAAGCTTGAAAACCCAACGCAAGAGCAAATTGATGCGATTAAAGCTGCGTGGCAAGAGCGTTATGATATTGTAATGAAAGCAGGCGGCTTGCATATTATTGGTACAGAGCGTCACGAATCTCGCCGTATTGACAACCAATTGCGTGGTCGTTCTGGTCGTCAAGGCGATCCGGGTTCATCACGTTTCTACTTATCATTAGACGATGCGTTAATGCGAATTTACCTCAACGAAGGTAAATTAAATATGATGCGCAAAGCTTTCACTGAAGAAGGTGAGGCGATGGAATCCAAACTTTTAACCAAGGTGATCGCATCGGCACAAGCAAAAGTAGAAGCACATAACTTTGATGGACGTAAGAGCCTTCTACAATATGATGATGTAGCGAATGAGCAGCGCAAAGTGATTTACGAACAGCGTAATCATTTATTGGATACCGACGATATTTCACCAATGATTGAAGCGATTCGCCAAGATGTGTTTGATACCACGATTAGCGAATACATTCCTCCACAATCTATTGAAGAAATGTGGAACGTGCCGGGCTTGGAAGAGCGTTTACGCCGTGAGTTTGGATTAGATTTACCAATTTCGCACTGGTTAGAAACAGAAAACGATCTGCACGAAGAAACCTTGCGTGAGCGCATTCTCAACATCGCGATTGAAGAATACAAAGCGAAAGAAGAGAAAGTAAGTGCCGAAGTGATGCGTAACTTTGAAAAAGGCGTGATGTTACAAAACCTTGATGAGTTATGGAAAGAGCATTTATCTTCAATGGATTACTTACGCAAAGGTATTCACTTGCGTGGCTATGCGCAAAAAGATCCGAAGCAAGAGTACAAAAAAGAGTCTTTTGCAATGTTTACCAATATGCTCAGCACCTTGAAATTGAACGTGATCAGCATTTTAAGCCGCATTCAAGTGCGTAGCCAAGAAGAGGTGGAAGAAGCCCAACGCTTACAAGCGGAAATGGAAGCAAAAGCGGCGGAGCAAATTCAAACAAACGAAGACGAGTATCAGCAGGCTAGTGCAGGAAGTTTAAGCGAAGAAGAGTTAGCAAACTTAAACATTGGTCGTAATGAGCCTTGCCCTTGTGGTTCAGGTAAGAAATATAAGCATTGCCACGGCAATAAAGCGAAATACGCATAATTAAACAAGCGGTCATATTTAGATAGAAATTTGCAAATTCTCTGCTAAATATGACCGCTTGAGTTTATACAGAAGGAAACTTATGTCAAAACCGATTATTCAAGTATCAGCGGGTATTATCCGTAATGAATTTGGTCAAATCTATTTAACACAGAGACTTGAAGGACAAGACTTTGCTCAATCATTAGAATTTCCCGGCGGTAAGGTTGATGCCAACGAAACCCCAGAAGAAGCATTAAAACGTGAGCTGGAAGAAGAGATTGGCATCCAAGTACTTAGTGCTTTCCCTTACGAAAATTTTAGTTTTGAATATCCGAATAAAATTATTGAATTCTTTTTTTACTTGGTAGAAGAGTGGGTGAATGAGCCTTTCGGACGAGAAGGGCAAGAGGGCTTTTGGATCGCTCAATCGGATTTAGATGAAGGGGCATTTCCGCCGGCTAATTCTGAATTGATTCAACGTTTAAAGTCAGAAGTAGAAAATATCGCTTAGTAAATAAAAATGATTACTTCTTATAAGGAAATAATCTCTTTTCTGAATGATGATTTATTTGCTATAAGTTTTCAGATAGAATTAATTTCTCTACTTTTTCATTACAACAAATAGGAATTTCTATGAAAAAAAATCGTGATGTTAGTCGCAGCTATCGCAGCGGTATCAGCAAATGCTGCAACCTATAAAATTGACCCATACCACGCAAATGCAAGATTTAGCATTGACCACTTCGGCACAAGTAGCAACGTAGGTTTTTTACAATTTAACAGGCGAACTGCAACTTGATGTAGAAAAAGCTACAGGCTCTATTGATGTAACCATTCCTGTAAGTAGCTTACAAGCAAGTAGCCAAGATTTTACTAACCACTTAAAATCAGCTGATTTATTCCACGCAGAAAAATTCCCTGAAATGCGTTTTGTTTCAACAAAATTCCATTTTGCGGATAAAAAAGTAACAGAAGTGGAAGGTAACTTAACTCTATTAGGTAAAACTGATCCAGTTACTTTAAAAGCAACCAAATTCAACTGCTATCAAAGCCCAATGTTAAATGTGGCGGCGATTTCGTAACCACTATTGACAGAAGCTAATGGGGTATGAACTACCTTGTTGATGTTGGTATGACAAAAGATGTTGAAATTGCGATTTAAATTGAAGCAGCTAAGCAGTAATAATTAACTAATCCGCACTGATGTGCGGATTTTTTTATGGTTTTTTAAAGCCTTTACTTGTTGAAAATTTCATCATCAAGCGGTTAAATTTATAAAAAATTTTACAAATTTAACCGCTTGCCCTTGAAAGTCTAAAATCCGCCTTTATATTGTTAGGCGTTACGCTTTTTGCGTGGGTTATCAATCATCAATTTATAAGAGGAATAGAATATGGCACTTCGTCCATTACACGATAAAGTTATTTTAAAACGTGAAGAAGTTGAAACAAAATCAGCAGGCGGTATTGTTTTAACAGGTTCGGCAGCAACAAAATCAACTCGTGGCAAAGTTATTGCGGTAGGAACAGGTCGCATTTTAGAGAACGGCTCGGTTCAACCTTTAGCGGTTAAAGTAGGCGATGTGGTTATCTTCAATGAAGGTTACGGCGTAAAAACCGAGAAAATTGATGGCGAAGAAGTGTTAATTTTAGCAGAACACGATATTTTAGCGATTGTAGAATAAATTAATGGTAATAGGGGCGTATTGCATACGCCCATAAACATATAAGGAAAAGAAAATGGCAGCAAAAGACGTTAAATTTGGTAACGATGCACGCGTAAAAATGTTAAAAGGCGTGAATATTTTAGCAGACGCAGTAAAAGTAACTTTAGGCCCGAAAGGCCGTAACGTAGTATTAGATCGTGCTTATGGTGCACCAACTATTACGAAAGATGGTGTATCCGTTGCTCGTGAAATCGAATTAGAAGATAAATTTGAAAATATGGGTGCACAAATGGTGAAAGAGGTTGCCTCTAAAGCCAATGATGCAGCAGGTGATGGTACAACAACCGCAACTGTACTTGCCCAAGCGATTGTAAACGAAGGTTTAAAAGCGGTTGCAGCAGGTATGAACCCAATGGATTTAAAACGTGGTATCGATAAAGCAGTTGCAGCGGTAGTTGAAGAGTTAAAGGCGATTTCAAAACCGTGTGAAACCTCAAAAGAGATCGAACAAGTTGGTACAATTTCAGCAAACTCAGATTCAACAGTAGGTCAGTTAATTGCTCAAGCAATGGAAAAAGTGGGCAAAGAAGGTGTGATCACCGTTGAAGATGGTACAGGTTTAGAAGATGCATTAGATGTAGTGGAAGGTATGCAGTTTGATCGTGGCTACTTATCGCCATATTTCATCAACAAACCTGAAGCTGGCACGGTTGAATTAGAAAATCCGTATATTCTTTTAGTTGATAAAAAAGTATCGAACATTCGTGAATTATTACCTGTATTAGAAGGTGTGGCAAAAGCGGGTAAGCCGTTATTAATTGTGGCAGAAGACATTGAAGGCGAAGCATTAGCAACATTAGTGGTAAACACAATGCGTGGTATCGTGAAAGTGGCTGCGGTAAAAGCACCGGGTTTTGGTGATCGCCGTAAAGCAATGTTACAAGATATTGCGATTTTAACTGCAGGTACAGTGATTTCTGAAGAGATCGGTATGGAGCTTGAAAAAGCAACGCTTGAAGAGCTTGGTCAAGCAAAACGTGTGGTTATTACAAAAGATAACACAACCATTATTGACGGTATTGGCGATGAAACGCAAATTAAAAGCCGTGTAGCACAAATTCGCCAACAAATTGAAGATTCAACCTCTGATTACGATAAAGAAAAACTGCAAGAGCGTGTAGCGAAATTAGCAGGTGGTGTGGCAGTAATCAAAGTGGGTGCGGCAACTGAAGTAGCGATGAAAGAGAAGAAAGATCGTGTTGATGATGCCTTACACGCAACCCGTGCAGCAGTTGAAGAAGGTATTGTACCGGGAGGTGGTGTGGCTTTAGTGCGTGCAGCAAGTAAAATAGAAGCAACCTTAAAAGGCGATAACGAAGAACAAAATGTAGGTATTAAACTTGCTCTTCGTGCGATGGAAGCACCTTTACGTCAAATCGTAGCTAATGCAGGCGAAGAATCATCAGTGGTAGCTCGCAACGTAAAAGAGGGAGCTGGCAACTATGGCTATAATGCAGGTACAGATCAATATGGCGATATGCTTGAAATGGGTATTTTAGATCCAACTAAAGTAACACGTTCGGCGTTACAATTCGCAGCTTCTATTGCTGGTTTAATGATCACAACAGAATGTATGATCACAGACTTACCAAAAGATGACAAAGTAGATCCTGCTGCAATGGGCGGTATGGGGGGAATGGGCGGAATGATGTAATCGCTCTTTCATAATGAATAAAAGCTACTGAAGCAATTCAGTAGCTTTTGTTTTATCTATCAGTAACAAGCGGTACTTTTTTACGAAAATTTTGCAAGAAAAAACCAAGCTATTTAGCTTGGTTTCAAAATAATTATTGATGCTTTTGTCTAAGATTATTTAATGCGGTTAAACCTTTCTCACAACTTTTTTGTTGTAGGGCAGTATCCATTTTTAGAATTTGCTGCTTTGTTGAGGAAAGCTTATTTTTCATTTTAGCCAATTGAGTATGAGTACCCGGCTGTTTTTCTGCATCAGAAACTAATTTATTTGCCGTGTTAAACATTTTCTCACATTCAGTTGGTAGTGTTTTACTTAAAGTAGGTTTTGCAACTGTCAGTGATGAAGTTTTAACACCAGCAACTGCGGTAGTTGAAAATAACACAGCACAAAGTGTAACTCCTAAAATTCTTTTAAGCATGCGTTCTCCACACATTAAGTGTTAAATCTTAAATTTGATAGCCATCTTTATACAGGAAATAAAGCGAACTGATACTAGCAAAAGTTTAAATGAATGTCATCTATAAATTGATCCTTTTAAGTAAAAAGATCTCTTAAATATTAAAAAGGTAAATTATTTGTTATAGATTTGTTATCTATAACCAACTTTTTTAGTAGGTTATACAGAATTTATTACATAAATAAACCAATTTTGTGAAGAATATAGCAAAATTACTATTTTTTAATTAGCTATTTACAGGTAGAATATTCGCCAGCACTTTATTATAAATGTAACCAATTTGGGTTGTTATTAAAATTAAGTGAAAATTTGTGGGGGATTACTTTTGGGTAATCTATTTGTCAAATTATTATATTAATAAAAATAAGAGGTTTGAGATGTTAGACGTAGTTGAACTCTCACGTTTGCAGTTTGCTTTAACTGCACTCTATCACTTCTTATTCGTACCGCTTACTTTAGGTCTTTCTTTCGTACTTGTTGTGATGGAAACGCTTTATGTAACTACGGGTAAAGAAGTATATAAAGATATGACTAAATTTTGGGGTAAGTTATTTGGTATTAACTTTGCTCTAGGTGTAACAACTGGTATTACAATGGAATTCCAGTTTGGTATGAACTGGTCATATTATTCTCATTATGTAGGTGATATTTTTGGTGCTCCATTAGCAATTGAAGGTTTAATGGCGTTCTTTTTAGAATCTACATTTGTGGGATTGTTCTTTTTTGGTTGGGAACGTTTATCAAAAGCTAAACACTTATTAACGACTTACTGTGTTGCATTTGGTTCTAACTTATCTGCATTATGGATTTTAGTTGCAAATGGCTGGATGCAAAACCCGGTTGCTTCAGAGTTTAATTTTGAAACTATGCGTATGGAGCTTTCAAGCTTCTCTGAATTGTTATTAAACCCAGTTACACAATCTAAATTTTTACACACTGTAACAGCAGGTTATGTTTGTGGTTCTATTTTCGTATTAGGTATTAGTGCATACTATATCTTAAAAGGTCGTGATTTAGGATTTGCTAAACGTTCATTCTCTGTAGCTGCAAGCTTTGGTTTATTTGCTATTATTGCAGTTATTATTGCTGGTGATGAGTCTGGTTATGAAATAGGTAAAGCTCAGCCAACTAAATTAGCAGCAATGGAAGGTGAATTTGAAACTCATCCAGCACCAGCAGCTTGGAATGCTGTTGTGATTCCAAATACAGCTGAAATGAAAAATGAAATGGCAATTGCTATTCCATACGCTGCAGGTATTATTGCTACCCGTTCGTTAGATACTGAAATTACAGGCTTAAAAGATATTCGTGTTATCAACGAGCAACGTGTTCGTAACGGTATCGTAGCTTATGGTTTACTGGAAAAATTACGTTCCGGTAACTACACAGAAGCAGATAAAGAAGCTTTCAAAGCAGTACAAAAAGATTTAGGTTTTGGCTTATTGTTAAAACAATATACGGACAACATAGTTGATGCAACAGAAGAGCAAATCCAAAAAGCAGCGGATAACACTATTCCAAATGTAGGTCCTACATTCTGGGCATTCCGTATGATGATGCTTTCTGGTGTGATTATGTTGGTATTAATCATTGCTGCGTTTACTCAAAATATGCGTGGTCGAGTAGGACAAAGCCGTTTCCTATTAAGAGCATTATTATGCGGTATTCCATTACCGTGGATCGCAATTGAATCCGGTTGGTTCTTAGCGGAATATGGTCGTCAGCCGTGGGCAATCTATGAGATGTTACCGGTTGGTGTGGCAAACTCAGCATTAACAACAGGCGACTTATGGTTTACGATCGGCTTGTTATGTGGTTTATATACACTGTTCTTAATCATAGAAATGTACTTAATGTTCAAATACGGACGACTTGGACCAAGTTCATTAAAAACAGGTCGTTACTACTTCGAACAATCAGCTAAATAATAGGAGTTAAAAATGCTCGATTATGAATTTCTCCGCTTTATTTGGTGGATTTTAATCATAGTATTATTAATTGGTTTTGCCGTTACTGATGGCTTTACTATGGGTGTATTAAATCTTTTACCTGTGATTGGTAAAAGTAACGTTGAACGCCGTATTATGATCAACACAGTTGCCCCTCACTGGGACGGTAACCAAGTTTGGTTATTAACCGCAGGTGGTGCATTATTTGCGGCGTGGCCAACAGTATATGCAACCTCGTTCTCAGGTTTCTATATTGCAATGGTGCTTGTATTAGCGGCGTTATTCTTCCGCCCTGTTGGTTTTGAATACCGTGCGAAAATTGATAATCCGAAATGGCGTGATGCTTGGGATTGGGGATTATTAATCGGTGGTTTTGTACCATCATTAGTATTTGGTGTTGCATTTGGTAACTTATTACAAGGTGTACCATTTGAATTTAATAACCTTAACCAGTCACAATATACAGGCACATTCTTTGGTCTATTGAATCCATTTGCATTATTATGTGGCGTAATTAGTTTAATGATGCTAACAACGCAGGGTGCAACTTGGTTACAAATGAAAACCACAGATGAACTTCATAACAATGCAAGAAAAGTAGCACAGGTTACAGCAGCAGTTGTATTAGTTGCCTTTGTGCTTGCAGGTGTATCGCTATATTTCAAAGATGGTTTTGTAATAACAAGCCAAATCGACCACAATGCACAATCTGTATTTACGAATAAAACAGTAGCAGTTGAAACAGGTGCGTGGTTTAGAAACTATGCTGAAATGCCGGTGCTTTGGATCATTCCAGCATTAGCAGTAATTGGTGCATTGCTAACTATCGTTGCATCAAGAGCAAATCGTTCTGGTTTTGCATTCTTCTCATCATCAATTATGCTTGTTGGGGTAATTACAACGGCGGCAGTTTCAATGTTCCCATTTGTAATGCCATCAATTACTCACCCTAATATGAGCTTAACAATGTGGGATGCAACTGCAAGCCACACTACATTAACTGTAATGTTAGTAGTAGCAGGTATCTTCGTTCCAACAGTATTAGGCTATACGATTTGGTCATATATCAAAATGTATGGTCGCTTAGATGCAAGTTACTTAGAACACAATAAATCAGCTTACTAATTAGAGGAGAACATTATGTTTTATGTAACTTGGGTATTAGGTGTTTTTCTTGCAATTTTCTTTGCAACAGTAATCACCATCAGTATTGAAAAAACAGGTAAGTTTGACGAGTAATGATTAATACTCTTTATAACTTAACAGCAAAGGGCTTGTTAAAAGCCCTTTCTTTTATTTTAGCCACGACCTTATGTGCAATGATTTTGCTAAATTCGACCGCTTTCGCTCTGATATTTGGTGGAAAAACGCCTTGTTTAGTCATTCTCATTTTTTATGGTATGGCGATTTTATGGATACATGGAGTAGGATTTGAAATTCGTTCAACCATTTGGAAAGCGATTTTTTTACCGATAGTGGGTTATCTTATTGTTGTTCCATCAGTATGTATTTTATTGATGAAATAGAGGCATTTGTTGCCTCTTTCTTATTTTTGATAGGTAAAAAATATTTTTACGATTAAACTCAAAATATACTTGCACAACGATTTTTCTATCTCTACAATAGCAACCAATTTTTCGCCTAAATTTTGGGCGTTTTTTCATTTTGAGGAAAGGGAAAAGTATGAATTTTCCGGTTCGAGTTTATTACGAAGATACCGATGCTGGGGGAGTGGTTTACCATTCCAACTATCTTAATTTTTTTGAGCGAGCAAGAACGGAATTTTTACGAGTGTATAATTTTTCTCAGCAGGAACTTTTTGCTCAATCTCTTGCCTTTGTAGTAAAGAGAATTGAAATAGAGTATAAATCTCCTGCTCGTTTGGATGATTTATTAAATGTAGAGACAATACTATCAGAATTTAAAAAAGCGACTATTGTATTTCAACAAAAGTTATACAAAAGCGATATTTGCTTAAGTTCTGCAACAGTAACCGTTGCCTGTGTTGATCTTATTAAAATGAAACCAATTGCAATTCCTGATGATATTCGTCAAGCATTACAAAAAGTTAATTGTTCTATTTAAAAACTATTCGGAGTTTTATTAATGCAAACTGAATTTAGCCTTCTATCTTTATTTTTAGAAGCAAGTATTGTTGTAAAGATCGTAATGTTGATCCTTGTTGTGTTTTCAATTTTATCTTGGGCAGTAATTATCCAACGTAGCAAGGTATTAACAAAAGCAAAAAAAGATTCATTAGCATTTGAAGACCGTTTTTGGTCTGGAGAGGATTTAAACCGTTTACATCAAGGTTTAGAAAATCGTCGTGATGCTTTAACAGGTTCAGAACAAATTTTCTATGTCGGATTTAAAGAATTCAATCGTTTACAACAATCAAACCCTGAAGCACCTGAATCTATCATTCAAGGTTCGGCTCGTGCAATGAATTTAGCCTTAAACCGTGAAATGGAAAGCCTTGAAAACTATATTCCTTTCTTAGGTACAGTAGGTTCTATCAGTCCATATATCGGCTTATTCGGTACAGTATGGGGAATTATGCACTCATTTATGGGTCTAAGTGCAGTAAAACAAGCTACATTACAATCTGTTGCACCGGGTATTGCAGAAGCCCTAATTGCAACCGCAATTGGTTTATTTGCGGCAATTCCGGCTGTTATGGCATATAACCGCTTAAATTTACGCTTAGGTAAAGTGGAACAAGGTTATGTGAATTTTATTGACGAGTTTACAACCTTATTACATCGTCAAGCATTTTCAAAAAGATAAATAACAAGCGGTCATTTTTTTATAAAAATTTGCAAAATTCACAAAAATCTAACCGCTTGTAAGTGAATAATATGTAGCTAAATCCTACGTTATATAAAAGATGAATGTAGATGCAACGTGCATCTTAAAAGAGGAAAGTATGTCGATTCGCCGTTCACCACGCAGAGACATTAAATCAGAAATTAATGTGATTCCATTCTTAGATGTATTATTGGTATTATTGCTTATTTTTATGGCAACAGCACCAATTATCAGCCAAAGCGTGGAAGTGAATTTACCTGAAGATACCCATAGCCAATCTGTATCAAATGAAGACAAAACACCTGTGATTTTAGAAGTTGCAGGTGTTGGAGAATATAAATTAAAGATTGATGGTAACTATGTACAAAGTAATGGGGTGGATAATATTTCAGAAGCAGAGGTAGTTGCTTACGCTGGGGAGCAGTTTCAAAAAGATAATAATACGTTATTTTTAGTTGCTGGCGATAAAGTTGTGCCTTACGAAGAAATTATGAAAGGTATTACCTTACTTAAAGATGCAGGGATTAAATCAGTCGGTTTAATGACTGAAGGCAAATAATCAGCAAGGATAAAGTGTGAAATCTCAACAAGATAGACTAGAGCTTGCAGTTATTATCTCAATCTTATTACACATAGTATTAATTGGGTTATTATTGCTTGGGTCTCTTTTCACCAAAACAGAATTAGCAGCGGCTGGCGGTAGTGGTGGTGATAGCGACAGCTTTGAAGCAGTAATGGTTGATACCGGGCAAGTAGCAGCTGAGTATGGTCAGTTAATGGCGGAGAAAAAAGGCTCTAAACCTGCAAAACCAACAGTAGAACCAAAAGAAGAACCGAAAGAAGAGCTTGAAGAAACTGTTGAAGAAGTGGAAGAAAAGCCAACTCCAGAAGAAATTGAGCAACAAAAGCAAGCTGAATTAGCCGCAATTCAAGAACAGCAACGCCAGCAAGAGGTTGAACGTCAGCAAAAACTGCAAGAGCAACAGCGAATTCAAGAACAGCAAAGACGAGAGCAAGCTAAGCAAGAAGAAATTAAAAAGCAGCAAGTAGAAGAAGCAACTCGTAAAAAAGCAGCTGAAGCGGCTAAGTTAAAAGCAGATGCAGAAGCTAAGCGTTTAGAAGCAGCTGCTAAGCAAGCTGAAGAAGAGCGAAAGGCAAAAGAAGCTCAAGAAAAGAAACTTGAGCAACAGAAAAAAGCTGAAGCTGAAAAGAAATTACAAGAGCAGAAAGAGCTAAAAGAGAAACAAGCTAAAGAAAAAGCAGCGAAAGAAAAAGCTGAAAAGGAAGCTAAAGCCAAGGCAGAAAAAGAAGCGAAAGAAAAAGCAGAGAAGGAAGCTAAAGCCAAAGCTGAAAAGGCAGCTAAAGAAAAAGCTGAAAAAGAGGCTAAAGCCAAAGCTGCTGCTGAAGCAAAAGCAGCCCAAGCTAAGAATAATAAAGCCCTAGATGATTTCCTAAGTGGAGGAGATATTGGTGGTGGCTCAAGCAAAGGCGGTAATAAGAACTCATCGGGCTCTCAAGGCTCAGGCGGTACAAGCGGTCTTGGTCAAGGAGCCAATGTTGATGGTAACGCATACGGTCAGCGAATTAAGAAATTAATTCAATCTAAATATCGTGTTGATCCAAGTTTTGCAGGAAAACAATGTGATGTTAAGATTTTCTTAAGTCGTGATGGTGATATCACTAACTATCAAGTAGTCGGTGGGGATAAAACAGTATGTGATGCAGCAGTAAGTGCAATTGTGGCAACCAGAAAAGTGCCAAAAGCACCATCAGATGCAGTCTATAATATGTTTAAATCTCCAACGCTTGATTTTAGTTTAAAAGTTAAATAACTTAGAGGGTTAAAAATGAAATTATTCTCTCGTATATCGAGTGTAATAGCGATAGTTTCTACATTAGTTACAAGCCAAGTGATGGCGGATTCTGATGTTCGAATTTCTATTGACGAAGGTGTTAGTATGGCTCAACCAATTGCTGTTGTACCATTCAAATCAAGTGGCGTTCCGGCTGATGTTGCACAAATCATTTCTGATGATTTGCGAAATAGTGGCAAATTTACACCGCTTGAACGTTCTCAAATGCCAGCCCAACCGGGCTCTGCAGGCGAAGTTTCAGCAGAACAATGGAGTGCGATTGGTATTGATAATATCGTAGTAGGTCAAGTAAGTGCTTCAGGTGGTGGTTATAATATCGCTTACCAATTAATTGATACACTAGGCACTTCAGGTGCGGCTGGTAATGTGATTGCTCAAGGTTCATTTATTGTGCCTGCTGCTCAAATTCGTCAGGGTGTACATACAGTAAGTGACCAGGTATTTGAAAAATTAACTCAAATTCGTGGTGCGTTTAGAACTAAAATTGCTTACGTTGTACAACGTGGCGTATCATCTTATGAATTGCGTGTATCAGATTATGATGGCTTCAACGCTTTCACTATTACAACAAGTAAAGAGCCGTTAATGTCTCCAGAATGGTCTCCAGATGGCAGCAAATTAGCTTATGTTACCTTTGAGAATAAAAAAGCACTGATAGTTGTGCACGATATTCGTTCTGGAGCTCGCCGTGTAGTGGCTGCTTTACAAGGGCATAATGGTGCTCCAGCATTCTCACCAGATGGTTCTCGCATTGCATTTGCATCTAACCAAGACGGCGAGTTAAATATTTACGTTGTAGGCAGCAGTGGTGGTACACCAACAAAATTAACAGCAAATGCTGGTAATAATACAGAGCCGAGCTGGTCTCCAGATGGAAGTACAATCTACTTCACATCTGACCGAGCTGGAGCTCCACAAGTTTACAGAATGAGTTCATCAGGTGGCGGTGCAAGCCCAATGGGTGGTCGAGGCAGCTATAATGCTAAAGTATCATCTGATGGTAAGAATCTAATCATGATTGCTGGAGATAGAGTTGTGAAACGCGATCTCGCTTCAGGTAGCACGGAAGTATTGAGTTCAACGTTCTTAGACGAAAGTCCAAGTATTTCTCCAAATGGCATTATGGTTATTTATAGCTCTACCAAAGGTACGAGTAAAGTGCTACAATTGGTATCCGCAGATGGGCGTTTCAAAGCTAATTTGCCGGGAGCAGGTGGACAGTATAAATTCCCTGCGTGGTCACCATACTTAACTAAATAATAATATTTCTCTAATTAGGAGCAACAAATGAAAAAATTTGCTAAAGTTTTAATGGTAACAGTACCAGCTTTCGCATTAGCAGCATGTAGCAGCTCATCAGATGACAAAGCAGCTAACGCATCAGCAAACGCAGCTAACGCAGCAGCAAATGCAGCAGGCGAATTCGGTGGTTTAACAGCTGACCAATTAAAAGCACAATACAACACAGTATACTTCGGCTTTGACAGCTATACAGTTGAAGGTGAGCACCGTCAATTATTAGACGCTCACGCTCAATTATTAGGTCAAACTCAAGGTAACGTAACTATATCTGGTCACGCTGATGAGCGTGGTACTCCAGAGTACAACATCGCATTAGGTCAACGTCGTGCAGATGCAGTTAAGAGTTACTTATCAGCTAAAGGTGCTAACAACACTTCAACTGTTTCTTACGGTGAAGAGAAACCAGCTGTGTTAGGTCACACTGAAGCTGACTACGCGAAAAACCGTCGTGCAGTATTAGAATACTAATTCTTAGTTAATTCTAAAATAAAGCCCTGAAAAATCAGGGCTTTATTTTTATAAAGTTTTCATTATGAATTTTTGGAATGCCCTATCTCCTCTATTTAAAGCCATATTTTGTGTGCTTTTATCGGCATTAAGTTTGGGGCTGTAGTAGATTAGCATCACTGCTATACTACAAAAATGAAGATAACCCATTGTAAATTAAAGAAATCTTTGCAGAAAAAGCTTCTTGAATTTTTTGTTGCTGAAGTGACCGCTAGA
>NZ_JBGTYX010000029.1:0-20325 GCF_041807785.1 Mannheimia sp. E30BD
AGACGTTGAGCTAACAGATACTAATTGCCCGAGAGGCTTAACTATACAACGCTCAAGTGTTTTTGGACAAACAAACAGAAAGCGAAGTAAAGCTAAATAAAGCAAAGACTAAACAAACAGACAGACAAACAAAGAAAAGAATACTCAATGTGACAGCTTGTTTTTAGATTAAAGAACGAAAAAATAGAGAAGACAGAAAATCAACAAGATTTTCCCGACGACCATAGTGCTGTGGTTCTACCTGACTCCATACCGAACTCAGAAGTAAAACGCAGTAACGTCGATGGTAGTGTGGTGATTCGCCATGTGAGAGTAGAGCATCGTCGGGTTATTANAAGTAAAACGCAGTAACGTCGATGGTAGTGTGGTGATTCGCCATGTGAGAGTAGAGCATCGTCGGGTTATTAATTTAGGAATCCCCTTAAGTAGAGATACTTAAGGGGTTTTTGTTATTTTGAGGTTTGGTATTTATAACAGGGATAGATTATTGATAGATTTTTGCTTTGCAAAAAAATGAAGAAAAAGGACCGCTTGTTATCGGAGAGGAAAGAAGGCTCAAGAATACAAGCGGTTGTTTTTTAGGGAAAAATTGCAAAATCTATAATGCTATATTAAAGAAAGTGAATATTTGATAGAATGAGCAATATTTATTTTCTATGGCTAATTTATTTTGTTTGAATATTTCCTTTCGCTTTCTCCAGTATGGCAGGCCTTTTTAGCTGGGTTATTTACTTGGGGTTGTACAATTTTAGGCTCATCGTTTGTCTATTTTTTTAGGTCGGTAAATCGAAAATTATTAGATAGTATGATGGGCTTTGCCGCTGGTGTGATGATTGCAGCCTCATTTTGGTCTTTACTTTCTCCCTCTTTAGATTATGCTGAAGCTGATTATGGGGAGTTTGCTTGGTTACCAGCAGCGATCGGCTTTCTTGCAGGTGGTGCTTTTATCCGACTGATTGATTATGTTGTTCCACATCTACATTTAAGTAAACCTATTGAGCAAGCTGAAGGGAATAAACAGCTCAAAAAAGGCTTATCTAAAACAACGTTATTATTCTTGGCGATTACTATTCACAATATTCCGGAAGGATTAGCTATTGGGGTTACCTTTGGTGCTTTGGCTAGCCAAGTGGCTGGAGTTGATGCCTCTATTATGGGAGCGATTGGTTTGGCAATAGGTATAGGCTTGCAAAATATTCCTGAAGGTTCTTCGCTTGCGCTTCCTATTCGTGCGGAAGGTTATAGCCGTAGAAAAGCATTCTGGTATGGAGCTATGTCAGCAGTTGTTGAGCCTATCGCTGCAGTGATTGGTGCTGCTTTTGTACTTTCGATGACAGCAATTCTACCCTATGCCCTTGCATTTGCTGCTGGTGCGATGATTTTCGTTGTGGTAGAAGAATTAATTCCTGAATCACAAAGTAATGGTAATACCGATATTGCAACGTTAAGTTTAATGCTAGGCTTTGTGGTAATGATGATATTAGATGTGGCTCTAGGGTAATATATGAACTGGTATAAGGCACTTTTTGGCTTTAAAGGTAGATTAAATAGACAAGGCTTTTGGATAGGCTTTTCGATTAACTTCGTTTTTCTATTCATAGTCGCTATTTTTATGGCAGATTTAGCTAATTTAACTTTTGTAAGTTTTTTACCTCTATGGGTTTCAGTATTTAGCCTATCTGCAATTATTGTGAAACGTTTACACGATAGAGATCGTTCTGGTAAAGCCCTTTTAATGGTACTAGTGCCAATTATTTGCTACCTAGCATCAGGTTATACTGAAGGTATAATGAAAGTATTACTTGGTAATGTAATGCCTGCTTTTGTTGCTATGATCCTTTTCTTAGAGTGGGGAATTTTCAAAGGAAACCCAAATCCAAACCAATACGGTGAGCGAGGCTTATCGTTTAAATTAAGAGAATAAAATGAAATTAAATTATCATAAAACCCATTTTTTAACTTCTGCACCAGATATTCGCCATTTGCCTGAAGATACAGGTGTGGAAATAGCTTTTGCAGGGCGCTCAAATGCGGGTAAATCAACGGCACTAAATGCTCTTACTAATCAAAAAAGTTTAGCGAGAACCTCTAAAACACCTGGTCGAACACAGTTGATTAACTTATTTGAAGTTGAACCAAACTGTAAGTTAGTGGATTTACCAGGTTATGGCTATGCAGCTGTTCCAGAGCAGATGAAGATCCAATGGCAAAAAGCATTAGGCGAATATTTACAAAAACGAGAATGCTTAGGTGGTGTAGTGATTTTAATGGATATTCGCCACCCCTTAAAAGATCTTGACCAACAGATGATTGAATGGGCGGTTTCGGCTGATTTACCCGTTCTCTTGTTATTGACTAAAGCAGATAAATTAAGTCAATCTGCTCGTTCTAAACAAGTAAAAATGGTAAGAGAGGCAATTTTACCTTTTCAAGGAGATATTCAGGTTGAGGCTTACTCGGCATTAAATAAAATTGGTGTAGATAAGCTCTCTGCTAAATTAGATAGTTGGTTCGCCCCTATTTTTGAAACAGAATAAATGAGGAATTGAATATGTACAATCTAGAAGAACTACGCACTGAAACTGATGAAATTATTGAGAATTTATTGAAAGATGGCTCAGATCCTGACGCGCTTTATATTATTGAACACCACGTTGCACACCGTGATTTTGACAAATTAGAGAAATTAGTAGTTGATGCGTACAAACTTGGCTACGAAATCTCTGAAGCGGAAGAAGTGGAAGAAGAAAATGGCAAGGTGATTTTTGTCTGCGATATCGTGAGTGAAATTAACTTAAATGCTGAGCTTATTACTGCACAGCAAAAAGAGTTATTGCCTCTCATTGAAAAAGCAGGTGCGGAATATGAAGGTTGGGGAACTTACTTTGAAGATCCAAATGCCGATGACGATGAGTATGGCGATGATGGTGAGTTCTTTGATGAAGATGATGATTTTGATGATGAGCCAACACGTCATTAATAGAAAAATGTAGGGACTAATTGCAATTAGTCCCTACGGTTGTTTTATTCTAGACCTTTTTTGATCCAATAATGATAGGGCGAGGAAGAAACTTCTTTTTGAAGCAGTTGATGATCCATAAATTCACAGAAACTTGGAATATCACGGGTTGTTGCGGGGTCGTCAGCGATAATATGTAAAATTTCGCCATCTTCCATCGTGCGGATTGTTTTACGCGTGAGCATAACAGGCTCTGGGCAGCGTAGCCCTAAGGTATCCAATTCTCTATTTACAATTAACTTATTCATTCTATTTCCTATGAAAACATTGTTCTCTCAACATCTTTCTCGCTTGCAACATGTGGTGCAAGGCTTATTAGAAAAATCTTTTTTAGACGGTTTATGGATTTATTCGGGTAAAGCCAAAAGTTGGTTTTTAGATGATCAAACCGCCCCATTTAAAATTAACCCTTATTTTAATTACTTTTTCCCTTATCCCCAAGCTGAAAATTGCTGGTTATTCCTAGACGGCAAAAATAAGCCGAAAATCTACTTTTATGCTCCTGAAGATTATTGGGTTTCTACCCCTAAAGTACCAACAGATTCTTTTTTTGCAGACGAATTTGAATGGGTTTTATTGAAATCTGAACAGGAAATTGCAAAATTTATCCAAAATCCGACCGCTTGTGCCTTTATTGGGGAAGATAGTACGCTTGCAAATTCGCTAGGCTTTAGCCAAATCAATCCACAAAAAATCCTAAATATACTTAATTTTGAACGTTCGACTAAAACTGAATTTGAGATTGAAAGTATTTACCAAGCTCAATTTTCAGCCTTGAAAGGACATCAAGCCGCTAAAGAGGCCTTTTTGGCGGGTAAAAGTGAGTTTGAAATCAATCTTGAATATTTAAAAGCTACGAAGCAGTCTGAACTTAATGTGCCTTATGGCAATATTATGGCGATTAATCAAAATGGAGCGGTGCTGCATTATACCGCATTGGATTTTGATACTAACGCAAAACGCCATAGTTTTTTAATTGATGCTGGCACAACGGTAAATGGTTACGCTTCAGATTTAACTCGAACTTATGCTTTTGATAGTTCATCAGAATTTGCGGAATTAATCGCTAAAATGGATAAATTCAAGCGAGATATTATTGCGGATTTATCTATTGGTATTAATTATCTGCATTACCACACTCGAATGCAGCAGATGATTTCGCAGCTTTTAGCTGAACATCAATTTGTTCATTTATCAGCAGAACAGATTTTTGAAGAAGGGATTAGCCGAACATTCTTCCCACACGGGCTAGGGCATTTGCTTGGTATTCAGGTTCACGATGTAGCAGGTTTCCAACAAAATGCGAGAGGTAGCCATAAAGCAGCACCAAAGGCTTATCCAAGTTTGCGTTGTACGCGTGATTTACAAGAAAATATGGTGTTGACCATTGAGCCGGGCTTCTATTTTATTGATATGTTGCTAAATAGCTGGAAAAATAGCGCTTATTCTTCTGCTTTCAATTGGCAGAAAATTGATGATTTTAAACGCTTCGGCGGCATTCGTACCGAAGATAATATTGTAATGCGTGCAGCAGGTGCGGAAAATCTAACCGCAAAAGCAGAATTAAATGCGAGGAAATAATGCCTATTTTAATGATCCTTTTTGGAATTTTCTTTTATATCTATTGTGAAATATCACTCTTGGTTAGCATTGGTTCAGAAATTGGCGTGCTACCAACCATTCTATTATTAGTCGCTATCTCTTTTGTCGGCTTATGGTTTGTGAAGTTAAGAGGCATTTACACGTTTTATTCAATTAAGCAAGATCTTAGTCAAGGTAAAATGCCTACAGAAGCGGTTGGTAATTCAATAATGTTTGTTTTAGCAGGCATTTTATTAATTATTCCCGGCTTTTTAAGCGATATTTTAGCAATTTTATGTGTGTTACCATTTAGCCGAAAACTGATTCAAGCCTTTGTGATTAATAGCGTAAAAAATAAAGTTTTTATGCGTGTTACCTCACAAAATACCCATTTTCATTCACAATCGCATCAAGATAGCAACACTTTTGATGCGGAATTTGAGCGTAAAGCTGATCCACAAGATGAAACCAAAAGGATCAAATAATGGATAAAAGAACGCTTGCTTTGTTGAAAGTACACGGCACAGCGGTGTTTTTTGGGGCTTCTGGTATTTTCGGGGCATTAATTCAAAGCTCTGCTGAAACCATTGTGCTCGGGCGAGTGATGATCGCATTTGCGATGATCTCTTTGTATTTTTTATGGAAAAAACAACCACTTGTAAAACTGAACCTCAAACAAACCAGGCAACAAGCGGTATCAGGCGGCTTATTAGCAGCTCATTGGGTTACTTTCTTTATTGCAGTTAAAGTGGGAGGCGTAGCGGTTGCTACACTCGGTTTTGCCAGTTTCCCAGCCTTTGTCGCATTGTTTGAAAGTTTATTCTTCCGTGAGAAATTACGCTTCCGAGAAGTGGTTCTATTGATTGCGATTACCATTGGTTTGATTTTAGTTACGCCTGAATTTACCTTTGGTAACGACGCGACACGAGGCTTACTTTGGGGAGTTTTTTCAGCGTTAGTTTACGGCATTCTTGCGGTTTTTAATCGCAATACAATGAGCAAAATTTCTGGCGTACAGGCAAGTTGGTGGCAATATATTTTTGCAACGCTTTTACTGCTGCCGTTCTCGCTAATGGAATTGCCGAGCGTGTCTGCTCAAGATTGGTTTTGGATTTTCTGCGTTGGTTTTTTGTGTACCACACTTGCCTATACGCTGTTTATTTCAAGCCTTGATACCATCAATGCTCGCACTGCCTCGATGATTATCTCCCTCGAACCTGTGTATGCGATTGTCATTGCGTGGCTCTGTTTTGGCGAAGTACCAACGCTTAAGATGATTATCGGCGGGGCAATTATTTTACTGTCTGTTGCGTGGGTGAACTTGAAAAAATGAAGCAGCCAACCTTTAAAAGAGCTACAAACAAGCGGTCAAATTTTGCGAAAAATTTGCAAAAGAATGAGAAAAAACGACCGCTTGCTTTTTCTGAAACGATCGTACTGCTGTTTAATAAACCCTACGATGTGCTAACACAATTTACCGATGAGCAAGGGCGAAAAACGTTAAAAGATTTTATCCCGATTCCCAATGTTTACCCTGTCGGTCGGTTAGATAGAGATAGCGAAGGTTTATTGCTTTTAACCAATAATGGCGAACTACAACATCGTTTAGCTCACCCAAAATTTGAGAAACAGAAAACCTATTGGGTGCAAGTAGAAGGTATTCCTAGCAAAGCCGATTTAGAAAAATTAGAAAAGGGTGTGGAGTTAAAAGATGGTTTAACTCAGCCTGCGAAAGCAAAGGCCATTCTTGAGCCAAAGTATCATTGGCAAACTGCTCCGAAAATTCGTGAGCGAAAAAGCATTCCAACCAGTTGGATTGAATTAGTTATTCACGAGGGAAAAAATCGCCAAGTCAGACGAATGACGGCACATATCGGTTTCCCAACCTTGCGTTTAATTCGTGTGGGATTAGGTAATTTTGAATTAGCCGATTTAGAAAGTGGAGAATACCGAGTATTATCGGAAAGCGAAAAGCGTAAGTTATTTAGGCAATTAGGTTAAAAGATGAATAAAGGATATTGGATTATCGTTAAGGATTTTGATATTGCATTAGTAAATGGCGAAATCCCTTGTGGCTTGGCGGAAGAATTTGGCTTGAATGGACGAGAGAAATTAGTGATAGGTTCTTACCAAAATTTGCCGGTTTATTTAGTGAAAGCCAGAGAAGAAGATAATCATTGTGAGTTTGCTTATTTAAGAACGCAAATTGGACGAGAGCCAGAGTTAAGCCATTTATTACATCGAGCGGTATCGTTAAACCATTTCTTTGGTACTCATCGATTTTGTGGCAAATGTGGCGAAAAAACCGTATTAGCCGATAATGAAATTGCGGTGCATTGTAATGCTTGTGGCAATCGAGCTTACCCAACTATTAGCCCGTCAATTATTGTGGCAGTGCGTAAAGGCAGACAAATTCTGCTGGCAAATCATTTACGTCATAAAGGCACAATTTACACGATTTTGGCAGGCTTTGTGGAAGCGGGCGAACCTATTGAAAATGCAGTTCATCGTGAAATATTTGAGGAAACAGGGTTGAAAGTCAAAAATGTCAGCTATTTTGGCAGCCAACCGTGGGCATTTCCTAATTCATTGATGCTTGGTTTTTTAGCCGACTATGAGAGCGGAGAAATTACTCTACAGGAAGAGGAAATCTGCGATGCTCAATGGTTTGACTACGATGATGTTCTACCAGAAATTCCACAAAAAGGAACAATAGCTTTTGAGCTAATTCAAGCAACATTGAAATTGTGTAGGGAGGAATAGGGATAAATAATTATTTATCCCTACAATAAAAAAATGCTGAATAACTTGTATTATTCAGCATTTTTTATTTCTAAGTTTAATTACCCTTCACAACTTGAACAGCTTAATAAGTTGCGGTTAAATACCTGAGCGGCACTCATTGAGTTTTGGTAATAAATCGATTTTAAGCCGAGTTCTTCAGCGGTTAAGTATAATTGGTTTAGATCACGAGCTGGCGTTGCAGGGTGGATCATCACATTAATACTTTGCCCTTGGTCAATATATTGTTGGCGTTGAGCAGCTTGTTGAATTACACTTAATTGGCTGATTTCCGCAAAGGTTTTAAATACCTCTTTTTCGTGTTCAGAAAGCTGTTCTAAATGTTGAACAGAGCCATCATTTTGTAAAATCGATTCCCAAATTTCTTCGGTATCTAACCCTTTTTCTTGCAGTAATTTCTCTAAGAACGGGTTTTTATACACGGTTTTGATCTTCGCTAAATCTTTTACATAGTAGTTTGATTTAAACGGCTCTACCGATGGCGACACACTGCCTAAAATAAAGCTACTGGATTTAGTCGGAGCAATACTCATCAATGTGGTATTGCGGCGACCATAGCCCTCGAGAATTTCCGGTTCGCCAAAGCGTTGTGCAAGTTCTTGCGATGCTTTTAAGGTTTTTTCTTGTAGTGTTTTGAAAATCTCATTGTTTTTCTGCATTGCTTGGAAGCTATCAAACGCAATGTTATTCGCTTGTAAATAGCTATGCCAGCCTAACACGCCTAAACCTAATGCACGGTGGCGAACCGCAAAACGATTTGCACGCTCTAAGAACGGCACTGATTTACTTTTCTCAATAAATTCGCTCATTACCACGTCTAAGAAGTAAGTTAATACTTCAGGTGCATCGGTATCTTTCCACTCATCAAAATAGAGTAGGTTCATTGAGGATAAACAGCATACGAAACTCTCATCGTTGCTTGATGGCAACATAATTTCAGTACATAAGTTTGATGCGTGAATCGTCATATTTTTATCTTTATAGACATCAGGGCGACCTGCGTTTGCATTGTCTTTAAAGAATAAATAGGGAATACCTGTTTCGGTTTTACGTTGTAATAATTTTGCCCAAAGCTGACGTTTATATGGGTCACCAGCTTTCATTGACTCTAGCCAATCGTGTCCAACACAAACACCGTAGTACATTAACTGAATCGGGTTACCTTCAGTGTGAATATCTAACCATTCATCGATGTCGCCGTGTTCAATATCAATATAACCAGCGAATTGACCTTTGCGTGATGTACCTTGCGAGATAACATCAATGACCGTATCAAATAATTTACTGAAGTTAAATGAACCGTCTGATTTGCCGTTATTCTTAATTAAAGAACCACGGGGGCGAATATCGCCAAAATAAGCTGATGTACCACCACCGATTTTGCTCATCATACCCACTTCAGCGGTTGTTACCATAATTTCGTGGATAGAATCGCCGATGTAGCTACCAAAACAGGAGATCGGTAAACCACGATCTAAACCGAAGTTTGACCAAATTGGCGAAGAAAGCGAGAAATAACCTCTTGCCATATAGTGATAGAATTTATCCGCATAGCCTTCAATGCCGAGTTTACGCTCTGCGTGTTCAGCAATAAAACGAATACGGTCTAATGCGGTTGTGCCTTCCAATAAATAGCCACGTTGTAAGAATAAACGGCTATCTTCATTTAGCCAGTGGAAGTCTGGGCGGTCTGTATTAAAATAAGTCATCTGCGGTAATCTGCTTCATTTTTTTAGAATAATCGGTACTACGTTTGTTAAAGAAATCCGTTTCTTTGGTTGAAAGAATTTCAATATCAAACCACTCAGTTTCTTTTAACAATTCAGGGTCGATATCGTGTGGCGGCTCTAACCCTAAAATGCTCAATGAATTGTTGTAACGGTTTTTAATATAGTTTTCTACTGTTGCTTTGGTGATAAAACTTAAATCGCCCTCTTCAAAAATCCAATCTAAAATACCACGCTCAGCTTCAAATGCTTGTGTTGCAAGGGTTTGTAAATCTTCAAAGAATTCTGGGGTAAACAATTCACTATGTTCATCACGCAAAATTTCGTATAACGCAATACCAAATTTGCCGTGAATCTCTTCTTCTTTTGAGGTGGCTTCAACCGCGTTTGAAATCCCTTTAAACAGGTTTTTATGCTTGTTGAATGACATCATAATAATGAATTGACCGAATAAGGAAATATGCTCAACAAATAAAGAGAACAGCACTAGCGATAAAACAAATTCGCCCTTACCTGCATCTTTATCTTTCATAAAACTTTCCATATAACGAATACGATTCATTAATGGCTCAATATCGTGAATTTGGCTGAACATCTCATTTAAGCCGAGCTTTTCCAATAAGAATGAATAAGCATCTTTATGACGAACTTCACTTTCGGCGAAAGTACCGCCCACATCGTCCATTTCCGGTTTTGGGAAATAACGGTATAACTCACCCCAGAAACGTTTTACATTCACTTCTACTTGCGAAATCGCTAGCATTGCGCGGGTTAGAACGTGGCGTTCGTGATCGTTAATGGTGGTGCGATAATCTTGGATATCGCCCGTAAAGTTAAACTCGGTATGTAACCAATAAGAATGGCGGATAGCATCTTTAAATTCAAGAAGCTCAGGATACTCATACGGCTTAATATTTAAGCGTTTTTGGAAAAGATTTCTAGACATATTCTTAGGCTCTATCTTAAAGTTTGGTTTCAATCTGGGAGATGATTGTATGCAAAAAAAGTTTCAAAACAAGACTTGACAACTGAGCTTTTTTATTCGTTTTTGTTAGCCTATTGATTTATAAAGGAAAATAATTTTGTAAATTTTTGTTTCAATATATTGTGTTTAAATGGTCTTATAACCACTATATATTGTGTTTTTGGCTGTTTTGAAATTACGCAGCTGAATTCAATAAGCCTTGATAAAACTATGTTTGGCTTACTTTTTCGAGTATGATATCCGCCTGTTTTTATGGGTTACAAGCGGTTATCTTTTTGCAAATTTTTACCATTTTTTAACCGCTTTATTTTGATTTTATGGATATGAATACTCAACAATTTTATCGAGGGCGTTTTTCGGTTGCTCCAATGCTAGATTGGACAACTCGCCACTGCCGTTATTTTCATCGCCAATTTAGCAAAAATGCCTTACTTTATACGGAAATGATTACCGCCTCTGCTATTATTCACGCGAAATATGATTTGCTGGAATACGACCCAAGCGAAAACCCTGTGGCATTGCAATTAGGCGGAAGTGATCCTGCACAACTTGCTCGTTGTGCCAAATTGGTAGAGGAACGAGGTTATGCGGAAGTGAATTTAAATGTGGGTTGCCCGTCTGACCGTGTGCAGAACGGTATGTTCGGGGCTTGTTTGATGGCAAAAGCGGATTTAGTGGCAGATTGTATTAAAGCGATGCAAGATGCGGTAGAGATTCCTGTTACGGTTAAGCACCGCATTGGGATTGATGATCTCGATAGTTATGAATTTCTCTGCGATTTTATCGAAAAAGTACAACCTTACAGCAATGATTTTATTGTTCATGCCCGCAAAGCATGGCTTACTGGCTTAAGTCCGAAAGAGAACCGTGAAATTCCTCCGCTGGATTATGAGCGAGTGTATCAACTTAAACGGGATTTTCCACATCTTAATATTACAATTAATGGCGGTATTAGAACTATTGAGGAGATCAAGCAACATTTACAATTTGTTGATGGTGTTATGGTTGGGCGTGAAGCCTATCAAAATCCGTCAATGTTAGGCGAAATCGATTCGCAAATTTTTAACGAAAATCGACCGCTTGTAACGGCAAAGGAAGCTGTGGAGAAGATGTTCCCATATATTGAAAGAGAGCTTTCAAAAGGGGTTTATTTAAATCATATTGTTCGTCATATGCTTGGAGCATTTCAGAATTGCAAAGGGGCGAGACAATGGCGTCGCCATTTAAGCGAAAATGCTACTAAACAAGAGGCTGGCGTGGAAGTAGTTGAGCAAGCTCTTGCGTTTATCGGCTAAGATTTGAGGATAGATATTTAAGGAGAAAGTTATGGCAGATCCACATATTAAATCGCCTATGGATTTTTGGGATTATTTAACCGTTGTTGTTTACCGTAGCGGTTTTGTATTAGCCACATTAATGCTATTTTTGTTGCCTTATTATACCTCAACGGCTCTTGTTGGCTTATTAGTAGCTGGTTCAATGTTGGCTTCATCGTTACATTTGTATGACAAAACATTCCGCCTGATTTTCCAGTTTTCAGCGTGGTTAGGGCTACTTTTCTACATCTTTAATTTTCCATTATTAGCCTTGGGGGCGATGCTACTGGTTATTGGTGGCTTAAGTTATAAAGAATATTTCTGTTTTAGAGTATTTGGCTTGAACTTCCAGCCTATTCTAGTGGCTATTTTATGGGTTGCATTTGCATTAGGGTGGAGTTTATTGGTTCAAATTCTAAGTGTGATTTGTGGCTTGTTACTTTTAGTGTTAAGCATTCAAAAATGGCGAATGCCACTACATTTTGATATTGGCGATAAAACTAAATATCAGCCATAATTTTTATATTTTATCGGGATTTTTATGCACAAATTTAAAATTGCCTTAATGGCAACAACGGTTATTGGCTTATTTGCTTGTACGCCATCACAGCAACAAAAAACAACACAACACAAGCCACAAGTGGGATATTTAAAAGAGAATATCAGCCAAGCGGAGCTAAATAATCCAAAAAATTATAAGCGATATAGCTATTACTGTAAGAATTTTGCCACAGGGGAGAGCTCTTATTTGGCAACCTATTTTCCTCTTTGGGCTGAAAGCCGTAAGCAAGAGAATTTTGGTATCTATTTCCAACTTGATGGCGGAAAACCCTATCCGTTCGACCATATTGCCAATATCAGTTTGAATGCAAGAGGAAGCAAGTTTGAGGTGCGTTACCGCTCATATCAACCGATTGAGGGTGGTTATGTAGAATTAGTTGCTCGTGAACATAGCTCAGTTTATTACAAAAATAATCTGGCTTGGTTAGAGTGTAGAGAGGGCTAATTGAGAATAGAAAAAACGGCTAGAATTTAAATTCTAGCCGTTTTTCATTAAGAAATTAACGTAAGAATGCAGGAATTTTGCTTTCGTACTCGGCAATTTTTGCTTCGTGTTGAAGGGTTAAGCCGATATTATCTAAACCATTGAGTAAGCAATGGCGACGGAATTCATCTAGCTCAAAAGTATAAACTTTATCGCCAACGGTAACCGTCATCGCTTCTAAATCAACGTGAATTTGTTTGCCTTCATTTACCCACACCCATTGGAAGATTTCTTCCACTTCTTCTTCCGTTAATTTAATTGGAAGCATATGGTTGTTTAAGCTATTGTTGTAGAAAATATCTGCAAAACTTGGGGCAATCATCACTTTAAAGCCGTAATCTGCCAACGCCCAAGGAGCGTGTTCACGAGAAGAACCACAACCTAAATTTTTGCGGGCAAGTAAAATGGTTGCTCCTTGATATTGCGGAAAATTCAGCACAAAATCAGGGTTTGGTTGCGTTTCTGCTGCATCTAAATAACGCCATTCGTGGAAAAGGTGTTTACCAAATCCCACACGGGTAATGGCTTGTAAGAACTGTTTTGGAATGATTGCATCAGTATCCACGTTCGCTGCATCAAGAGGAACGACTAAGCCCGAATGTTGTTTAATACCTGCCATTTTTTCCTCCTATTATGCGTTTAATGAAACGTTACGAATATCAACAAATTTACCAAATACGGCTGCTGCTGCAGCCATTACCGGGCTAACTAAGTGGGTGCGACCATTACGCCCTTGACGACCTTCAAAGTTACGGTTTGAGGTTGAAGCACAACGCTCCCATTCGCCTAAAATATCATCATTCATACCTAAGCACATTGAACAGCCCGGGTTACGCCATTCTGCCCCCGCTTCAATGAAGATTTTATCTAAGCCCTCTTTTTCAGCTTGCTCTTTCACTAAGCCTGAACCTGGTACAACAAGAATGCGTTTTACATTATCCGCTTTTTTACGCCCTTTCATTACTGCTGCAGCTGCTCGCAAATCTTCAATACGGGCATTGGTACAAGAGCCGATGAACACTTGATCAACCGGCACATCTTTCATATCGGTATGTGGTTCTAAGCCGATGTAAGCTAACGCTTTTTCTGCTGAAGCACGGGTTACAGGATCTGCCATCTCTTCAGGGTTTGGGATCACATCATCGATACCGATAACTTGGCCCGGGTTGGTTCCCCAAGTGACTTGCGGGGCAATATCTTTAGCTTCTAAAATCACTTCAGCATCATAAACCGCACCTTCGTCAGTTTTTAGTGTTTTCCAATATTCAACCGCATCGTCCCAATCTTTACCTTTTGGTGCATTTGGGCGACCTTTTAAGTAAGCGAAGGTAGTTTCATCAGGGGCAACAATACCTGCTTTTGCACCAAACTCAATTGCCATATTACATACGGTCATTCTACCTTCCATTGAAAGATCACGAATGGCTTCGCCACAAAACTCCACCACATAACCTGTGCCGCCAGCCATTGTCGTTCTACCGATAATCGCAAGTACGATATCTTTTGCTGTAATGCCCGGGTTTACTTTACCGCGAACTTCCACTTTCATACTTTTTGCACGGGCTTGTTTTAAGGTTTGAGTTGCTAAAACGTGTTCTACTTCAGATGTTCCGATACCGAACGCCAGCGCACCAAAAGCACCGTGAGTGGCAGTGTGAGAGTCGCCACACACAATCGTCATTCCCGGTAATGTCAAGCCTTGCTCTGGCCCCATAACGTGAACAATACCTTGTTGCTTTTTAGTAATATCGAAAAGTGGAATGCCGTTTTCGGCACAGTTTTTCTCTAATTCCAATACTTGAACCTTTGCTTGCCCTTCAAGTTGCTGAACATCACGCACTTGGGTAGAAATACTGTGATCCATCGTACCGAAGGTTTTACTGACTTGGCGAACTTGACGACCAGCCACACGCAAACCATCAAAAGCCTGTGGGCTGGTTACTTCGTGAATTAAGTGGCGGTTGATATAAAGAATCGGCGTTTCGCCTTCTGCTTCGTGAACAATATGTGAATCGAAAAGTTTTTGATATAGTGTTTTAGCTTGTTGCATACAATAGTCCAACTCAAAAAGAATAATTTTGCAATACAAGCGGTTATTTTCGTAAAATCATTTGCAATGCTTTAGAAAAATCCAACCGCTAGCTTAGGTGAAAGAGAATATAACGATTAAAAAACAGAAAGTAAAACAGATTTTTACGGAAAATAACGATTTTTATTCTGCTGAATAAGCCTAAAAATAGCTTTATTAAGTGATGTTTAGTATATTATTCTGTGTAAGTTGTGTGTTGCAGTAAGTTATCTAGTTATTGTTAAACTTTATAGAGCTATTTTCTTATTTATATTTTTAGGAAGTTTTTGCAGCAAAAGGTGAGATCTATCACAAATTTAAAAAAATGTGCTTGCAATAAATAAGCTAATATCTAAACTTGAAAGATCTATATTCAGTTGATTTAATGGCAATCATAAATAATTATTCATAGATGGAGATTAAATATGCAATCAAAATTCCCTCTTTCCGCCTTAGCTGCTTCATTAATTTTAGGCCTATCAGCTAATGTATTTGCGGCAAAAGTACCTGAAGGCACAGTGCTTGTAGAAAAGCAAGATTAGCGATTGTAAGTGCTGCAACAGATGTAGCTCGCTACCGTGCAGGTGATTTAGATATGACAAACTACGCTTTACCACCTGAGCAATTCCCAACGCTTAAAAAAGAGATTCCAAATGAGGTATTTACCGCTAGAACTCTTTCAACCTATTACTACGAGTTCAACAACAAACGACCACCATTTGATAATCCAAAAGTGCGTGAAGCCTTGAACTTAGCCTTAGATCGTACCATTATTACCGATAAAGTATTAGGGCAAGGGCAAACCCCAACTTATGTGTTTACGCCAACTTACATTCACGAAGGCGAGAAAATCCAACAACCGGCGTATTCAACAGAATCAATGGCAGACAGAAAAGCTAAAGCGTTGAAATTGTTAGAAGAGGCAGGTTATAGCAAATCTAATCCACTGAAATTTACCGTGCTTTATAATACCAATGATAACCACAAGAAAATTGCGATTGCGGTTTCATCATTATGGAAACAAGGCACGGACGGCATTGTTGATGTGAAACTTGAAAACCAAGAATGGAAAACCTTCTTAGATACACGTCGTAATGCAAACTACGATGTATCTCGTGCAGGTTGGTCGGCAGACTACAACCAAGCAACAACGTTCGTGAACTATTTCCTATCGAACTCAAGTAACAATACCGCATTCTATAAGAGCCAAGCCTATGATGATGCGGTAGCAGAGTCTTACAAAGCAACAGATGCAGCCGGTCGTGCAGCCGCTTATGTGAAAGCAGAAGAGCAGTTAGCGAAAGATTATGCGATTATGCCGTTATATAACTATGTGAACACACGTTTGGTTAAACCTTATGTGAAGGGCTATGAGGGCAAAGATCCACAAGATGATATCTTGCTTCGTAACCTATACATTGTGAAATAATGATTCTAGGCTGTTTATTGAAAAATAAGCAGCCTAATTTTTTTGAGGAAAATATGACAATAAAACGATTTTCAGTTTATGGGCGAGTTCAAGGTGTTGCTTTTCGTTTTTATACCTTAAGAGAAGCTGAGAAATTAGGGGTGAAAGGCTATGTAAGAAACTGCAATGATGGTTCGGTGGAAGTTATAGCAAAAGCTGATGAGCAAACAATGGCTCAGTTTGAACAATGGTTACATCACGGCTCTCCTTCAGCAAACGTAGAACGAGTAATAGCGAGTGATTATAGCGGCGGAGAAAACTTTGAACGGTTTGAGATCAGGCGTTAAATAACAAGCGGTCGCTTTTATTTATAAATTTGCAATTCTAGTTAAGCATCTGTGCCTGCTCTAGCAATTTTCGGGCTGGCACAGGACCAGCCCCTACAGGTAAAAATCTTAATCCAACGCCTTTTCAATTTTCTCGAATAAATCACGGGCGAGGTTGTCCATTTCACGCAGACGCTTTAAACCACGACGCATTAAGGTTTGGCGTTGGTTGTCGTAACGAGAGAGTTTAATTAACGGCTCAATAAGTCGTGCGGCAACTTGTGGGTTGCTTTCATTGAGTTTAATTAGCGTATCAACCAAGAAACGGTAACCTGAGCCATCAATAGCGTGGAAAGCTTTCGGGTTTTGACTGCAGAATGCCCCAGCCAATGAACGTAAGCGGTTTGGATTGTTAAAGTTGAAACTTGGGTGTTCCATTAAACCTTGCACAATCGCTAGTACGTTTTCATCTGGGCGAGTGGCTTGAATCATAAACCATTTGTCCATTACTAAGCCGTCGTGCTTCCATTTTTCTTCAAAGTCTGCCAATAACGCATCACGGCAACTGAGCTGTGCTTTGGTTGCAGCTTGTAATGCAGCTAGGGTATCAGTCATATTATCTGCATTGTTGTAATGCTTATGAACGAGGGCATTACCTAAATCAGTGAACGCAAGATAGCTTAAACAAACATTCCGTAACGCACGTTTGGCAATATCTTCAGCAACCACTTGGTAAGCATCGCATTTGTTTTGGTTATAAACAATCAATAGCTTATCTTGCAATGCTTGAGCAATCGAGTGTTGCATAAATTCACGCACCAAAGCGATACCTGTTGGGTCAATAGTTTTAAATGACTCGGCAAATTCCGTTTCTTTCGGTAATGTGAGTGTTAATGCGGTTAATTCAGGCGATTTAGCCGAATTTTCTAACACAAACGTTAAGGCATCAGCTAAACCTTCTGAAAAACTAAACGGCTGATTTTGCTGATAACGGCTTAAATTTTCACGCAATTCGTTAGTGTAGAGCATTTGTGCGGCGTCCCAACGTACGAAATCATTTTCAGCGTGTTTGAGTAAGGTTAAAAGCTGCTCGGTAGTGTAGTTGTAATCTAAACGCACAGGAGCAGAGAAATCACATAATAACGCAGGCACAGGGCGTTGCGTTACATTGTGGAACTCAAACGTTTGATGTTCAGCGGTAACATCTAGCACATCACTTACCGTTAATAATTCATACTGTAATGGAATGCGTTTTCCATCATTTTCGCCATATAACGCCACTTTTAATGGAATATGTAAGTTTAATTTCTCCAACTGATCATGTGTTGGTGGTGTCATTTGCGAAATATACAAACGATAGGCTTTGCGTGCTTCATCATATTCATCAGAAATCGTGAGTTCTGGCGTACCTGATTGGCTATACCAACGGCGGAACTGCTCTAAATCAACGCCTGACGCATCTTCCATCGCTTTTACGAAATCTTCACAGGTTGCTGCTGAGCCGTCGTGTCTTTCCACATAGAGCTTCATTCCTTGTTGGAATTTCTCTTCGCCCAATAGGGTGTGGATCATACGAATGATTTCCGCCCCTTTTTCATACACAGTAACGGTGTAGAAATTGTTCATTTCAATCACTTTTTCCGGGCGAATCGGGTGTGCCATCGGGCTGGCATCTTCGGCAAATTGTACGGTACGCAATAAACGCACATCTTCAATACGTTTTGCTGAACGAGCCCATAAATCAGAGGTAAATTCCTGATCACGGAAAACAGTTAAACCTTCTTTAAGGCTTAATTGGAACCAATCACGGCAAGTAATGCGGCTACCTGTCCAGTTATGGAAATATTCGTGAGCGATAACCGCTTCAATATCTAAATAATCCGTATCGGTTGCGGTTTCCGGTTTAGCTAACACGAATTTAGAGTTGAAAATATTCAATCCTTTGTTTTCCATTGCTCCCATATTAAAGAAATCAACGGCAACAATCATATAAATATCTAAATCGTACTCTAAGCCGAAACGATCTTCGTCCCATTTCATCGAGCGTTTTAAGCTCTCCATTGCCCAAGGGGCACGGTCTAAATTACCACGATCAACATAGATTTCTAAGGTAACTTCACGTCCGCTTTTGGTAATGAACTTATCTTGCAGAAGGTCAAAATCGCCCGCCACTAATGCAAATAGATAGCTTGGCTTGAAGAACGGATCTTGCCATTCCACCCAGTGTCTTCCATCGTGCAACTCACCTTGTGCAATGCGGTTACCGTTAGAAAGCAGAAACGGATATTTGCTCTTACTAGCGGTGATTTTTGTCGTATATTTTGCAAGTACATCAGGGCGGTCGAGCATATAGGTAATCTGGCGGAAACCTTCAGCCTCACACTGGGTGCAAAGCCCATCGCCTGATTTGTATAAACCTTGTAGCGAGCTATTTTGTGCAGGGTTTAACGCTGTTTCAATTTGTAGCTCAAAACGATCTGCTTCCATCTCTGCCAAATTTAAGGTTAAAGATTCATCATCTTTTTCATAGGTCGAAAACGGCTCGCCATTAAATTTAATCGAAAGGAAATCAAAACTATGACCATCTAATTTAAGCGTGGTTGCATCACTATTTTTACGCTCAACGGTTAAAGTTGAGGTAACAAAGGTGCGATCTGGGTCAAGTTGAAAATCGAGATAAATGTCGGTAATAGTGAAATCTGGTGCTTTATAATCTTTTCTGAGTTTTGCTTTAGGTTGCATAGGATTTCCTTTTTGATTGGCCTTTTGCCGCTAGAATAGTGCGAGCTATTGTACTAAATTTATTGCAAATTTTCCAAAAAATATGACCGCTTGTACCAAACAAAACGGCTATAAATGTTACCATTTATAGCCGTTTTGGAAGTGTTGGAATTATAGGGTTTGATGTCCTTGATCGAGATGTACTAAGCTGATTAAATCATCAACACCCACATCAAATGCCTGTCCGAAACCTTTCACAAACAAGCCTGCTGTTGGCTTAAAGCTAAAGAGCTTGAAGTCTTGCATATTAGACAGATCATCAATTAAATCCCCGTGTCTAGCTTTAAGGGCATTAATACTTATATTCCATTCTTCTTGAGCACGTTCGATGATGCGTGCTGTTGCATCAAAGGTTAAACGGCGGCGTGCAAAAATTTGGCGACTATTAGTTTCATCTTCAATCAGCATTAGGGAAACTTTAGATATTTCCTGCAAATTTCGTGCGTGGCGGGCAATTATTGAAATAAGAACCTTATATTCTCCATTGTGGATAACAAAGGGGGCGTAGCTTACATTCGGTGTACCGTCTTTATCTGTTGTTGCCATTACAATTGTTTTAGTGTGCTGTTTCAGCTCTTCAAGCTCAGGACCTAAACGGTTTTGTAATACCTCTTGGCGATTGGTGGTCATTATATCTCCTTTTAAGTTTTCTAACAGTTCGAGGATTATAAATTAACTTTATTTTATTAATCAAGATGATAATCATTATTGACTATAAAATTGATGTAATTGATAATACTTTTAATCAATAAAAAATTAATTCGTATTTACTTAAGGAGAACGATTTTGTTTATTAATTATTTAGGGAACCAGCATAAGTTCAATTTGAGCCTGCTGGCTTTAAGCATAAATAGTATTTTACTGTCGCAAACTTTATATGCGAAAGAGATCATTGCTGAATTATCTGAAGTGAGTGTGGTTGCTCAAGAAAATGTTAAAGCCTCCTCAGAGCAAAAATCGAAAGAAGCGATCCAACAAGAACTTATTCAAAATAATCGAGATTTAGTTCGCTATAGCCCTGATGTTGGTATTGTAAATCAAGGGAGACATCAAAAAGGATTTGCTATTCGTGGTGTGGAGGACAATCGCGTTGGAGTTAGTATTGATGGCATTGCATTACCTGATTCAGAAGAGAATTCACTTTATGATTTTCGGATTATGTTGAATTCGAAGTGCGGTATAATGTGCGAAGCTCCGCACGAGAATTTACACATAATCCGCTGTTATGCGAAATTTTATAAGTTTATGTCAAATATTACCATTCAAC
>NZ_JBGTYX010000030.1:0-19725 GCF_041807785.1 Mannheimia sp. E30BD
TAGTCGCTGTTCGGGTGGGCGACAAGCGGTACGAAACGTACTTTATAATGCGGCGAATGTCGCCCGCCAACACGAACCGAAGTTCAAGGCATTTTATGAACGGCTGATTGCTCGTGGCAAACCAAGTGGCTTTAACCAGCCCAGAACGTCGAGCAACATTTGATAAGTCCGAATCTTACAGCTGGGACGGTGCAGCCTTATTAGTGCGTGAAGATGAAACTAAAATCAAAACCCCTGCTGATGTAAAAGGCGTGAAAACCGCCCAAAACTTAAGCTCAAACTATGGTGAGATTGTCCGTGAAAACGGTGCAGACATCGTACCGATTGACGGTATGGCTCAAGGCTTACTGTTAATTCAACAAAAACGTGCTGATGCTACTTTTAACAGCCACCTATCGTTATTAGATTACTTGAAAAAGAACCCAAATTTCGGTTTAAAAATTGTGTGGGAAAAAGAAGAAAAAGTGGGGGCAGGCTTAATTGTTCTGACCCCAAAAAGTTAGACTGCTCTAATTCAAGGACTGAGTTCTGTACTCCACAGGACTCAGTCCTTTTAGCTTCACTTGAATACGCTCATTATTGTAGTAATAAATGTACTCTTGAATAGTTTGTTTAAGCTCAGCAAGCGTGTTAAACCGCTTACCAAAATAACACTCCGTTTTGAGTCGCCCGAAAAAGCTTTCCATTGCACTGTTATCCAAGCAATTTCCCTTTCTTGACATACTTTGTCTAATGCCATTTTGTTAGCAAATTGTCTGAAAACCTAACATTTGATATTGCCAACCTTGGTCGGAATGTAATATCGGTGTTGAACCGTCAAGCCTTGCCACCGCTTGATTCATCATTCGAGTTATCTGCCCAAAATTCGGGGTTTCTGCCAAGTCATAGGCGATAATTTCGCCATTAAATAAGTCCTTAATCAGTGATAAATAAAGTTTACCTTCCGCACATTTGAACTCGGTTATGTCTGTGCCCCATTTCTCATTGGGTTTTGTCGCATTAAAATCTTGCTGTAAGCGATTTTCTGTAATCCGACCCACTTCGCCTTGATACGAGCGATATTTTCGGTACTTGCATTTCCCTTTCAACCCCAATTTTTGCATTATCGCTTGGACTTTTTTATGGTTAATTGTCCATATTTTTCTCAATATTTTAGGTAATAAGCCGTTTATGCCCTGTTTCTCAAAGGCTTGCAACCATTGGCTGATAAGAGCAGGGGAAGGAATACCAAAATGCAAAGCGGCTTTTTTTGTAGAAAATTGCCCGTTTTTAACCGCTTGTATCACAGATAATTTGAATTCGGAGGAGTAAGTTTGCTTTTTACCTAAAACAGCTAACCCATTGAAACCATAATGATGATATTGGTTAACCCAAAGTCTTAATGTGCTTTTCTCCAGCTGAAAATGCTGACGAGTAAGCGAGTGATTTTTCCCGGCTTGAAGGTAAAATTCGATCACTTGTTGTTTGAAAGATTGGTTGTATTTAGTCATAAAAAAATCTGCACCTTAATCAGTTGGTTATTTAGTCCAACTTTTGGGGTGCAGATCAAAGGAAGTGGTTTTGTATAAACTAAATCGTTGCTAACGCATCTCGTGCTTTTAGAATTGGTCTAAAGATGTAATCAATAATTCTCATATGACCAGCTTCTAATTCTGCTTCTACCACCATACCTGTTCGGATCTCCAATCCTTTTTCTTTCCATTGTTGCAAGGATTCAGGCGATATTTCTAATGAAACCACATAACTAGGCGGAGCATTTCTATCTTCTTTATCAGGCACGGTATCCGCACCAATTTTAACCACTTTTCCTAGCATAGTACCGTAAATACTATAATCATAAGCGGTTAATTTGAGTGAAGCTCTCATATCAGGCACAACATAACCGATATCTTTCGGCGTTACACGAGCTTCTACTAACAAATTCCCATCATTTGGTACAATTTCTAAAATAGTTTGTCCAGGGTTTACTACCGCACCAATGGTGTTGAAGTGAATTTGGTTTACAGTACCGCTTGAAGGCGAAACAATCGTTGCTCTATCTAGCTGATCTTGCACTGTTTTAATGCTTTCATTCGCTAAGGCTAATTGTGATACTGCATCAGATAGCTCTTGAGCTCGTTTTTTGTGTGTGTCAGAAAAGTAATTTTCTCTTTCTGTTCTGATATTATTGAGAGCTTGTTGTTGTGCAAGGATATCTCTTTTGGGTACAGCACCACTATTTTCAAATCGTGAAAGATTATTTAACTCTTGCTGTTTTAAAGAAATTTGAGAATCATAGTTTTTTGCTCTCGTAAGGTATTCTTCCACCTTTGTCGAAAGTAGGCTTCTTTCTGCATCAACGAGATCCGGATAAGCCTCTTGATAACCTTTTGGAATAGCAAAACTTTTTGCATTTTCAGCTTCTGCTTGTAATCTTAATTTTCTTAATGTGAAAGTAGCGATTTTTTTCTCAATTTCTTCTAACTGAGCTTGATATCTTGTTGTATCAAGTTCTGCCAATACTTGGCCAGTTTCTATATTATCCCCCTCGCTCACATTGAGCTGAATTAAAATTCCACCCTCTAAGTTTTGTACAATTTGTGTTCTTTCGTGAGACACAACTTTACCATTTGCTCTCACAACACGGCTAAATTGGGTTAGATATGACCAAACTAGCAATGCACTCAATAAAAACACAATAACCCAAAGTAATTTATTACTTTTTTTAGGTGGTTTAATTTCTTTTGTTAAATCTCTCATATTCCAACCTTAATTATTTTGTTCTGGCTGATTGTTTTGAGCCTTTTGAATTCTATTTAATACTTCATCTCTCGGACCATCAGCAATCACGTAACCATCGGCAATCACAATAATACGATCAACCATTGCTAAAATTGGCATTCGATGTGTAACCGTAATAAAGGTTTTATCTTTAGAGAAATTCGCTAAGGTATTAATGATAGAACCTTCGATATTTGGGTCTAAACTTGCGGTTGGTTCGTCAAGTAATAAAATTTTACTATCACTTAACAGCATTCTGGCAAGCTGAACACTTTGTTTTTGCCCAACAGATAAACCTCTACCGCCATCTTTAATCATTAAATCTAAACCGTGTGGGTGAGAGGTTAAAAAGTTGGCTAACCCAGTTTGAGATAACACACCCATAATTTTCTGATCGCTAATGTTCGGATTATTAAAGGTTAAATTCTGTCTTAACGTACCGCTAAATAATTGAATTTCCTGATTAACCACCGAGATAGCATTTCTAATATCGTTACTAAATATTTGGCGGATATCAATACCATCAATTTTTACTTCCCCTGAGTTAGGGTATTGTAAACCTGATAAAAGACGTAAGAAAGTAGATTTACCTGAACCATTTGGTCCTAAAATACCAATTTTCTCGCCCGGTCTAATCACAAGATTTTGCACCTGTAATGCAGGTTTAGAATCTTTATCGTACTGATAAATCACATTTCTTAATTCAAAGAAGCCGTTGATATTTTGACGACGTAATTTCTGCTGCTCAACAGGATCGTCTTGCTCTGACTCCGCAATTAAATCTAGCTCTTTTAAAGAAGATTTGACTTGAGCCCAACGAATTAAAAGCGAGCTTAAACGAGCAACAGGGGCAAGAGTACGAGAAACAAGAATACTCATTGCAATAATTGCACCCATTGTCATTTTGCCATCAAACGCATAATAAACGGCGGTTGATACCGTTAATACATAAGCAATTTGCTGAACACTAGCAGCCCATTGAGTTAAATGAGACACTAAAGCACGCTGACGCATTGAAATATCAGCAATAATCTCACTAATATCGTCCCATTGTTGCGTAAAGAAACGTTGTGATTTAGTCACTTTAATCACATCTAATTGATAGCTTACCTCGTTAAATAAACGGTTAGCTGCGGTGCGTGAGCCTAATGTTTCTTTTACGATATTCATCATTTTCTTTCTAAATAGAATAGGTGGAATAACCATAAATAACATTGCAATAATAGAAACCCAAACAACATTACCGCCAATCGCATAAATAACAAAAATGAATAACAACACAAATGGAATATCAACCAAAGAACCAACAGCCGCTTCGGTAAAAAATTCACGGATTGAGTTAAAATCTCGCATCATTTGGCTTAAATGGTTAGGCGTTGGTGTTTCATTTTTCAATCTCAAGCCTAGTAAGCGACGTAGTAACAAGCTAGTTGCTTGAATATCAATTCGCTTACCACTAAAGTCTAATAAATGCGAACGAATAATTCTAAGCGTTGCCTCTAATGCAAAGGCAATCATAACCCCAATAAGTAATGCCCATAAGGTTTCTTCAGACTTATTAGGAATAACTCTGTCGTAAACTTGTAACGAGAAGAAAGAGGTAATTAATGCTAAAATATTGGCAAAAAGCGTAGCAATTAATACTTTGGTAAATACGCCTTTTTCTAAAGAGAAGATAGACCAAAACCAATGTTTCTTTTCAACAGGAATAGATTGTTCTAAATAAATTCTATCAATTTGCTTTCTAATCAGCAGAGCAGGTAAGTTGATTGAAGCAAGCACATCATCGCTTTTCAACTCAATGGTTTCGCCAAAATTAATAGAAGCAAAAGAAATAATATTATTTGTTGAGTTAATATCAGTTATAACCGCATAATTACATTGAGAGTTTTCTTTTTTCAATTCAACAATGCAAGGTACAGGCAAGTTTAATAAGTGTTTATCAGATAAACTAATATTTAATTGAAAATCTTCACTAAATCGAGGGTTATTCTGAACTTCGCTAAAAGAGTTGAGTTCGGCTAGTTCATCAGCAACCAGCTCAACTCCAATATGATTTGCCTGAATTTTAATAGCTTCAGGTAAAGTTAAATGCCAACTAGGTGTTACGTTCTTATTATCCATTTTCTACTCTGATGTGTTAAAGATAGAGCCATTCGTAATACGAATTTTGCTTGCTTTCAAGTTTAATAATTGAGCTTGTAGCGAAATTAATTGCTGACGAGTTTGAAGTAATGTTCTATGAGCAGATAAACCATCAGACAATGTCGCTGTGCCTGCTTCAAACTCAGAATCAAATACACCTATCGCACTCATTCCTTTCTTTTCTAACCCTAAAAGGGTGTTTTTATTATTGTTTAAACGATTAGTCTCTAATTCAATTCGCTTATTTTCGGTTTCTAACTGAGTTTCAATTTGAGTAACTTTACGATTTGCCGCTTTATAAGCAGATTCAGCCGCATTTACTGTTGCAGAACGAGCAAACACAGAAGTAGGTAATTGGAATGAAACACCTACAGTGTGAACAGAGCTACCATTGGTTGCTTTACCAACTTCGCCCTCTAAAACTAAGTGTGGATAAATATCGCTTTCGGCTTGCTGGAATTGAGCATAAGCAATCTCTTTATTGATTTCAGCTTGTCTTAATTGCAGAGATTCATTACCCAAATCAGGTAAAATCTGTGAAGTGATACTATACAAACTTGGAATATCATTTAATGTAATTGGCGACATCAATTTTGCTGAGAGTAAATCCAAATTTAACGCAATTTCAATATTAATAGCGTCTAACTCAGATTTAAGTTCAGCCAATCTCAAATTTAATGTGTTAGATTCTGAAGCGGTGGACATACCTGCTTCAAATCGCACATCCGCCAAACCAGATAGTTTAGAAATAGAAGCAATAGAAGAACTCAATAGTTTGCTATTTTCCACCAATGAAGAAATTTTAACTACCGCTTCAACAGTTGAAGCAATAACTTCTCGCTCTTCAATAAAAAATTCTAATTGAGAGTTATCCACCCCAAGCTCGCCCTGTTTCTCTTTATGTTTTGCAGAGCCAAAATCCCATAATGTATAACTTGCATTTGCACCAATGTAAGGGCTTGTTTGGCTTGAATAACGGGCAACAGGGCGAATAGAAGGCCAGTTATTTTTGCGGATAATCTCTGCTTCTGCTTTTCGTTGCTCAATCACACTTGGCAATGAAGATACATTTTGATTGTATTCTAAAGCGGAATTAATAATAGATAAGAAAGAGTTATAACCTTGAGATTGTAGCGATGGAGATTTAACTGTATTAGGTGTACTTACAGGAAGGCTAGCAGATGAATTACCGCCATCAGCACTACAAATTGAACAGGCTTGGCCACTAACCTCGAAATTATGTTGATTTTGGCTACTACAAGCACTTAAAAAAGTGGCAGAGCTAACCAATAAGAGTAGTTTTTTCATAGAAATGGATACAATTTAATTAAAGTAAAATAATAAATGGCTAATTATATTCAGTTATTCATTTAAAAAATAGCGTTTTATTTTACAAATTTGTCAGGAAATGTAAAACCTATAATGGAACAAGGTTATTTAATAGCCTTCCTATAATTTTTATTATAGAATGTAGTATGCTAATGCTAATGCTAAAAGTGTGGCTAAGGCATAATTTAAAAATTATGAGATATTTTCATAATTACTAAGACTAAAACGTCTTGAAAATTTCATAATCAGAATGAGGAATTTATATGAATATTAATGTTGGACAATCTGCTAAAGTAGTATTGCCTGTTAAAGCTACTTCTATTAAGAAAACAGTAAAAGTAGGTAATAACTTAGAAGTACATCTAGCAAATGGTAGTGTTATTACTTTAGAGAACTATTTCCCAAATAAACCTGAGTTATTAACAAACGAAGGTAACAACCAAGTTACAGAATTAACTATTAGTGATAATGGTGAAGTTGTGGGCATCAAAGAACTAAGTGCCGAAGAAACAGCTTCTATGCTAGGTAATGCTTACTCATCATTAAGCTCATCACCTAACGACATTCTATTACTATCAGAAAGCGAAGCCTCTGCAGCTGCAGTAGGTGCAAAATCATATACTGCAGAAGTAATTGGTGCATCTGCTGCACTATTAGCTGGTATTTTTATTGCAGGAAGAGATAAATCAAGCTCTGACAACAAATCTGCAACAGTGAATAAACCAAAAACAACAACTGAGCGTATTGATACTGATGGCAATGGTACATTAGATACTGAAGTCATTACTGAGCATGATGCAAGCGGTCAAATTACGAAAGAAATTCGCAAAACTGATGCAAATGGTAATGGCAACCCTGAAAAAGTGGTTACAACCAAAACTAATCCAGATGGTAGCAAAACAGTAACTACAGAAGAAAGCACTAAAGATGATGGTGTTTATGATAAATCAGTTGAAATTACCACTAAGTCAGATGGTAGCAAAACGACTGTAGAAAGCACAGATACTACAGGCGATGGTAAAAAAGATACCACTGTTACTACTGAAACAGATAAAAACGGCAATGTAACTTCTACTAAAAAAGTAGTTGATAAAGATCAAGACGGCAATCCAGAAGAAACAACTAAAACTGAGACTAAGTCAGACGGTACAAAAGTAACTACTGAAACCAAAGATCAAAATGATGATGGTAAAGTAGATAGTACAGTAACCAAAACTGAAAACCCAGATGGTTCTTCAACAAAAGAAGAAACCAAAGCTGATGGTACAACAACTGTAACCAAAGATGACGGCAAAGGTAATACTTCAATAGAAACTAAGAACCCAGATGGCTCTTCAACGAAAGATGAAACCAAAGCTGACGGCACAACAGTAAAAACTGAAAACGACGGCAAAGGCAACACATCAACAGAAACTAAAAAACCAAATGGTTCTACAACAAAAGAAGAAACCAAAGCTGATGGTACAACAACTGTAACCAAAGATGACGGCAAAGGTAATACTTCAACAGAAACTAAGAATCCAGATGGCTCTTCAACTAAAGAAGAGAAAAATGCTGACGGTTCAATCAAAACCACAGAAGATGATGGTAAAGGCACAACTGTAACCAAAACTGATGATGGAAAAGGTAATACCTCAACAGAAACTAAGAACCCAGATGGCTCTTCAACTAAAGAAGAGGAAAATGCTGACGGTTCAACCAAAACCACAGAAGATGATGGTAAAGGCACAACTGTAACCAAAACTGATGATGGAAAAGGTAATACCTCAACAGAAACTAAGAACCCAGATGGCTCTTCAACGAAAGATGAAACCAAAGCTGACGGCACAACAGTAAAAACTGAAAACGACGGCAAAGGCAACACATCAACAGAAACTAAAAAACCAGATGGTTCTACAACCAAAGAAGATACTAAAGCTGATGGTACGACTACTGTAACCAAAGATGACGGCAAAGGTAACACTTCAACAGAAACTAAGAACCCAGATGGCTCTTCAACTAAAGAAGAAACTAAAGCTGATGGTACAACTTCTGTAACTAAAGATGACGGCAAAGGTAACACTTCAACAGAAACTAAGAACCCAGATGGCTCTTCAACCAAAGAAGATACCAAAGCTGATGGTACAACATCGACAGAAACTACCAAGCCAAACGGTGAAACTACATCTGTAACTAAACACCCTGATGGTTCAACCACAACTACAACCACTAAGCCAAATGAAGATGGTTCAACTACTGCTACTATTGTTAATAAAGACAAAGATGGCAAAGAGATTGAAACAACCGTTAAAGTAACACAGCCTAATGGTTCATCAGTAGCGGAAACAACTCGCCCAGACGGTACAAGTACAACAGTTACCGATAACGGTAAAGGTACAACCACAACGGTAAACCGTGATTCAAATGGTGATGTAACTGATACTACAACAACAGTTACTAAACCAGACGGATCATCTGTTTCTACAACGAAAAATGCAGATGGTACAAGCTCAACTACCACAACTAAACCAAACAAAGATGGTAGCACAACAGCAACAACAGTAGAGAAAGATGCAGGTGGTAAAACTACTGCAACTACGGTAACTAACACCAAGCCAAACGGTGATGTAACATCTGAAACTAAATACCCAGATGGTACGAGCAAAACTGTAACCAAAACAGATACTAATGGTGATGGCAAACAAGACACCACAGTTACAACTGAGAAAGATAAAAACGGCAAAGTAACTTCAACGGAAACAGCTGTTGATTTATCTCCAACTGATGGTAATCCTGAAACTGTAACTAAAGTTGAGCCACAGGCTGATGGCAGCACTAAAACAACAATCATCAAAGATGAAAACTCTGATGGTGTAGTTGATAGTGTAACTGAAAGCACTACTAAACCAGATGGTTCTACTACTTCTGTTACTGAACACAAAGATGAAAACGGCAACAAAACAGGTACAACTGAAACTACAACCACTCCAGATGGTAAAGGCGGTTCAACCTCTAACAGTGTACACAAAGATGCCGACGGTAACGTAACAGGTACTACTGAAAGCACAACTACACCAGACGGCAAAGGTGGTTCAACTACACATACAACCGAAAAAGACAAAAATGGTGAAGTAACATCAACTACTGAGAAGCAGACCAATGCAGATGGTAGTTCAACATCTGAGACTAAATATCCGGACGGATCTAGCTCAACGACTAAAGACGATGGTAAAGGCACGACTGAGACTGAAAATAAAGACAAAGACGGCAATGTAACCTCAACTGAAAAAGTCGTAGATACTAATCCGAAAGATGGTAATCCTGAAAGTGTAACCAAAGATGAAACTAATGCTGATGGTACTAAAGTAACTACCGAAACCAAAGACGAAAACTCTGATGGTAATGCGGAAAGTCAAACTACTACCACAACTCGTCCTGATGGTTCTTCAACAACAGAAGAGAAGAAAGACACTACAGGTGATGGCAAGTTAGATACTACAATCACAACCGAAAAAGATGAAAAAGGTAATACAACATCTACTACAACGGTGGTTGATAAAGATGGTGATGGTAATGCAGAAAGCACTACTACAGTAACTAACAACCCAGACGGTAGCACTACAACAACAGTTGCTGAAGATAAAAATGATGATGGTACTGTAGATACAACCACCACGACAACAACACGTCCTGATGGTAGTTCAACTACAACTGTAGAAAACCAAGACGGCTCAACTTCAACAACTGAAGATGACGGAAAAGGTACAGTAACCAAAACTGAAAAAGATAAAGAAGGCAATGTAACCGATACCACAGAAGTGACGCACGATGATGGCAGCAAAACGACAATCATCAATCGTCCAGATGGCACAACTTCAATTATTGAAGATGATGGCAAAGGTACAGTTACAACAACTGAACAGGGTAAAGATGGTAAAGAAACTTCATCTACAACAACAGTAGATAAAGACCAAGACGGTAATCCAGAAAGTACAACGAAAGTTGAAACTAAACCAGATGGTACTAAAGTAACTACTGAAACTAAAGATGAAAATGATGACGGTAAAGTAGATAGCCAAACTACAACAACCGAACGTCCTGATGGCACTTCTACAACAGTAGAGAAGAAAGACACTACAGGCGACGGCAAGTTAGATACGACAATCACAACCGAAAAAGACGAAGATGGTAAAACAACTTCAACTAAAACGGAAAAAGATGAAGATCTAGATGGTAACCCAGAAAGTACAACAACGGTAATTAACAACCCAGATGGTATAAAAGTAACGACTGAAACCACAGATAAAGATGACGATGGCAATGTAGATAGCACAACGACTACAACGACACGTCCTGATGGCAGCTCAACGTCTAAAACTGAAAATACTGACGGCTCAACTTCAACAACTGAAGCCGACGGTAAGGGTAATGCTGTAACTAAGACTGACGACGGCAAAGGTAATACTTCAACTGAAACTAAGCGTCCGGACGGTAGTTCAACGACTATTGCGGATAAAGCTGATGGTTCAACTGAAAAAACTGAAAACGACGGCAAAGGCACAACTGCAACTGTAAAAGATGACGGTAAAGAAATCAGTGGTACAACTAAACCAAACGCAACTGTAACTGTTACAGATGCAAATGGTAACAAGTTGGGCGAAGCTGTAGCTGATAGTGAAGGTAAATACAATATTCCACTAGATCCACCGAAAACTGATGGTGAAACCATCAATGTAACTGTGAAAGATCCTGTTACTGGCACAACAACCACAACACCTATCACAGCATTTGATACAACACCACCAGCGAAGCCAACTGATGAAAATACAAACACTCAAGGCGATAAAGCGAGTGGCACAGTAACTGTATCAGGCACAACAGAGCCAGGTTCAACAGTCACGATCAAAGATGACAAAGGTAACGTAATTGGTACAGGTAAAGCGGATGAGCAAGGTAACTACAATGTACCGGTAAATCCACCGAAAACTGATGGTGAAACGTTAACAGTAGAAGTGAAAGACCCAGCGGGAAATACTTCAACAGGTACGGTTACAGCGCCAGATACAACGCCACCGACAAAACCGACAGATGAGAATACAACGGTATCAGATAACGGTACTACGGTAACGGTTACAGACCAACAACCAGGCTCAACGGTAACGATTACAGATGATAAAGGCACTGTAATTGGTACAGGTACAGTAGGTGCAGATGGTACAGCGACAGTAGGTATTAACCCACCGAAAAACAATGGCGAGAAAGTGAATGTAGAAGCGAAAGACCCAGCGGGAAATACTTCGACAGGAACGATTACAGCGCCAGATAATACAGCACCAGATGCGCCAACTGAGGTAAAACCAAACAGTAATGGTAGCGAAATTACAGGTAAAGCAGAACCAAACTCAACTATCAGCGTAAAAACACCGGATGGTAAAGAGATTGCAACAACTCAAGCAGATGAAGATGGTAACTTTACGGTTAAAATGCCATCAGAACTACCAACTGAAAACGTTAATGTTACTGCAAGTGATGCAGCGGGTAATGAATCTCAACCAACAAATGTTGCGTTACCGGATTTATCAGATCCAAAAACAGAAATTGTTGTAGACGGCAACAAAGTATATACCTATTACGATATCAACCATGATGGTATTGTGGATAAAGCAGAAGTTGCAACCTATGATAAACCTGTAACATTACACGCAGTAACGAAAGAAGTTATTAACGATGCTAAAGTAACTCAAATTGACACTTACTTAGAGGCAAAAGATATTGGTGGTGGAAATGCTAAAATTGACTCTGTTAAAGACTCAAAAGTTGAGCCAACAAATCCAGACCAAAAAGTGTACTATGTTTACGATGCAGAGGGTAATGTAAAACAACGTTTATATGACTTAGATGCTAAAGAAGGCACAGGTTCATCGGTTACAAGTAAAGGTGTTGATGGCAAGGTATACAATGGCATTGACAGATACGAAACAGTTGAAGCAAGCAAACCTGGTAAAGCGGAAGTTAAACTGGCGGACGGCTCTACAGTAATTAAAGATGTAATGCTAGAAACTCAAATTGCATATAACAACGACGCCAAAGGTGCTGACGATGCAAAAGAGTATCTAACATATAACGATAAAGGTCTAAAAGAGCTAGTATTCTTTGATGATAATGCAGATGGCAACATCGACCGTGTTGAAAAATACACCTATGATGCTAACGGCAATCCAACCAAAGTTGAATACGATAACGATCCAAAAGGAGTGACTGCAGATAATTTACCTAACGATATTAGCGGTGTTGATAAGGCTGAATATTATGAATATAAAGCGATCACACACATGGTAAATGACAAATCAGTAACAGAGTATATAGCAACAGCTAAGTACACAAATACTGACGGAGCAGCGACAGGAATGCGTCATTCAATCAATGGCGAATCAGTGCAAGGCATTGATACTATTGAGAGATATGAATATAACGACTATGGACGTCTAGTGCAAATCGACTACGATAATAACGCCGACGGCACTGCCGATAAGATCCATTATCAGAAGTTCGACGCTTTAGGCAACCGTACTGAGTTGTTAGTGGATAACGACGCTAACGAAGCCACAGGTAAAGCGGCGTTCGACCATGATGGCAAGCCAATCAAAGGTATCGATAGAATTGAAACCTTCGGTCGTAACACTAAAGGTCAAACCTTACAGATTGATGTGGATAACACAGGCGATGGCGAAGCTAACTCAACCACTTACCTCGTATTAGACCAATACGGTCGTAGGGTGGCGATATAATTCAACAACGACTGTATCGATTCGACAGGTAAAGCAATTACTGTTGAAATTGATGGCAAACAGGTTGAACTCAAAGGTATCGACAGCTTTGAAACCTATGAATACAACGCGAACGGTCAGCAAATTCAAATCAACCGTAACTTAAATGCGAGAGATGCGGGTGACGGCGGAGAAGAGTTGAAAAACGACACAGGCTTTGAAGAAGTGATTTACATCGACCGTGATGAGTACGGACGTGAGAAAGGTCGTTACACTGATTTAGATAACGATAAAAACACCGGCACAGGCAATAAAGACCAAGACTAAGCGATTGAGCTTCGCGATGGTCGCGTTCTGAAAGGTATTGACCGTTATGAAACCTACGAACACAACGAAAACGGCCACCACATTCAAACCAACAGAAACCTTGATGCAAAAGGCGAGTTTGAAGAAGTGGAATACCGTGATGTGGACAAAGCAAGCGGTCAATTAAGCGGAATTTATTACAACCGTGATAACGATATGAAAGACGGTGTTGCTCTCAAAGAGAAAACAGGTGAAACGGTTCGCTTAAACGATGGTCGTGAAGTAGAAGGCATTGACAACTTCACCACTTACGAGCGTGATAACCAAAACCGTGTGATTACCGAACGCTTCAACCTTGATGCGAAAGGCGATTTCGACCGAGTGTACTACTACGACTTAGACGCAAACGGTAACCGTATTGGCGAATATCAAAACCTTGATAACGACACGACGCTAACGCTTGAAGGTGAAAAACAGGTAACAGGTACAACTCACACCTTAGAAGATGGTCGTACCGTACACGGCATTGAACGCTACTACGAGCACAAATTCGATGGAAACAACCGAGTTTACGAGCGTACAAGCAACCTAGACGGTAAAGACCACGCTGAAAGCGTAAGCTACTATGTGCGTGATGCGTTAGGACGTGAAATTGCCCGTTATGACAACACCAATAATGATGTGTTAAGCAACGGCAAACCGAACCCGACAGGTCATACTCATACGATTATGCTCAATGGCAAAGAAGTAACGGTAAACGGTATCGACAGAATTGTGGAAAACACCCACAACGAATACGGTAACGTAGTCCAAACTCGCACCAATAACACGGGAGAAGCGGGGGCTGATAAGTTTACCAACATAACCGATAACGTGTACAACAAACGTCGCCAAAAAGTAGAAGACCGTTCACAAGTGAAAATTGAAGAAAGCGGAAAATTTGAACAATCTGCTGCCAATAAGTACACTTATGACATCTACAACCGTGTGGCAACGAGGGAGTTTGATACTGACTTCTCTGAAGGCAAGGAAGGTACTGAGCGTAAGGAAACTTACGGCTATGATAACTACGGTAGATTAATCGAAACCAAAGAAGATATCTTAGGCGATGCTATCGATGTGAATAGCCGAATGGTGCGTGAAAGAGACGAGTTTGGTCGTGATAAAGTCATTCGCAACTACCAAGCAGATGGTACGTTAATTTGGAAACGAGAGTATGAATATGATGAGTACGGTTATCAAACTAAAGTGACTAACTATTCATCTGAAACTAATAAGAGCTTTATCAACAGCAATACCCGTGATGAGTTTGGTCGACTTAAAACACTCTATGAAGACAAAAATGCCAACGGCATCTATGATGTTGGTGATTTGAAACAAACCCTCATCTACGACCAGAACCTGAATAGTAATTACGCTGAGCGCATCGATGAATGGGTAAATGCAGATGGTGCTTCAGGCAAAAATCATAACTACTACAAGTATAATGAGTTTGGCAGACGATTGACTAGCTATGCTGATAGAAACGACAACAAGACGTTAGATGGCGATGAAGTATTGAACAAATACTCTTATATAGGCAACACAAATCTTTTTGATATTATTGAGGATTATCGTGGCGGAGATAAACAAGAGCACCTATATCAAATACGGAAATATATTTACCAAGATGTAGGTATTAGCGGTACACACATTGCTCACTTATCCGAAAATGTTGCCAAATCTGACGCTACTTTAGTCTATGGTACAGCAGGCTTTCACTATTCAACCAAAGATGACTACACCTCTGAAAAATGGCGTGCGTTATTGGATAATTACGAAAACAAAATTATCCAAATCAACCTAACCAATGCAAGAGCAAGTACAGACATCACGGTTGATAACGATGTTATCGCTAAAATCAGCAAGAATGCTACTTTCACGATTAACGGCGACAGCACCGACACAGTGAGATTGAAAGACAATACCGATTTCACTAAGTTGGACGCAACCGTAAAACGTGGCAGCAACGATTACGCACAATACACCACCGAAGTGGACGGTCAGCAATATACTTTATTGATTGATACCGACATCAACGTAGTATTGGCGTAGTATTGGAGTAGTCTCAGCCCTCTACAAGCGGTCATTTTTTGCTGAAAATTTGCAAAACACCGCTTAAGATAAAACAAAACCTGCTACCGATTGGTAGCAGGTTTTTTTGTTATTAGATTAGCTTATATAGATAAAAGCATTGCCTTTTTGTAATGCTAACATTACAATTTAGTTGTTGGGGAGGGGAATAATGTATCTAATAGAACAAACAGAAGAATTTAAGTAGTGGCTAGACAAACTAAAAGATCCCCTAGCTAAAATTACTATCATTAGACGCTTGGAGCGAGCCAAATCAGGCAATTTTGGCGACTGTAAAGCATTGGGCGATGGTGTAATGGAAATGCGGATAATGATAAATAAAGGCTATCGGCTTTATTATGCCCAAAAAGGCAAGACGATTTATCTGATTATTCAGGGTGGACACAAAGATAGCCAAGAAAAAGATATTGCAACAGCCAAAACATTCTGGCGAAATTATCAACAATTGCAACAAGGAGAATAGTTATGCAACATACTGAATTTAAAGGGGAAATATCAACCTTTGATGCGGCGGAATATTTAAAAAGCGATGAGCTTATTGCCCTTTACTTAGCTGAAGTATTGAAAGATGGCGATGAAGAAGAATTTATCCAAGCCTTAAATACGATTGCGAGGGCTAAAGGGATGAACGAACTCGCCAAGAAAGCGAATATAGCTAGAGAAAGTTTATACCAAACTCTATCAAGCAAAAAACCTCGTTTTGAGAGCATTGTGAAAATCTTAGCTGCTCTTAATATTGAGCTTGTACCAACCGTTAAAGCGGCTTAGTTTAAACAAAAACCTGCTACCAATCGGTAACAGGTTTTTTATGTTCTAATCAATCCTTTAAAATCGCCTCTACAATATCTTGTACTTCGGAAAGAATATAGTGAGGGACGCTTTCCACCTTTTTCGCTCTTCGACTAATAAAATCAATGACCCTTGTTTGATAAGCCACAATAACGCCTTGTGTTTCACAGCCTGTACCACTTAGAGTAACGGCGAAGCTATTTTCACGGGCTAACGCTGCATTACCTTGTGTAATGGGAGCTATCATCATAAAGCCTAAATTGTGAAATTCGCTGTCGCTTAAAACCAACGCAGGGCGGCGTTCGCCCTCAATTTCTTTACCTACCACAGGGTTTAGGCATATTGTAATGATATCGCCTCGTTTAAACTGACTTCGTTTCATTAGATTTCATTCCCTGTTGGCTCAAGTAAATCCCATTCTTCGCACGCTGGGAGCGTTTTAGTTGAGGTCATTGCAATTCGCTCTGCTAACGTAAGCCGCTGCCTTTTTACGGGAGGAACAACAACCAGTTTTATTGTTTGATGGTCAATTTGAGTTAATTCTAGAAAATCGCCTGTTTCTAAATTCATTAAATGAGCAAAATCTTTCGGCAAACGAACAGCTTTGCTATTGCCCCACTGTTTAACTTGTACTCTCATTGTCTTCCTTACTTTTGTATCATTGAATGATACATTGGATTTTACAATAAGTGAGAGATTTATCAATATAAAAAAACCACCTTACAGAAAAATCTATAAGGTGGTTTGAGTTAAAGTCAGCAGTCATTTTTTTGCAAATTTTCAGCAAAAAATGATCGCTTGTAGAGGGCTGAGACTACGCCAATACTACGTTGATGTCGGTGTCAATCAATAAGGTGTATTGCTGACCGTCCACCTCTGTTTGGTATTGCTCGTACTCCTGTCTGCCTCTTGTCACATTATCGAGTTGGGTAAACTCGGTGTTGTCTTTCAGGCGGATAGTGTCGGTTGCATCACCGTTTACGACTAACTCAGATTTTGTGAGTTTCGCAAGCACGTTGTTATCCAGCGTAATGTCGGTTTGGTAGTTGGCATTAGACATATTCAGTGTCTTAATCGCTCCGCCTATTTGCTTAAATAACGCATCATAGTGGCTCTCGGTAAAGTCTTCAGTTGAAGAGCGTCTAGTTCCACCATAACCATTATAAGAAAGGGTATGATAAACACTATTCGCATCAGAATAAAAACTACCCAATATAATATTATTATCGCTGTAATGTATTTTTTGTAGGTGCTGTAACTCATTACCTGAATACACTGTAATCACATCTATTAAAGTACTCTCCCCAACAAAAGAGACTTTAGAAGCTCTTTCACCTTCATCAATTTGACCGTTTTTGTTAGTGTCTGAATGGGTAGAATTATGTCTGCCAAAACCATCATAACCCCAAATGGTGTAAACTTCCGGTCTGCCGTCTGCATAGGATTGAAGCTGGGAGATGATGTTTCCTTGCGGTGTATCATCACGAACACTGATAATAACGGTATCCAAATCGTTATAGATACCATCCCCGTTCCAATCTATTTCATTTTTAATTTCTAATCCTCTTGCATCACGAGTATAGTTATTTACACGGGTTATTTGCCCATCTATACCAAAGATAGTCTGTTTAGAAATATTGCCATAAACATCTCGTTCATTTATGTAATGGCTTTCCAAATCGCCAGAGGCATTTGAATAAGTTTTAATTTCGCCATCACGCCCGAAAACATCACGCTCATGAGTAACATAAGCATCAATATCCCCACCTACATCAAATGTATCACGATCAGTTCTAACCAACTGATTGAGGTTGTTATAGTGGTACGTTTCCTTACGCTCAAAACCCTCTTTTTCCGTATTTGTGTCAAAGCTTCTCGTTGCCACACGGTTGTAGATGTCATAAGTGTACTTATTTAAAGCTATGAGCTGATTAATCTACTTATTTAGCTCGAGTAATGAGGTGAATGTGCTATACTTTCAGCTCATTTGGNTTAAAGCTATGAGCTGATTAATCTACTTATTTAGCTCGAGTAATGAGGTGAATGTGCTATACTTTCAGCTCATTTGGAGAAATACAATGCAATACAATGATTACAAATGGATATGGCAATATCCGAATTGGACGGAATTTTTATGGAATCAAAGCCAACTTGAGCCACAGTTACGTCGCTGTTGGTTATTGTTGGGTAAATTGATTGGATATAGTGCTCAAATCAAGCATCAAGATTCGCAACTGGCGTTAGATACTTTGTTGAATAACATTTTAAGTTCATCACAAATTGAGGGAGATAGTTTGAATGCCTATTCTGTGCGTTCATCGCTTGCGAAAAAATTAAATATCTCGGTAGATATTCCTTATCCTGTTTCAGATCGCTCTGAAGGCGTGAGCAATATTATGCTTGATGCACTGGATAATTGGCAGGAAGCCTTGAGTAAAGAACGCTTAGCACAATGGCATCGTTGGTTGTTTCCCTATTACACGCCACATATTAAAGCAGGCGAGCTACGTGGTGAGGAGCCGATGCAAGTCGTATCGGGCAGGCTGGATAGACCAAAAGTTCACTTTGAAGCCCCGCATCGTCATATTTTAGAGGGAGAACTAAATCGATTTATTGATTGGTTTAACCAAAGTAGAGAGGATAATACGCTCGATCCACTGCTCCGAGCCGGAATCGCCCATCTTTGGTTTCTTACCTTACACCCGTTTGATGATGGTAATGGTAGATTAGCAAGAACCTTAACTGACTTAGCCCTCACTCAAGCCGATCAACAAAGTATTCGCCTATACGCTATCTCTACCACTATTTTGCAAAAAAGAGCAGAATACTACCGCTTGTTGGAACAAACTCAAAAAGGTGATCGTGAAATAACCTCTTGGCTAAATTGGTTTTTGAATATCTTGACAGAAAGCATTGAACAGAGTTTAGTTCAAATTGAACGCACATTGTTCAAAAGCCACTTTTGGTTGAAATATCGGGAGCTGCAATTAAGTCCTGAACAGAAGAAAGTGTTGAACCGCTTGTTAGATGGCGGAGAAAATGGGTTTGAATTGGGCATTAGTGCCTCTCAATATCAAAAAGTTGCTAAAGTCAGCAAAGCAACCGCAACCCGCCATTTAACGGATTTACTGGAAAAAGGGCTGATAAAAAAGACTAATCAAGGTGGGCGAAGCACTCGCTATTTAATTGCAGAAATCCACAAGGATAACTAGATATTCGCCTCATTATTTGAGCTAAATAGGTAGGTTAATCAGCTCATAGCTTTAAATAAGTGTGCTTATTTACAGGTATAGATTATTTTGTATACATTTTTCTTTGGCTTTACCAAGTTATGAGGGTAGCATTTCTGCACTCATCAAGAAAAACGAGGATAAATACAATGATAACACTTGCCAAAAATCCAGTGAGTACAACCAGCAAAATTGAATTTGTGGAACATAACCGCCCCTCAGAAGAGCAAGTCTTTTTGATGCGAATTTTGAATGGCGAAATTACATTCAAAAGTAATGAAGAAGTG
>NZ_JBGTYX010000031.1:0-17289 GCF_041807785.1 Mannheimia sp. E30BD
AATAACTGGAAATTCTCCGCCTAATGAAGCGTCATAGCATAAAATCGGGAAGTCTTCTTGCTCTAGTTTCTCGATAGAGGCTTTGATTGTCGGATAACCGTCAATCACACTTTGCGGAATTTCTGGCAAGCTGATTGCCTCAGTAATAATACGGTTTTTGACAAAACGCTCGAACACTTCGGATAAGCCCTGCACTCGAGCTTCATTTTTTGTGTTACCTGCGGACATTCCGTTTGAAACGAATAAGTTACCGATAATACTTTGTGGAATATAAACCGTTTGGTTATCAGATTGACGAACATAAGGCAAATTCACGATACCACGATCGTAATTTCCTGATTGTAAATCAGCCAATAATTCCGGCGTGATTTCACCATTCGGATCAAAATATTCCCATAAAAACTCGTCCATCATCTCCATTGGTGGAATGGCTTCATCATCAATCGGAAACCATTTTTCGGTTGGATAATGCACAAATTCACTATTAGCAATCTCTTGACCTAAATAAAAATCCGCCCAGAAATAGTTGGTAGATAAACGCTCAAAATACTCACCTAATGCAGAGGCAAGAGCGGCTTTTTTGCTTGCTCCCTTACCGTTAGAAAAACATTGCGGGCAGTCTGCATCACGAATATGCACCGACCACACATTCGGAACAGGATTTAACCAAGAGGCTTCTTCAATATTAAAACCTAAGGTTTTTAATTTGTGTTGAAAGGTAGAAATACTGTCTTCAAGTGCAGCATCTTTATCTGTGATAAAAGCTTGTTCAGTCATAATTTTTCTCTTGTCAAAAATTTGTGGTAGAAAATAGCAAAATTGCAAAAAAAACTCATAAAAATAACCGCTTGTAGAACATTTAATTTTCCCAATCAAAATAAGAAATTGAGTGATCTAATTTTTTTCTTAAAAACAAAGTGATAAACTTATTCCAATTTAATTTTATAGTAAGAAGATAAACGATGAGCAGTACAGAATTATTAGTTAATGTAACCCCAAGTGAGACAAGGGTTGCATTGGTTGAAAACGGGTTATTGAAAGAATTGCATATTGAGCGTGAGGCAAAGCGTGGCATTGTGGGGAATATTTACAAGGGGCGAGTAACCCGAGTGTTGCCCGGAATGCAGTCTGCTTTTGTGGATATTGGGTTAGAAAAAGCGGCTTTTTTGCACGCTTCCGATATTGTTTCTCATACCGAATGTGTTGATGAAAATGAGAAAAAACAATTTGTGGTAAAAGATATTGCCGAGTTGGTTCGTGAAGGGCAAGACATTGTGGTTCAAGTGGTTAAAGATCCGATTGGTACAAAAGGTGCAAGATTAACTACTGATATTACCTTGCCTTCTCGCTATTTGGTCTTTATGCCAGAAAATAGCCACGTGGGTGTTTCTCAACGTATTGAAAGTGAGGCGGAACGTGAGCGTTTAAAAGTATTGCTTGAGCCTTATTGCGATGAGTTAGGCGGCTTTATTGTCCGTACGGCTGCGGAAGAAGCAAGCGAAGAAAGCTTAAAGCAAGATGTAGATTTCTTAAAACGCTTATGGCGGAAAGTATTAGAACGGAAAACAAAATATCCTGCTAAATCAATGCTTTATGGAGAGCTTGCATTAGCTCAACGGGTATTGAGGGACTTTATCGGCACTCGCATTAATGCGGTCTGGATCGATTCAAAAATCACTTGCGAGCAAGTTAAAGAGTTTTTAACTGAGTTTATGCCTGAGCTGACAAACTCTGTGAGTTTATACACAGGGGCAAAAACCTTATTTGATGCTTATGGTGTGGAAGAAGCCATTCAAAAAGCCCTCGATAAGAGAGTAAACCTAAAATCGGGCGGGTATCTGATTATTGAACAAACAGAAGCGATGACAACCATTGACATCAACACAGGGGCATTTGTTGGACATCGAAATCTTGCTCACACCATTTTCAATACTAATATTGAAGCAACACAGGCAATTGCCCATCAGCTCCAGTTGCGTAATTTGGGCGGCATTATCATTATCGATTTTATTGATATGCAAGAGGAAGAGCATCGCAATTTAGTATTGCAGTCCTTACAAGAAGCATTAAAGGGAGATAGAGTAAAAACCAATGTAAATGGCTTTACTCAGCTTGGTTTGGTTGAAATGACTCGTAAACGTACACGGGAAAGCCTTGAGCGTATTCTATGCTGTGATTGCCCTGCTTGCCAAGGGCGTGGCGCAGTGAAAACAGTTGAAACAGTCTGTTATGAAATTATGCGTGAAATTGTGCGTGTTCATCACTTATTTAAAACGGAAAAAATGCACGTTTATGCATCTAAAGATGTGGCAGATTACTTAATTAATGAAGAAAGCCACGCATTATTGGCGGAACTTCAAGCCTTTATCGGGAAGAAAATTGAAATCAAAGTTGAGCCTTACTATCATCAAGATCAGTTTGATGTGGTGGTAATGTAATTAATAAGAGGATTGGGGTAGCCTCAATCCTCTTTTTGCAAAATTTATCGAAAATCTTACCGCTTGTTTTCTACCAAAACTGCCTAAAATAACGTATAATCGACCAGTTTTATTTATCCAAATTTTGAAATCTAAGGTAATTCAATGTCTGAAGTAGAAAATCAAGAATTAGATCTAAATGGGGAAATGTTAGCCCGCCGTGAGAAATTAACTAAAATTCGTGAGCAGGGTAACGCGTTTCCAAATACTTTCCGCCGCGATGCGTTAGCGAAAGATTTACACGTTCAATATGATGAAGTGGGAGGCGAAGCATTAAAAGAACAAAATATTCAAGTAAAAGTTGCTGGCCGTATTATGCTAAAACGTATAATGGGCAAAGCCTCTTTCTTTACCATTCAAGATGTTAGCGGTGCAATCCAGCTTTATGTGGCTCGTGATAACTTAGCTGAAAATATTTACGAAGAAAAGGTAAGCCTTTGGGACTTAGGCGATATTATCGGCGTTGAAGGTACGCTATTTAAAACTAAAACAGGTGAATTAACCGTTCGTTGTTCAGAAGTTCAGATTTTAACCAAAGCGTTACGTCCATTACCGGATAAACATCACGGTTTAACCGATTTAGAAACTCGCTATCGTCAGCGTTATTTAGATTTAATTTCTAACGAAGAATCACGCCGTACCTTTATGATCCGCTCACAAGTGGTTTCAGGCATTCGTAAATTCTTCTTAGACAGAGATTTCATCGAAGTGGAAACACCAATGTTACAAGTAATCCCGGGCGGTGCAGCAGCAAAACCTTTCGTAACGCACCATAATGCCTTAGATGTGGATATGTATTTGCGTATCGCACCGGAACTTTATTTAAAACGCTTAGTGGTAGGCGGTTTTGAGCGTGTATTTGAATTAAACCGCAACTTCCGTAACGAAGGGGTTTCTGTTCGCCACAACCCGGAATTTACGATGATTGAATACTACCAAGCTTATGCGGATTACCATGATTTAATGGATAACACCGAAGAGTTGTTACGTCAATTATCGTTAGATATTCTTGGTACAACAGATGTGCCTTATGGTGAATATGTGTTTGATTTTGGCAAACCGTTTGAGCGTATCACAATGCACGATGCAATAGTGAAATACGGCAACGGCATTAAACGTGAAGATCTAGATAACTTTGAGAAAACTGTTGAAATTGCAAAAGATTTAGGCATTGAAATTCAAAAATCGTGGGGCTTAGGTTCTGTTGTGAATGCAATTTTTGAAGAAGTGGCAGAACATCAGTTAATTCAGCCTACGTTCTTAATGGCACACCCTGCAGAAATTTCGCCACTTGCTCGCCGTAATGATGAAAACCCTGAAGTAACAGATCGTTTCGAGTTATTTATTGGTGGACGCGAAATTGGTAACGGTTTCTCAGAACTAAATGATGCGGAAGACCAAGCAGAGCGTTTTGATGCTCAAGTGGCGGCAAAAGATGCGGGCGATGATGAAGCAATGTTTAAAGATGAAGACTTTATCGTAGCACTAGAACACGGTTTACCACCAACAGCAGGCGAAGGCTTAGGTATTGACCGCTTAGCAATGATTTTTGCGAACGCTCCGTCAATCCGTGATGTGATTTTATTCCCTGCAATGCGTCAGAAATAATAAGCATAAAACGACAAAAAGCACACTTCGGTGTGCTTTTTTGCTATTACAAGCGGGCGTTCTTATTATAAAAAATGCAAATTACTTTTCCAGCCCTTTTCTAATCATTGGTTCAAAGAAATCATAATCGACTAAGAATGAATCGTGCCCGAAATCAGAGTGGAATTCGTGGAATTCTAAATTAACACCCGCTTGTTCTAATTTCTGTTTGCTTTTATAAACATCAACTTGTTTGAAAAGCTGATCACTGGTAACGGCGACAAACACATAATTCGCTTTAATGCGTTTTAGTGCAGCTTCTTCGTTTTCATAGCCAAGAGCAGGGTCATATAGATCTAAGGCTCTTAATAAGCGAAGGTAAGTATTCGCATCAAAACTCCCTAAAAATTTGGTGCCTTGATAGCTTAAATAAGATTCTACTTGAAAATGATCGCCCCAAATTTGCCCTTGTTGCTTGGTTTCTCGTCCAAAGGCTTTGGCTAATTGAATATCGGTGCGGTAGGTAAGCATTCCTAACATTCTGGCAATTTTTAAGCCATTATCGGGGGCAATGCCATCATAATAATCGCCACCGTTGAAGTGAGGGTCGTTAATAATTGCTTGACGCATAACGTGGTTAAACCCTATCGCTTCAGCACTAAGGGTTAGTGATGAACAGAGGTTGATAATATTACGCACCTGATCAGGATAGCTAATTCCCCATTGTGTCGCTTGCATTCCACCAAAAGAGCCACCAATGACGGCATGGAGAGCAGGGATTTCTAAGTAATCAATTAAGGCTTTTTGTACATTAACAATATCTTGAACGGTAATAATCGGAAATTGGCTGCCGTAAGGTCTATTGGTTTGTGGATTGATGGAGGTAGGACCAGTTGTACCTTTACAACCACCTAGAACGTTACTACAAATAAAGAAATATTTTTCGGTATCAAAGGCTAAGCCTTTGCCGATAAAATCCTGCCACCAGCCTTTCTCGGTGGCAGAATCGTAATAAGGTTCAGCATCGCCGGTTAAGGCGTGGCAAATTAACACCGCATTGCTTTTATCTGCATTTAATACGCCGTAAGTTTGATACGCCACTGTAATAGGGGAAAGTTCGCCACCGAATGAAAGGGATAAAGGCGTTTCCTCAAAAAGTGTAATATGCTGAGCCATAGAATCCTTATTTGCAAAAATTTATGCTTTTTTAACCGCTTGTAATAGTAATAATATGGTTAAATTAACGGTGTTACTGTTAATTGTCAAGAAATTTTAGCCGTCTAAACGTCTAGATTTTTAAACGGCTAAAAATTTTAAGTTTTCAGTGCAATAAATAGGGTTTAGGACTTAACAAATACGCTGAAATAGCATAAATTGATTGAACGATCAGACAATTTTACTTGTCTGTAATATACTCATTGCCCAAGTAATAAAAATAAAGTCATTTATAGGAAGTCGAAGCTTAAGAGGTTAGGTAATTGCCGTTTTTTCATCAAATCAAACAGTTTGGCATAAAAGTGCTTAAAGTGGTTGTGAGCTTACATTTAATAGGCATTGCAACCTTATTAATTGTAGATTCAGTAACGAGCTATGCCGTACGGGATAAAGTCTACAGCGAGATTAAAGATCTACCGCATAGGGATTATGCCGTAGTACTTGGTACGGCGAAATTTTATTCAAAAAACGTAATTAATGAATATTACAAATACCGCTTAGAAGCCGCAAAGCAATTAGTGAAAAGTGAAAAAGTAAATAAACTTTTAGTCAGTGGCGATAATAAAACCCCTTATTATAATGAGCCAAAAACAATGACTAATGATTTGCTAAAAATGGGGGTTCCTCAGCCACAAATTAAGCAAGATTATGCTGGGTACACTACATTCGATTCGATTATAAGAGCAACTGAAGTATATAAATTACCACCGTTTATCATTGTGTCGCAGAAATTCCATTGTGAGAGAGCTTTATTTATTGCTAAATTTAAAAATATTGACGCAATTTGTTATGCAGCGAAATATCCTGAAGGGGCTTATCAAGTAAGATTAAGGGAGATTGTAGCAAGAACGGTAATGCTATTTAATTTATTAATTGGTAAAACCCCTGAAACGTTGGAAGACATTCCCTCTAAATAAAATAGCCAGTTTTTAATAACTGGCTATTTATTTTATAAAATAATGGTTTTGTTTTTATAAACAAAAACTTTATCGGAAAGAACGAGTTCTAATGCTTGGCTAAGAACCGTTTTTTCCACATCTCGTCCTGCTCGCATCATTGCTTCTGCCGTGTAGGTATGATCAACGTTGATCACATTTTGCATAATAATTGGACCTTCATCTAATTCATCATTTACAAAATGAGCGGTTGCACCAATAATTTTTACCCCACGCTCGTAAGCACGTTGATAGGGTTTCGCTCCAATAAATGCAGGTAAGAAAGAGTGGTGAATATTGACAACACGATTTGGATAACGAGCCACAAATTCTGGATTAAGCACACGCATATATTTTGCCAATACAATATAATCTGGAGCGTATTCGTCAATTTTAGCGGCTAATAGTTTATCGTGTTCAACTCGTGTTAAATTTTCGTGGCTAACTAAGTGGAACGGCACATCAAAGCGTTCAACTAACTCTCTTAATGTATCGTGATTACCAATTACCGCCGCAATTTCTACATCTAAACCACCGTAATAGTTTTTCATTAGTAAATCGCCTAAACAGTGAGCTTCTTTAGTTACTAAAATAACAACTCGCTTTCTCTGTTTTGGTAATAATTTATAAATAGAACCTTCAGGTAAAGTAAATTCAAGATCGGCTAGTAATGTTTTATCATTAAAAATACCATTTAACTCAGTACGCATAAAAAAACGTTTAGTTTCATTATCCACAAATTCAGAATTTTTAATAATATTTAATTGGTGTTTGTAACAAATATTGGTGATTTTAGCCACTAATCCTGTATCATCAGGGCATTCAGTTAATAATATTTTATGCTCAAGCATTTGATTTCCTGTTATAAAAAGAAGAGAACTCAATTAGAGTTCTCTCATATCTAATCTTTATTAAATAATAAATTAAATAGCAAAATCTTCTAATTTTTTGCCTTTATCAAGAGCTTCTTGCAATACTTTTGGTGTTCTGCCTTGACCTGTCCAAGTTTTTTCATTACCTTCTGCATCAACAAATTTATATTTAGCAGGGCGAGGAGCAACTGATTTGCGTGCTTTAGGTGTTTTGCGACCTTTAATTACTTTATCTGCTAATAATTGGGCTAATTCATCAATAGAAAGCCCATCTTGTCTTAACATTTCAGCATATTTATTTAAACTTTCTAACTGTTTAGCTCTTTCTTGCTCTTCTTTTCTAATTTCCTCTTCTTTTTCAGCAATAATAGTATCTAACTTTTCAGCAAGTGACTTTAATTGTTCAAGTGCTAAATCTTTAGCAAATACTCTTAAGCTACGAATATTTAAAAGGCTTTTTAAATCTGACATTGTATTCTCCTATGTATTAGTAACGAGGTTAATTCTATTCTTATTTATCATATATTAAAAGATATTTAAGGTAAATAAATATAAATAAAAAGAGGGCTTTATATCTTAGGATATTCGTGGTATCTTTACGCCGTCCTACAAAATGTAGAGGTGCAAATTCAATAAGTATTTTTTCGGAGTGGAAAACGATGAAGAAAAAGGAAAGGTGGATTTGCCGAAATCAATTAAGCGTCATCTTAATTGGTTGGGGTCGTTCTCGAAAGAAACGACACTGTCGTAGTAAATGCTACGGAGTGCTACTGTTAGGGTGGGTTTTTGGTTTTTTCATATTTCCTTCCTTTTATTTATTTCTATAAATATCTCAGTACATCTCTTGTTTGGCTATTATTCTTATATACAAATTATACAAAGTCATTTTAGAGGTTTTATGAATCTAGTTGATTATTCCACATCGTTCTGGTCGGTGTTACCAGCGTTGATTGCATTAATTTTGGCAATTGTTACACGCAAAGTGATCATTTCATTAAGCATCGGGATTATTTTTGGTGCATTTATGCTAACCAATAGCAATTTCCTTGATGCTCTTACTTATATTAAAAATAGCGTTGTTTCGTTAGTCTATAAAGGCGGTGAAGAAGGTTTAAATTCTAACAACATTAATATTATTTTATTCTTAATTTTATTAGGTGTATTAACTTCTTTATTAAGCATTTCAGGCAGTAACCAAGCTTTTGCAAATTGGGCGCAGAAAAGAATAAAGGGCAAACGTGGTGCTAAATTAATGGCAGCAGGTTTAGTTTTCTTTACTTTCATTGATGACTATTTCCACAGTTTAGCAGTAGGGGCTATAGCTCGTCCGGTAACGGATAAATTCCGTATTTCTCGTGCAAAATTAGCCTATATTCTTGACTCAACTGCAGCACCAATGTGTGTATTAATGCCGATTTCAAGCTGGGGTGCTTATATTATTACTTTAATTGCTGGCTTATTAGCAACGCACTCAATCACAGGCTATTCACCACTTGGTGCATTTATGACAATGAGTGCGATGAACTTCTATGCAATTTTTGCAATGATTATGGTGTTCTTTGTAGCATATTTCTCATTTGATATTGGCTCAATGGCTCGTTTTGAACGCCAAGCCGAACTTTTAGCAGAAACAGAGGAAGAAGCTATTGAAGTTAAAGGTCGTATGCGTAATTTAGTATTCCCGATTATTACCTTAATTGTGGTTACAGTTGCAATGATGATCAAAACGGGGGCTGATGCGTTAGCCGAAGCAGGTTCGCCATTCTCTATTTTAGGTGCTTTTGAAAATACCACCGTAGGCATTTCATTAGTAGTAGGCGGTTTAGCATCAGTTATTGTTGCCACTATTTGTATTATGGCAAGCGGTTATATTTCACTAAAAAATTACGTTCGTGCTTATGGTTTAGGTGTAAAAATGATGTCTGGTGCAATTACTATCTTATTCTTTGCGTGGACAATCAACGGTGTAGTAAGCGATATGCAAACGGGTAAATATCTATCTAGTTTAGTTGGCGAGCATATCGCCGCAGGTTTCTTACCAGCGATTTTATTCGTATTAGCCGCATTTATGGCATTCTCAACAGGTACAAGCTGGGGAACATTTGGTATTATGTTACCAATTGGTGCGGCAATGGCGGTTCATACTGATCCTGCATTAATCATTCCGTGCTTATCGGCAGTAATGGCTGGAGCAGTATGCGGAGACCACTGCTCGCCAGTATCAGATACCACTATATTGTCTTCAACAGGAGCGCAATGTAACCATATAGATCACGTTATTTCTCAGTTGCCTTATGCGTTATTGGTTGCTGCTGCTTCTATTGTTGGCTACTTAGTCGTAGGTTTCACGCAATCTGCTTTATTCGGATTTGTGGCAACAGCAGCAGTGATGGCAGTTTTAATTTTAATATTTAAAGCAAAAAAGCAGAAAAATAAAGATTAATTTCTAAAAATGTGAAGGCAATCACAGAATTAAATTTCTTTATGGTATAGAATGCAACTCAAGATATGGATATCGAATGTTGTGTTATATAAATCTTAAAATAAGATCCTCCTATGTATTTAGCGTACCTTTATGGTACGCTTTTTTCGTTTATAGGTTATATTATTTCTTGCAATTTAATTTTTTTGTACTACTATAATAGTACATTTTATTTTTAAGGGGGAAAAAGATGAAAACAGCATTAGTAACAGGTGCAACTGCTGGTTTTGGTTTAGCAATTTGTAAATTACTTCTTCAATCAGGCTATAAAGTGATTGGCACAGGCAGACGAGCCGAGCGTTTAAAGGAGCTACATTTGCAATTTGGCGATAATTTTCTACCGCTTGCATTTGATATTCAAGACTCATCGGAAGTTGAAAAAGCCTTAAACAGCCGCCCTCAAGGTTGGCGAAAGATTGATTTATTGGTTAATAATGCAGGTTTAGCACTAGGCTTAGAGCCTGCTCATAAAGCAAATTTAGATGATTGGTATCAAATGATCGATACTAATATTAAAGGTTTAGTCACAATGACCCGTTTAGTTCTTCCTGAAATGGTGGAACAAAATTCTGGTCATATTATTAATATCGGCTCGATTGCAGGAACTTACCCTTACCCAGGCGGTAATGTGTATGGTGGCACGAAAGCCTTTGTAAAACAGTTTAGCTTAAATTTGCGAGCCGATTTGGCGGGTACAAAAGTGCGAGTGTCTAACGTTGAGCCAGGCCTATGTGGAGGAACAGAATTTTCCAACGTTCGCTTTAAAGGCGATGATGAGAAAGCCGCAAAAATTTATGAAAATGTCGAATTTGTTCGCCCTGAAGATGTGGCTAATATTGTGCTTTGGCTAAATCAACAGCCGGAACACGTTAATATTAACCGAGTTGAAGTAATGCCAGTGGCTCAAACATCATCAGCCTTGAATGTAGCTAGAAATTTATAATTTAATACCCCTCTCCAATGGGAGAGGGGGAGATAATAGAAAAGGAAATATTATGTCAGACACACTTCTTGATCCTTATTTTGGCGAATTTGGTGGTATGTATGTACCCGAAATTTTAGTGCCTGTACTCAAAGAATTAGAGCAGGCTTTTGTTGATGCTCAACAAGATCCAACATTCCAAGCAGAATTTGCCGATTTATTAAAAAACTACGCAGGGCGACCAACAGCATTGACCCTTTGCCGTAACTTGACTAAAGGCACGAATACCAAACTTTATTTAAAACGTGAAGATTTATTACACGGTGGAGCCCATAAAACAAACCAAGTGCTAGGGCAAATTTTACTCGCAAAACGTATGGGCAAAACCCGTATCATCGCTGAAACAGGAGCAGGGCAGCACGGTGTGGCAACTGCTCTTGCTTGTGCAATGCTGGGTATGCTTTGTGTGGTCTATATGGGGGCGAAAGATGTGGAACGTCAATCGCCAAATGTATTCCGTATGCGTTTGATGGGAGCAGAGGTGATACCTGTTCAGAAAGGCTCTTGCTCATTAAAAGATGCCTGCTGTGAGGCAATGCGTGATTGGGCAGCGAACTATGAGACTACCCATTATTTAATTGGTACGGCAGCAGGCCCTCACCCAATTCCGACAATAGTACGTGAATTCCAAAAAATGATTGGCGAAGAAACCAAACGCCAAATTCTAGCAAAAGAAGACCGCTTGCCAGATGCAGTGATTGCGGCTGTGGGTGGTGGTTCTAATGCGATTGGTATGTTTGCAGACTTTATTGAAGAAAAATCAGTGAAATTAATTGGTGTAGAGCCGGCAGGTAAAGGCATTGAAACAGGTGAACACGGTGCACCGCTTAAGCACGGTACAACGGGTATTTATTTTGGTATGAAATCGCCTATTATGCAAGATAAAGACGGACAAATTGAAGAATCTTATTCTATTTCCGCAGGCTTGGATTTCCCATCGGTTGGGCCTCAGCACGCTTATTTAAATGCAACAGGGCGAGCAGAATATGTTTCTATTACTGACCAAGAAGCGTTAGAGGCTTTCCAAGCTCTTGCTAAAAATGAAGGGATTATTCCTGCATTAGAATCTTCACACGCATTGGCTTATGCCTTGAAATTGATTAAGCAAAATCCTGAAAAAGAGCAGTTGTTAGTAGTAAATTTATCAGGGCGTGGCGATAAAGACATTTTCACGGTCGATAAAATTTTAAATGGAGGAGAGTAAAATGAGCCGTTTTGATGCTTTATTTAACAACTTAAAGGCAAAAAACGAAGGAGCTTTCGTTCCATTTGTAACCTTATGCGACCCTGACTTCGACCGTAGTTTTGAAATCATCGAAACGATGATTGCTAATGGAGCAGATGCGTTAGAATTAGGCTTCCCATTTTCAGATCCATTATTAGACGGGCCAGTTATTCAAGCCGCAAACAAGCGTGCATTAGACGCAGGTTATAGCACAGATGCTTGCTTTGAGTTAATCGCAAAAATTCGAGCTAAATATCCTGACATTCCAATCGGTTTATTGCTTTGTGCGAACTTAATTTTTGTGCCAAGTGCAGATAGATTCTTCCAACGCTGCCAACAAACAGGCGTTGATGCCGTATTAATTGCGGATTTACCTATTTTAGCGGCAGAAGAATTCGTCCCAACGGCTAAAAAATATGGTATTCAGCCTGTCTTTATTTGTCCGCCAAATGCAGATGAAAATACGATTGAACGTATTGCACAATTAACCGAAGGTTACACTTATTTAGTTTCTCGTGCAGGTGTAACCAGTGCCGAAAACCAAGCTCACGCAAGTAATTTAGATAATTTAGTGGAAAGTTTAAAGCAAGCCGGAGCTGCCCCAATCTTACAAGGCTTTGGTATTGCTAAATCGGAACAAGTAAAAGATGCTTTGCGACTTGGTGCTGACGGTGCAATTTCAGGCTCTGCGATTGTGAAAATTATTGAACGTAATTTAGACAATCAAGCCAATTTGCTTAAAGAGTTGGCGGAGTTTGTGAAATCAATGAAAGAAGCAAGCAGAAGATAATAACAAGCGGCCATCTTTTTAAATAATTTTGCAATTATGATATTTATTGGGCGGATAATTTATCCGCCTTAATATTTCTTAGAAATCTGAAATTTATTTTTAAGTTGAATAAATTATAAAAAATGATAATCTAACGGCGTAACTATTTTTTAACATTTAAAAGGAACATTATGAAATTAAGTAAAATTGCTCTGTCAGTAGTCGCGGTACTTGGTGTAGCTGTAGTTGGCGGTAGCTGGTACACAGGTAAACAAGTTGAAGAGAAATATCAAGAATTAGTCGCTACAGCAAATAATCAACTTAAACAAGTAAGTAATGAATTCGGTGCAAATATTGAGCTTAAAGATGTGCAGATTGATCGCCATTTCTTTAGCTCTGATGCGAAATATCGTTTAGAAGTGGATTTTGGTGATGGAGAAAAATTAGACTTTATCGGTAATGATAAACTTCATCACGGGCCGTTACCGCTTAATCGCTTAGCGAAACTTAATCTTGCACCTGTAATGATGAGTGCAGAAAGCAAACTCCAAGCCCCTGAACCATTTAAAAAATTAATGGGAGAACATATTGGTTCTGGTGTGGCTAATATCAGCTATTCGGGCGATGTGAAAGGGTATTTTGATGTTTCTCCAATTAAATATAGTGATGAAACAGGTGTTCTTGAAACAACACCAATTAAGATGCAATATAGCTATGACCAGAAAGCGAAAGGAATTGATAGCAGCGTTGAGTTAGATAATGTCAAAGTAACAGTAGAAGAACTTGATTTGCAACTTCAAGGTGTTTCTTATGAAATGCAAACCGAGAACAATGAAAGCTATCCACATTTAACCTTAGGAAAAGGCAGTGGTAAAGTTAAAGCTATTGAATTTAAGTCGAAAGAGGGCGAGTTATCGCAAATAAAAGATATTGTGGTTAAAGGTGATAGCTTATTAAAAGGTGATCGTGTAGTGTCTACGGGCGATTTAGAGGCAGCATCTTTTAACATTGAAGGTGTTGAAATGGGTAAATTAAAAATGGATATGGTATATGATTTCGATGCTAAATTAACCAATGATATTACCCCACTATTATCTAGACCTGAAGGATTTGAAGATCCGCAAACAACAGAACTTTTAATGCAGTTGCTGGCAAAATCGGTGAAGTTCCATCTTAATAATTTCTCGTTTGAAAATGGCAAAGGTAAAGTTGATTTAGCACTATTATTGAATATCGCTCAAATTGATCCGCAAAATATAGTCAATACGCAAGAGGTATTAAAAGCACTTTCAACGAGTAAATTTACTTCAAATATAAACCGTCAATATGCAGAAGATATTATTCGCCAAATCTCGATGGTAAAAGAGAAATTAAGCGAAGAAGAGGCGAAAGCGGTTGCCAAACAACAAGTTGATGCTGTCTTTTCAAACGCAGAAGCTGAAAATGGTTTGAGAAAAGTAGATGAAAACAATGTGAAGATTGAATTATCAGTTGAGAATGAAAAATTAATCTTAAATGGTCGTGAATTAACTGAAGATGAAATCCAAATGGCGTTATTTGTGATTATGATGGGAATGGGTTCTCTCGGGCAATAATACTCAATAAAATAATAAGCGTATTTTAGCTATGACTGAAATACGCTTTTTTTATCCCTTTCTTTCACTATTCTTGTATAATAACGCCAATATTTATTTGATTTTCAAGAGATTTTTTATGGCAACTATCGCAAAAAATCCACTGGTGCTAGTGGACGGTTCTTCTTATTTATATCGAGCATTTCACGCATTCCCGCCGCTGACTAATCGCAATGGTGAGCCAACAGGGGCGATGTATGGCGTGTTGAATATGTTAAAAAGCCTGATTTCACAAGTAAACCCAAGCCATATTGCGGTAGTGTTTGATGCAAAGGGCAAAACCTTCCGAGATGAATTGTTTGAGCAATATAAATCGCACCGCCCACCAATGCCCGATGAGCTCAGAGCTCAAATTCAGCCGTTACACGCTATCATCAAAGCCTTAGGCATTCCGCTGATTTCGATTGAGGGGGTGGAAGCAGACGATGTGATCGGCACATTAGCGGTACAAGCAGCCAAAGATGGAAAAGACGTGTTAATCAGCACGGGCGATAAAGATATGGCACAACTGGTGAACGATCACATTATGTTGATTAACACGATGAATAATACCTTGCTTGACCGTGAAGGCGTGATCGAAAAATACGGCATTCCGCCTGAGTTGATCATCGATTTCTTAGCCTTAATGGGGGATTCTGCCGATAATATCCCGGGTGTAAAAGGCGTAGGCGGAAAAACAGCATTAGCGTTATTACAAGGGATTGGTTCGCTCAAACAGATTTATGAAAATTTAGATCAAATTGCGACACTTTCGTTTCGTGGTGCAAAAAATTTTGCGCCGAAGTTAGAGGCAGAAAAAGAAAATGCGGATTTATCTTATCTGTTAGCCACCATCAAAACCGATGTGGAATTAGAGCTTACTCACGATCAGCTTTTAACACAGCCACAAAATCGTGCGGAGCTTGCCACATTATTTGAACATTACGAATTTAAGCGTTGGTTAAATGAAGTCAATCATAATGCAAATCCGCTTACTCAAACGCCAGCGGAGAAAGTGCCGAATAACTACCAAGCAACACAAGCGGTTAAAAATGAGGAAAATTTTGCAGAACCTATCGCTATTGACCGTAGCAAATATGAAACGGTGGATACAGGAGCAAAATTAGCTGCTTGGATTGAAAAACTCACATCAGCAAATATTATTGCGGTGGATACTGAAACCGATAGTTTAGACTCTATGTCTGCCAATTTAGTAGGCATTTCCTTTGCTCTTGAAAATGGCGAGGCTTGCTATATTCCGCTTGGTCATAAACAAAAAGTACAGCCACAACAAGCTGATATGTTTGGTGAGAGTGAAGATTCAACGAGTGAAATAGGCGATGAATTAGTAAAAAATCAGTTAAATTTGACCGCTTGTTTAGCTCAACTTAAGCCGATTTTGGAGAATGGTTCGATCAAAAAAATCGGGCAGAACATCAAATATGATTTAACCATTTTTGCTAACTACGGCATTGAATTACAAGGCGTTGAATTTGATACGATGATCGAATCTTACACGCTTAACAGCACAGGTCGTCATAATATGGACGATTTGGCTTACCGCTATTTAGGGCATAAAACCATTCCGTTTGAAGAATTAGCGGGCAAAGGCAAAAATCAACTGACCTTTGATAAAATTGAGATCAGCAAAGCTGCGGAATATGCCGCAGAAGATGCTGATGTAACGATGAAACTACACCAAATGCTATGGCAAAAATTAGCACAAGAGCCTGAATTGGTAAAATTGTTTAATGAAATTGAAATGCCGTTAGTTAGCGTGCTTTCTCGTATTGAACGCAATGGTGTTTTGATTGACCCGAAAAAATTATTAACGCAATCGGCAGAAATTGAAAAACGCTTAAGTGAAGTCGAGCAGCTGGTCCACACAGAAGCAGGGCAAGTGTTTAACCTTGCTTCAACCAAACAGCTACAAGAAATCTTGTTTGATAAATTAGGCTTGCCTGTGTTGAAGAAAACGCCAAAAGGTGCGCCATCAACCAATGAAGAAGTGTTAGATGAACTGGCTCAACAAGGTCATCTTGTGCCGAAATTGTTAATGGAACATCGTGGCTTAAGTAAGCTGAAATCAACTTACACGGACAAACTGCCACAGCTTATTAACAAAAAAACAGGGCGAGTGCATACTTCATACAACCAAGCGGTAACGGCAACGGGGCGACTTTCTTCAAGCGATCCAAACTTACAGAATATTCCGATCCGAAATGAAGAAGGCAGACGTATTCGCCAAGCATTTGTGGCACGAGAAGGCTATAAAATTGTAGCTGCGGATTATTCCCAAATTGAGCTACGCATTATGGCTCACTTAGCGAATGATAAAGGAATGATCACCGCATTTGCAGAGGGCAAAGATATTCACCGAGCAACAGCGGCAGAAATTTTCGGTGTAGCATTAGATGAAGTAACGAGCGAGCAACGCCGCAGTGCCAAAGCGATCAACTTCGGTCTGATTTATGGAATGTCTTCATTCGGGCTTTCAAATCAACTGGGTATTGGGCGAGCTGAAGCTCAAAAATATATGGATCTCTATTTCCAACGCTATCCTGCAGTACAGCAGTTTATGACGGATATTCGTGAAATTGCGGCTGAAAAAGGTTATGTGGAAACCTTGTTTGGTCGCCGTTTATATCTGCCAGATATTAAATCAAGCAATGCGATTTTGCGTAAAGCCGCAGAACGTGTAGCAATCAATGCCCCAATGCAAGGCACAGCAGCAGATATTATCAAGGTAGCGATGATCGGCATTGATAAGGCGATTTGTGGTAATGATGAAATCAAGATGATTATGCAAGTACACGATGAATTAGTGTTTGAAGTAAAAGCCGATAAAATCGACCATTACAGCCAATTAATCAAAACCGAAATGGAAAAAGCGATTTCGCTTAAAGTGCCACTAATTGCAGAAGTGGGCATTGGCGATAACTGGGACGAGGCGCATTAGTGTATAGAGAATGATCTCCCCTCTTTAGCAAAGTTCTAAATAATAATTGTGTGTAGCAACTGTATCTCCCCAACATTTTTGGTAAGATACAAATTCGTTAATTAAACCGCGTGAGCATTCCACTGTGAGCCATCACGGACGATGGCATTAATCACGGTTAAAAGCTTACGCAT
>NZ_JBGTYX010000032.1:0-15902 GCF_041807785.1 Mannheimia sp. E30BD
CCCAAACACCGACAATACTTCGGACAATACCCCAAACACCGATAATACTTCGGGCAATACCCCAAACACCGATAATACTTCGGGCAATACCCCAAACACCGATAATACTTCGGGCAATACCCCCAATACTGATAATTCAGATAATTTAAATAGGATTACCGTAAAAAATTCTGCTTTAGAAAGTGAAAATATCCAAAACAAAGTATATGAACTTAATAGGATTAATACTAAAATCGAATATGGTCAATTAAAAGTTGCTCAAGACAACATTTACCTCCAACCTAAAGCCGGTACACAAAGCACAGTAGAGTCTTTTAAAGTCAAACCAATGACAGAAAGCCAAAAGCAATCGGTACAAGAAATTGTCGATTACACTAATAAACTTAGAGCAGAAAAAGGACTTCCAGCTCTTGTGCTTGATACTGCTTTGACTGCATTTGCTCAACGCCGTGCTGAAGAGTTAGCAGGTCGCTACGATCACGAAAGACCTGATAACAGCTCGATTTTCGTCCAGGGACTTCAAGGTGGTGGCGGTGAAAATATTGCTGCAGGTCATAAAACAGCATTAGATGTGAGTAAAGGCTGGGAAAATAGCCCAGGTCATTATGCTAATATGATTAGAGAAGGATTCACTAAAATTGGTATTGGGGTAGTATCTGTTCCAGGCAGTACACGTACTTATCAATGGGTACAAATTTTTGGTTTTAATGACACAACCACACCTTACTATTTTGATGAAAATAGCTCTTCAGCTAAAGCCAAATTATTTGATGCCACAGCTAAACTAATTGGTTCAAGACCGGCTATGAATTGGATTTCCCTAGAAAACGGAAAATCTCTTTATATTGCTGATATCCCTTCAAACGGAGAATGGCATCATTTAAAAAACATTACCGATACCACCATTTATAATGCGGTAATAAACGGCTACGGTGATGTCCGTTTTGGAGCATTGAAAGATCAAGATGATAAATATCAAGTGTTCTATCGTGGCAACAATACTATTTTTGAAGAAGTGCCAAGTAGCGGTACTATCAATTACGAGGGTAAAGCCTTTATGACTGACGGGAATAGTAATGCCTTCTTAAATGCAGCATTCCAAGCAGATTTTAGCAATAAAAAACTCAATGGCGTATTATCACAAGAGGGTAACAATATATTAGATATTCACGCAGTCATTCGTGGAAGTTCTTTCCATAGCAATCAGGACGCTAAAGTTGAAACGCAAGGTGGCTTCTTTGGACCAAAAGCCGCTGAGCTGGGTGGAGTATTCTACGATCACACTAGCAATCAATATGGTTCTTATGGAGCAAAGCAAAAATAATCAATTAGTGTAAGCAAATTATGATAAGCCTCGTGAAGCATTTCTCGAGGCTTAATTATTAATCATTTAAAAACTCTGTAAAATAGATCGCTTGCTTGCAAGCTATTTATTACTAGCGTTAATTTGAAACTACTCCACTAATTTTTTCACTAACCCCAGCACTTCTTGGATTTGAGAGGAAGAAAGTTTGCCTTCTGAGGTAAATTGTACTTTGCCTGATTTATCCAGCACCGCAATAAAGCTCTCTTGCTCTTTTAGCCCCCACACTTTTCGTACATTACCTTGCTGATCCAATACCACTTGGCTGCGAGGATTTTCCAATTTGCCGTCTTCTACATTGCTTTTCACAAAAAGCCCTGTGCCGAATATTGCATCATCGCCATTCACAATGGTTAAGGTTTGGTACTTAGTCGGGTCAAAATTGGTGCTTTTTAACGCATCAATTAAGGCTGCATTTTTCTTTTTTACCGAACTTCTTGCGGCCAAATGAAGCACTACCCTTACTTTTCCTGCAACAGATGAGGAACTCCAGTTTTTATACGCAATTTTACCTGATTGAAGCACTAATTCGCCATCTTTAGCGACAGAAACGGCTGGCAGAACTTGATTTAGTTTCACATTATGAGCAAAACTCATATTTGCAAAAAAGAGTCCAAAAACGACCGCTAGTTTTCCGACTTTTCCCATTTTTTCTCCTTGTTTTTACGAAGTCTTGTACATATTAGTAAACAAATATGGCGATTTTACTCAAATTTTTGTTTAAAAGAAAAGCATTCGATGAATTTTTCTACTCGTTAATTCATTGAATTTATGGTATTTTAACAGGCGTTTTTATAACATCAATTTTTATACCACTTAACACAATTTAAGGAGTCTTTATGCAACAAGGTGGCGGAATGGAAATGATCTTTATTCTGATTGTTTTCGGTGCAATTTTCTATTTTATGATTTATCGTCCGCAGGCAAAACGCCAAAAACAACAACGTGAATTACTAGCAAGCCTCGCAAAAGGCGAAGAAGTATTAACCAGCGGTGGTTTAATCGGAAAAATTACGAAAGTAGCTGCTGAAAATGACAATATCGTTATCGCATTAAACGACACAACTGAAGTAACCATTAAGCGTGATTTCGTTGTGGCTGTACTACCAAAAGGTTCATTAAAATCGCTTTAATGCCCTCTAATCTAACTTTAACATTTGGGGATTTATTGTGTTAAACCGTTTCCCTCTATGGAAGAATTTAATGGTGATCTTCGTGATCGCCATTGGTACTTTATATGCCCTTCCAAATTTATATGGCGATGATCCATCAGTCCAAATTTCTGGTACTCGTGGACAACAAGCCACACCTGAAACCCTTACTCAAGTTCAATCTACACTTTCATCAATGAATATTCAGCCGAAATCCGCTGTGTTAGAAAACGGTTCGATCTTGGTGCGTTTAGAAAGTGCGGAACAGCAACTTCCAGCCAAAGAAAAAATTTCTGAAGCATTAGGTAATAACTACTCTGTTGCATTAAACCTTGCACCAGCAACACCAAAATGGCTCTCTGATATTGGTGGAAGCCCGATGAAACGAGGCTTAGACTTGCTTGGCGGTGTTCGCTTCTTAATGGAAGTGGATATGAACACCGCTCTTGCTAAACAGCAAGATACCTTGCAAGACAGCTTGCGTAATGATTTCCGTAGAGAAAAACTGCAATATAAAGCGGTCAAAAAAGGCGAAAATTTTGCAACTGAGATTGAATTTGTTAATAACGAAACGGCTGAAAATGCGGTTCGTTTAATTCGCCGTTCTCACCCAACACTTGATATATTAGTGAATGGTAACAACGTTACCTTAACGCCATCAACACAAGCTCTTTCTGATTCTCGCAGTATGGCGATTGAGCAAAACCTCTCAATTTTGCGTAAGCGTGTAGAGGAATTAGGCGTTTCTGAGCCAACTATTCAACGTCAAGGTGCTGATCGTATCGTGGTGGAATTACCAGGTGTGCAAGATACCGCACGTGCCAAAGAGCTTTTAGGGGCAACTGCAACGCTTGAGTTCCGTTTAGTGAATACGGAAGCAAATTTAGCTTCTGCTGCTAAAGGTATTGTGTCTGCTGACTCTGAAGTACAAAACACCCGCGATGGTGAGCCTGTTGTATTACGCCGTAAACCATCTTTAGGTGGTGAGCATATTATTGATGCCACTTCAGGCACAGATGATCGAGGCTTACCACAAGTAAGTATTCGATTAGATACTGCCGGTGGCGAAATGATGGGTGAAATTACCAAAATGGCAATCCAAAAACCGATGGCAACCCTTTATACCGAATTTAAAGATTCAGGTCGTAAAGATGCAAACGGCAAAGTGATTTTGGAAAAACACGAAGAAGTGATTAACGTAGCAACTATTCAAACTCGTTTAGGTAATAATTTCCAAATTACAGGTATTAATTCACCGGCAGAAGCCCAAAACCTTGCGGTATTACTACGTTCCGGTGCATTAATTGCTCCAATCGTCATTGTAGAAGAGCGCACTATCGGAGCATCACTTGGTGCAGATAACGTCAAGCAAGGTATGGAAGCAAGTCTATTAGGCTTAGGCTTAACCATTTTGTTCTGTCTAGCATTTTATAAGATGTTTGGGGTGTTTGCTGCTTTTGCTTTAATAGTAAATATGATCCTGACTATTGGATTAATGTCATTAATCGGGGCAACCCTTACAATGCCGGGCATTGCGGGTATTGTACTTGCTGTGGGTATGTCGGTTGATGCAAACGTACTGATCTATGAGCGTATTAAAGAAGAAATTCGTAATGGACGCTCTATTCAGCAAGCAATTCACGAAGGCTATAGTGGTGCATTCTCAAGTATTTTTGACTCGAATTTAACCACAATTTTAACCTCTCTAGTCCTGTATGGGGTAGGAACAGGTCCAGTAAAAGGCTTTGCAGTAACGCTTGCGTTAGGGGTAATTATTTCTATGTTTACCGCAATTACAGGTACTCGAATGTTAGTAAACTGGGTTTATGGCGGCAAACGTGTGAAGAAACTTTGGATTTAAGGTGGAATAAATGGCTATTGAAAATGCAAAACAAGATGTAGCAGAGATTAAACTGCCTTATAAGTTCATTCCGTTTATGAAATACCGTTACTTCGGTTTCATCTTTTCGATTATTTTATCTGCATTATGTATTTTCATTATTGCAACGAAAGGATTTAACTGGGGCTTAGATTTCACAGGCGGTACGGTAATTGAAACCCAATTCTCACAACCGGCTGACCTAAATAAACTTCGTACAGAACTTGATGGCATTGGCTATGGTAGTGCTTTAGTGCAAACCACAGGTAGCCAAACGGATTTAATGATCCGTTTAGGTGCGAATGCAGGTGATATGACGGTTGGTAATCAAGTAATGGATATGATCCATCAAAAGATCGACCCAAATGCCACAATCAAAAGTGTTGAGTTTGTTGGACCTAACGTAGGGGAAGAACTTACACAAGGGGCAATTTATGCAACACTTGCCACCCTTGCAATGCTACTTATTTATGTCGGTACACGATTTGAATGGCGTTTAGCAGTAGGTGGTATCATTGCTTTATTCCACGATGTATTAGTAACACTTGGGGTATTCTCTTTCTTACAGATTGAGCTTGATCTTACCTTCGTAGCGGCGATTTTGTCGGTGGTAGGTTACTCACTTAATGACTCCATTGTTGTGTTCGACCGTGTACGTGAAAACTTCTCGAAAATTCGTCGTTTAAGCTCAATTGAAGTAGTGGATATTTCATTAGGCCAAACGCTTTCTCGTACCTTAATGACCTCTGTTACCACCCTCTTTGTGGTGTTAGCCCTATTCTATTTAGGTGGTCCAACACTTCATAGCTTCTCGCTTGCATTATTAATTGGTATCGTTTTTGGTACTTATTCATCAATCTATATTGCTATCGGTGTAGCACTACAACTTGGCTTGAAACGTGAACATATGGTTCAACCTAAAGTCGAAAAAGAAGGTGCGGATCAAGAAGCCTTTATCGATTACTAATCAATAATCAGACAAAAGCAGGATTTATTTCCTGCTTTTCTTTATTTTTTACGCAAACGTTTGCTAAACATTTTAAATTTCTGTAGAATTCGCCCACAAAATTTTCCTTTCTATTTATCTTTTTTCTTTGAGGTTTTTATGTCCTTATTTAAATTTGAAGAGCGTGGTTCAAACGTTCGTCAAGAAGTCATCGCAGGTTTAACAACTTTCCTTGCAATGGTGTATTCTGTTATTGTTGTGCCGGGAATGTTAAGCCAAGCTGGCTTTCCTGCAGAATCAGTCTTTATTGCCACTTGCTTAGTTTCAGGTTTAGGCTCAATCATCATCGGCTTATGGGCAAATGCTCCAATGGCGATTGGTTGTGCAATTTCTCTTACTGCATTTACGGCTTTCAGCTTAGTGCTTGGGCAAAATGTTTCAATCCCTGTAGCACTTGGTGCAATTTTTTTAATGGGTGTGGTGTTTACCATTATTTCTGCAACGGGTATTCGTACTTGGATTTTGCGTAATTTACCAAGCAGCATTGCACACGGTGCTGGTATTGGTATCGGCTTATTCCTACTGATTATTGCAGCAACTAACGTAAAATTAGTCGTAAACAGCGGTATGGATATTCCTGTAAAATTAGGCGATTTTACTTCATTCCCTGTACTAATGTCTTTAATTGGTTTAGCAGCTATTATCGGCTTAGAAAAACTTAAAGTAAAAGGCAGTATTTTATGGGTAATCATTGCAATTACCATTGTTGGGTTAATTTTTGATCCAAACGTAAAATACGCAGGCTTTTTCAAAATGCCAAGTTTTGGCGAAAACTCTCAATTCCTAAGCCTAGATATTATTGGGGCATTAAACACAGCAATTCTACCTGTGGTGTTTGCGTTAGTAATGACGGCTATTTTTGATGCAACAGGTACAATTCGTGCAGTGGCAGGTCAAGCGAATTTATTAGATAAAGACGGGCAAATCATCAATGGCGACAAAGCTTTAACATCGGACTCTTTCGGCTCAATTTTATCAGGCTTATTCGGTACAGCACCTGCAGCGGTTTATATTGAATCCGCAGCTGGTACAGCAATTGGTGGTAAGACGGGTTTAACTGCAGTAGTCGTGGGTATTGGCTTCTTATTTATGCTGTTCTTTCAACCACTAGCTTTCTTAGTGCCAAGCTATGCAACTGCACCCGCATTAATGTATGTTGGCTTATTAATGTTAAGCAATGTTTCAAGATTAGATTTCAGCGATTTCGTAGGTGCAATGGCGGGTCTTGTATGTGCGGTATTTATTGTATTGACCGCCAACATCGTAACAGGTATTATGCTAGGGTTTGCCACACTTGTAATCGGTCGCTTAATCTCAGGCGAAGCAAGCAAGTTAAACTTAGGCACTATTATTATTGCTGTTATTTTAGTTGCATTCTATGCCTTTGGTTTAGCTATCTAATTTGTAAAAAATCAATGAAAAATGACCGCTTGTGATATTTAGTTACAAGCGGTCATTTTTTCTAAAATTTGCAATTAGCTTAAAATTGATAAAAATACATTCACGCCCAAAATCCCTAATGCTACACTTAAAAAGGTATTTTTAAACCAAATATAGCTGCCTAACACGCAGAGTAATGCGAGAGTTTGTGCCAAAATTAAGTGAGGCCCTTCTCCGCTTTTGGGAAAAGTTAGGCTAGTTAAAAGCAATAAAACCATAATCACAAGTGGTAACATTTTGTTTAATTTTTGCAAAATAGGCAAAGATAGCACCTTTTTCGGTAAAAATTCAGGCAAAAAACGGCAAATTTGCGTACCTAAAATCAAGGCAACAAACATAATCAAAATATCATTTAGGCTCATTTTCTACTCCTTTCGTATTTTTAGAGAACGATTCAGGTAAAAAAGCTACAATGATAATGGCAAGCAAAATAGCAACTAACAGCACACTTGTTTCAGTAATCTGGCGAGCAAGTAAAAATCCGATTAATGCAATCGCAATTGGCTTCCACTGTTTTTGGTTTTTATATTGTTCGTAAGCTAAAATAGCAAATAAACACGGTAAGGCAAAATCTAAATGTGGAATATAGTTTGCAACAGAATCTCCCAATAAAATCCCCACAACAGTTGAGAATGTCCAATATGTTATACATAAGGTGGCAACTTTAAAAATGAACGCTTGTCGTTGTTCTTTCGCAAGCGTAGATAACACCGCAAAGCCTTCGTCTGTTAAGCCTGCAATGGAAACAATACCTTTAAGGCGAGACTTTGGCTTATATTCCATCATATTCAAGGTATAAAAACTAAAACGCAAGCTCATTAAAAGTGTACTCAGGAATACAGGGATTACTCCAGCTCCTGATACAAAAAAGGGAATTGCAGCATATTGTGCTGTACCAGAAATTACAGTAAAGCTCATTGCAACAGTAAACCAAACTGGCATTCCAGCATTCGTTGCCAGCATTCCATAAGCCACCCCTGCAGCAAAATACCCCATAAAAATTGGTGTGGTTAATTTAATAGCACACTTCCAACTATTTTCCATAACTAAAATTTAACATTAAAACATAATTATTTATTATTCTGAATTTTTGCAAAATAGCAAGTTACTACAAGCGGTTATTTTTTGCTAAAAATTTACAAATAGCTGAAAGTTATTAGAATAATAGGTTAAATTGACATACTTTATTACGATTAGCTATTTTTAACCTCTCTCCTGAAATGCTAGACTTACTTCCCAATTTATTGATATTTTTATAGGAATAGGAAGTGAAAAAATCATTAGCCTCTTTATTATCCGGCTTGTTGCTCTCCGGAACATTGTTTATAACACCTAACGTTCAAGCAGAAGGGCGTTTAACGGTTTATTGCTCGGTACAAAACAATGTTTGTGAAGATATGACCAAACAATTTTCGCAACAATATAATGTTAAAACGCAATTTATTCACGGTGGAACAGGCACGATTTTGGGTAAAGTAAAAGCTGAAGCCTCAAATCCACAAGCGGATATTTGGTATGGAGGCACTATTGAGCCACATTTTCAAGCGGGTGAATTAGGCTTATTAGAAGCATATCGCTCACCAAAGCAGGCTGAAATCTTACCGCAATTTAAATCCTTAGTGGAAAGCGAGCAAGGCAAATTTACTTCCATTGTCTATATGTTAGTGCTTGGATTTGGCGTAAATACGGAAAAATTAGCCAAGCTTGGGGTTGAAATGCCGAAAAAATGGGACGATTTACTCGACTCTCGTCTACAAGGTGAAGTCCAACTGCCTGACCCTCGCAGCTCTGGCACAACTTATACGTTAATGACCACTCTTTCCACTCTGTGGGGCGAAGAAAAAACCTTTGATTACTTGAAAAAATTGAATACGAATATTTCACAATATGTCAAAAGTGCATTAGTAACCAGTAATCTGGCTCGAGGGGAAAGTGCAGTAACTGTCGGTTTTGTACATAGCTATGCCACTGAAAAGGAGAAAGGAGCACCGGTTGAAGCGGTTATTCCTGAAGGCAAAGTGGGGTATGCGTTAGGTGGCGTGAGTATTTTGAAAAACGCTCGTAACCTTGAAAATGCAAAGCTATTTATGGACTGGGTACTTTCCAAAGAAGCCCAAGAAATTCCGTGGAAAAAACACGGCGTTTATCAAACGCCAACTAATGTAAATGCCGAAGTAGCACCTCAATCAACCAAATCGGATGCCCTTGAGTTTGTTGAAATTGATTATAAAAAAGCAGGTTCAAGCCAAGAAGGAAAACGCTTGGTAGATAAATGGTTAGCTGAAATCAAATTGGCTAAATAACCTTTGCAAAATTTTTAAATAAAATAACCGCTTGTAAACGAAAATCCGCATCAGTGATGCGGATTTTTTCTTAGTGTAATTTCATTGTTGGACGTAGGAAGCGGTTAATCTGCCCCACTAAAACAATCAACCCTGTTTTAAAACAACCGTGTAATGCAACTTGGTGCATTCGATATAGCGAAAGATGTGCAAATCTAGCAATTTTGCCTTCAATAAACATATCGCCACTGACTAAATTCCCCATTAAATTGCCAACTGTGCCAAATTTCGAAAATGAAAGTAACGAGCCTTTGTCATTAAATCTAAATGGCTTCAGCTCTTTTCCTTCAAGTAAAGCAACAATGTTTTTACCACATAAGGTTGCCATTTGATGGGCTGCTTGAGCTCGCGGTGGAATAGGTTTTCCATCTTGCATTAAGGCAGCACAATCACCAATCACAAAAACCGCATCATCAACGGTCGCTTGCAAGGTATCTTTAACCTGAATTTGGTTCAAACGGTTGGTTTCAAAGCCAAATTCACGCGTAATATCCGGAGCTTTCACACCTGCCGCCCAAACCATAATATCGGCTTCAATTTTTTCACCTAAACGTGTCATCAAGCCATCTTCACGAGCTTCCGTAATCATTGTGCCTAAACGCACTTCCACCCCAGCTTTTTTCAGCTCTTGGAATGCTGCAATTGAAATTCTTTCCGGCAAAGCAGGAATTAAGCGAGGACCAGCTTCAATTAAGGTAACTTTTAAACTGGCACGGTTTAACTTACCAAAACCATAAGAATTTAAGTTTCTAACGATATTGTAAAGCTCCGCAGAAAGTTCGATACCTGTTGCACCACCGCCTACAATCGCAATTTTTACATCTTTATCTTCACTATGAGAGAATTGTAAAAACAGTTCCATCATACGTTTTTGGAAATCTTTAGCTTGCTTTGAGCCGTCTAAGAAAATACCGTTTTCCGCTACGCCCTTCGTACCAAAGTCATTTGATTTACTGCCAATTGCAATCACTAGTTTATCGTAACTGATATTACGCTCTTTCACCAATAATTGATTTTTATCATTGTAAATCGGAGCAAGAGATACCGATTTATTCTCTCTATCCACCGCAACAAGTGTGCCTTGTTGAAACTCAAAGCCGTGATTTTTAGCGTGAGCTCAATAGCTGAGTGCATCCATTCCCCCATCAAGCGTGCCTGTTGCAACTTCGTGTAACAATGATTTCCACAAATGGGTTGTATTGCGGTCAATTAAAATGACTCTCGCCTTTTGTTTTCTCCCCAGTTTACGCCCTAAGTAAGTTGCAAGCTCTAACCCTCCTGCTCCCCCTCCGACTATAACAATAGTTTCCATAAAATGCTCCGAAAGTAGAAATTAAATAAATTAAAACTAAGGTCATTGGAGGGAGTAAAAAAATAATGTCTAGCTAAATTACAACATTATTTTAGCTTTACTCCACAAAGTGAAGCAGTGTTTTACACAAACGGCAAATATAGCTTCGTTTATCACGCATTACCGCATTATGTCGACGAATAGAAAGTTGATGGGTTTGGCAATCACATTGATAAGTAAATTGTTGCTGCACACTTTGCGTACTAAAGCAATGATAAATGTCTGCCGGCACGCCGAGTACGGTTTCCATCATCATTTTCCACTCTTTTCCGTGTGATTGAACTCGCCCAAAGTGTTGATAAACTAGGATATGAGCAAGCTCGTGCGGCACGACTTGGCTAATAAATTCCTGCCCGTTTTCTTGCAATAACACTGGGTTGAACCGCACTTCATTACGTTCTAAATAAGCTACACCAGCCTTTACCCCACGGACGTTATAATTTACCGTTGGTGGAGCAAAAGTTTTGTTGAAATAACGATTTGCTCGCTCTAAATCACGCTTTAGCTGGCGTTGAACCTGCATTTTAAGTTGGCGAAAATCAGACATCAGTGAGGGCAATCCATTGGCTGCCAAGATTTATCATAGCAGATATAGAGTTCATCTTTTCCCCCTCCTAAATAAATGCCCTTAAGCTGCGGATTATTCTCTCTTACCCATTTAAATAGTTCAGATTTTGACATATCTACATCAGGCAATATCAAGTCATTAAAGAGCGATTTCTGCTTCGCAAAATAGTCCTCGGCTTGGTTAAACGCACAAGCACCGTGTTTTTCCCACTCACCTTGTAATAATTTTGCGCCAGGGGATTCAGGTAAGTATTTTCTAATAGTTACTTCAGGCAACATTGGCAAATCCCCTTCGCAATAGCGTGGGTGATCTTCAATGCGACGGGCATTTCTACTTTGCGGCCATAAGCCGTGAATTACCCAGCCAAATGTTTGTTCTCCATCACACTGATATTTCAAATGTTGCGGTATTTTTCCGTTATTATTGCGTCTCTGCTTTTGACAAAACGCTGGTGACCACGAAAGAGCTAAGGTGTAAAACTCAGTTTCCACAATATTCTGCTTTAAGCGATCATTTTTCATCTTCACATCGTAATTGCCTAAAGCACTGCTCGACTGCGTATTTTGCTGAATTTGTGTCTGCTTTGTGGTTGGTTTCGGCTGCTCTTTTTTCCCCGAATCGTTAAAAAAGTAGGAAATAACAGCCAGCACAACTAACACAATAAGGGAAACAAGTTTTTTCTGATTCATCTTCATTTTCAATCAATTATTTAATGTAAAAAGTTAAAAGTTCAAACTGCAAGCGGACATATTTTACAAATTTTTTGCAAAATCAGACCGCTTGTAAGCCAAGGCGAATCCATTTTTTCAACTCAGCAGCATCTTCCACTGCATATTCGGGAATCGTCCAATAGTGCATTTTCTGGGTTTTGCCTTTGGCAAAATAGCAAAATTGCTCGGCATTTTCGGCTAAAAACAGTGGCAAGGTGTCTGCATTGGTTTTCACAAAAATACGGTAATCTTTGCTAATAATTGCCACAATTTTCTCGCCCGAAAACAAGCAATAGTCGCCAAACATTTTTTTCGAACGCAAGCCTGAAATCGGCGAAAGCTGATCTAACAAAAAACGGATAAATTCTGCATCTGCCATTTTATCTCTCAGCCTTATGTTGATTAAAGAGCGATAAATGCTTTTCTTTCAATAGATTAAAATCTTCTTCAAAAGTTAAAGAGGTTTTAGCCCTGTTCAAATAATTTTCAGCTTGACGAAAAGCCTGTTCCCGAATCTCAGCCTCCGGGGCGTTACGCCAAATTCCGGCAAGCATTTTTTGTAAGGTAATTCCTATCTCCAACGTTGCCCCACCATCACGGGCGATAGGTGAAAAGCTGTGCTCAATTACCTGACTCAGAGCTAACGGCACAATAGATAGCCGATCATATTCTTCTTTTGAGCTATAATGCTCACAAGGCGTAACGAGTAACTTCATCATATTCATCATAACCTTTATCGCAGTTCCTGGGTCGTTCACCGCTGGCGATAAGGCTCTTTGTGCGACTTCACTAAAGACAATAAATCCCCATATTGGGTCTTGGTCAAAACTGCGATCTTTATGAATAATGAAACATTGGCGAATATCATCTGTTTTATCGCCTGCGTAATCAACCTTAGCTAATAACATATCCGGCATAACTAATTCACCAGGGCGAACCTCAATATGAATATAGGTTTCAAGCCCTTGGGCAATTTTCTGTAATCGTGCTAGATCAATGTGAGTTAAATAGCCTGTATTTTGAGCATAAATAGGTTGAGCTTGTAGCCCTAATGTACCTTTCCAAGCTGTACCTAACAGCGGATTCGCCCGATAACTTTGTAAACTTTTTTCACTTGAATGATAAATTTTATCTAAAGTATTGCCTAAACGTCCTAAGTGAGAGAGAACGTAGATCCAACGAATAAGCGTAAAAATAACATAGCCAAGTACGGCAAGTGTTGTTAAAAATAAAACAAACTGTCCGTTTTGCTCAAAAAACTCCAAACCTAGAGCTGTTTTCGCAATAATCGCATAAATGAATGCGGAAATAAAACTGGATATGGTTCTTCTACTTACCCTATCATCAATTACCAAATTGGTTGCTCTAGGTGTTGCACCACTGGCTGCAGAACTGAATGCTGATACCATAATCGAAAGCGAAAAAGTACTTACTGCAAACATCGTTGAAGCAATCACATTTAACAAACTCTCTAAGGTACTTAACTCAATTTTAGGGAAAGTGTCTGGTGGAAAAAACAAATTGGAGAGTTTTGCCACAAAGGCAAATAAAATAGCCCAAAATACGGATAAAATAGTCGAAACCCACAAACGATTACTTGGCTGTCTTAAATATAGTAATCCTCGATATAACATAAAACCCCTAAATAAATATCGCCTTACAAGCGGTCTGATTCTAACAAAATTTTACGAATATAAAAAAATAAAATTTTGCTCGATTGTTGGGTAGCTACAATCTTTCAAGCTATAATAAACCAACACAAGGAGAATGATATGAAAATCGGATTAGTGCTTGAAGGTGGTGGGCTAAGAGGCATGTTCACCAGTGGTGTGTTAGATGTTTTTTTAGACGAAAATATCCATATTGATGGTGTGATTGGCGTATCTGCTGGGGCATTATTTGGGGTAAATTACGCCTCCAAACAAAAAGGGCGTTCGTTAAGATACAATAAAAAATATCTGCACGATAAGCGATATATGAGCCTGCACAGCCTATTCACCACGGGGAATATCGTCAATCGTGATTTCGCTTTTTATGAATTGCCTTTTAAGCTCGACCCATTCGATCAAAATGCTTTTGAGCAATCTAAAACCGATTTTTGGGTAACCGTCACCAATGTGGAAATCGGCGAACCCGAATACATTAAAATCCAGAACGCATTCGAGCAAATGGAAGCTTTCAGAGCCACCTCGGCAATGCCGTTAGTCTCAAAACTGGTGGAAATCAACGGCAAACACTATTTAGACGGCGGGATTTCCGACAGCATTCCTTATCGGAAATTCCGTGAAATGGGCTACGATAAAATTATCGTTATTCTTACCCGACCACTGGAATACCGCAAAAAACCAAGCTCAATGTGGCTGTTTAAATGGTTTTATCAGAAATATCCTAAATTAATCGAACGTTGGGCAAACCGTTATGCGGAATATAATCAAGCGGTTGAGGAAGTGATTGAGCTGCACAATCAACAAGAAATCTTTGTGATTCGCCCAAGCAAAACGATGAAAATCAGCCGCTTGGAGAAAAATCTCGACCGAGTTCAAGCGATGTATGATTTGGGCGTATCCGATGCAAAAAATGCACTAGATGAATTAAGACGTTATTTAAGCAAATAGCAAAATTCCATTTGCCTAAAAAGCTCAAAAAATATATCATAGACGTCTAGATGGAAATACTTCCAAACAAAATTTCAACAAGCGGTTCATTTTTGTAAATTTTTTGCAAAAAACAACCGCTTGTTATTGTTTATTATCCAATATTTAAGATAGAGAGGAATACAATGGCAATTAATTTATTCACTTCTGAATCCGTATCAGAAGGACACCCAGATAAAATCGCAGACCAAATTTCAGATGCGGTATTAGATGAAATTTTAAAGCAAGACCCGAAAGCGCGTGTAGCTTGTGAAACTTACGTTAAAACAGGTATGGCATTAGTTGGTGGCGAAATTACTACTTCTGCGTGGGTTGATATTGAAAACTTAACTCGCCAAGTGATTTGTGATATTGGCTATACGCATTCAGATATGGGCTTTGATGCTCACTCTTGTGCAGTATTAAACGCAATCGGCAAACAGTCTCCAGATATCAATCAAGGCGTGGATAGAGCTGATCCATTAGAGCAAGGTGCAGGTGACCAAGGGATTATGTTCGGTTATGCCACAAATGAAACCGAAGTGTTAATGCCTGCCCCTATTACCTACGCTCACCGTTTAATGGAGCAGCAAGCGAAAGTACGCAAATCAGGAAAATTAGATTGGTTACGCCCCGATGCAAAAAGCCAATTAACCTTTGCTTATGAAAACAACAAAATTATTGGTATTGATGCAGTCGTACTCTCTACTCAACACGCTGAGCATATTTCACAAAAAGATTTAATCGAAGGTGTGATGGAAGAAATTATCAAGCCAGTTCTTCCAAGTGAATGGTTAAGCCAAAATACCAAATACTTTATTAACCCAACAGGTCGCTTTGTAATTGGTGGCCCTATGGGCGACTGTGGTTTAACAGGGCGCAAAATCATTGTAGATACTTACGGCGGTGCAGCTCGTCACGGTGGTGGTGCATTCTCTGGTAAAGACCCTTCAAAAGTGGACCGTTCTGCCGCCTATGCTGCTCGTTATGTAGCGAAAAACATTGTTGCGGCTGGTTTAGCTGAACGTTGCGAAATTCAGCTTTCTTACGCTATCGGTGTTTCTAACCCAACCTCTATTATGGTAGAAACATTCGGCACAGGTAAAGTGAGCAACGAAACTTTAGTGAAATTAATCTACCAAAACTTCGATTTACGCCCTTACGGTTTAATCAAAATGTTAGATTTAATTAAGCCAATTTATCGTAAAACTGCCGCTTATGGTCATTTCGGTCGTGAACATTTCCCTTGGGAAAAAACAGATAAAGCAGAAGCATTAAGATCTGGAGCAGGATTATAATAATAAGCCCTAAGTTTTATAAAATAGCTTAGGCTTAATTTTTGGGGCTGTCCTAGATAACGACTAAAACTTCCATTTAGGTTAAGATAACCTTATGAGAAAAAGTCGTCTAAGTCAGTACAAACAACATAAACTCATAGAGCTGTTTGTAGCAGGCGTAA
>NZ_JBGTYX010000033.1:0-15348 GCF_041807785.1 Mannheimia sp. E30BD
GATTTTCCCGACGACCATAGTGCTGTGGTTCTACCTGACTCCATACCGAACTCAGAAGTAAAACGCAGTAACGTCGATGGTAGTGTGGTGATTCGCCATGTGAGAGTAGAGCATCGTCGGGTTTTTATTTACTGAGTTTACTTATATAGATGAGTAAACTGACTAAATAGAAAGAATTTGATTGATAACCAGAGTGCTGTGGCTCTACCTGACTCCATTTCGAACTCAGAAGTAAAACGCAGTAACGCCGATGGTAGTGTGGTGATTCGCCATGTGAGAGTAGGGCATTATCAATCTATGAATTTGCGGAGCGGTAGTTCAGCTGGTTAGAATACCTGCCTGTCACGCAGGGGGTCGCGGGTTCGAGTCCCGTCCGTTCCGCCAACTTATTTGATAACCGATTAGTTTATAGCTAATCGGTTTTTTCGTTTTTATGCTCTNGATAACCGATTAGTTTATAGCTAATCGGTTTTTTCGTTTTTATGCTCTGTGAATTCTGCTAGAATTTGCAAAATTATAAACAAAAATACCCGCTTGTATGGCTGAGCTTGACCCGATTATTGAACAATTTCTTGATACGTTATGGCAAGAACACGGTTTGTCTGAAAATACGATAGCCTCTTATCGTTCTGATCTAGAACGTTTTTCTGATTATTTTTCTGAACCAAAGGCTTTCTTATCTATTGATCATATCGACTTACAGGGGTTTTTAGGCGAGCGTTTAGAGCAAGGGTATAAGGCAACCAGTTCAGCCCGAATGTTAAGTTGTTTGCGGAAGTTCTTCCGGTTTTTAAACCTTGAGAACTATCGTAAAGATGACCCAACCCTTACGCTCACTTCGCCGAAACGAGGTGCGCATCTACCTAAATCGCTAAGTGAAGAGCAGGTGATGGATTTGCTTGATGTACCAAATACGCTAGATCCTATCGAATTGCGTGATAAAGCAATGCTAGAGCTGCTTTATGCAACAGGTTTGCGTGTAACGGAGCTGGTTTCGCTTTCAACCGATAATATCAGCTTAAAGCAAGGTGTAGTGAGAATTATCGGGAAAGGGGACAAAGAGCGGTTAGTGCCATTGGGTGAGGAAGCAAATTATTGGATACAAGAATTCTTCCAATACGGTCGTCCTATTTTGCTGAATAATCAGCAGTCTGATGTAGTATTTCCGAGCCGGCGTGGGCAGCAGATGACAAGGCAGACCTTTTGGCATCGGATAAAGCATTATGCGGTCCTAGCTGGAATTGATGCCGATAAACTCTCGCCACACGTTCTTCGCCACGCCTTTGCAACCCATTTAGTCAATCACGGTGCGGATTTACGCGTGGTACAAATGCTACTTGGACATAGCGATTTATCCACCACACAAATTTACACCCAAGTGGCGAAAGCTCGTTTGAAATCGTTGCACCAGAAATTCCACCCGAGAGGCTAATTTTTGATACAAGCCACAAATTCATCTTGCCAAAAAACGAGCAATGTGTGGCTTCTTTCCCACACTGGCACATTGTGTTGTTGCCAGATTTTTTTCATCTCTTCCTGATGCGGTTTTCCATAGCATTTCACTTTACCTTGTTGTCCGATTGTAAGTGAAACCTCCTCGTAAGCTAACGCTTCGGGTAATAACAAGCGGTCTATTTTGTCATTTTTTTTGCAAATGATCTCTTGCTGATTACGAGTAATTTTTCCGAGTTGATAAGGAAGATCTAGCTTTGTTTGAGATCCTAATTTTATTTCAAATGCAGGAATTTCAGGGAGCTCATCAGTGATATAGAGAGCTTGTTGATAGCGCCTAATCACCTTTTCCCCGATTTTAACTTGAGGATTCTTATCCGTATTTGCAAAAATTAACTCAAAAATGACCGCTTGTAATTGAGCTTGGCTCGGCATCATCACACCGTATTTTTCCAACCATAATCGGATTAATTGTTGCTGTTTGAGTAATGAAAAATCCTGAAACTGAACAATAGAAAGTTGCTTTTTTTCGCCTATTCTTTGGGTTAATTCATCATTGAGCAGTTCTCTGATAAGTTCTTGTTGCTCTGCACAATGTTGAGCAGAACGAGCAACCATCTGGCTGAATTGTTGCCAACGTTGGTTTAATAAAGGTAAGACTTCATTGCGGAGGAAATTGCGATCGTAGCGGTTATCTGCATTGCTCTCATCTTCAATCCACTCAAGCTGATGTTGGGTGGCGTAAGCCAAGATTTCCGCTTTGCTAAAGGGTAATAGCGGTCGAAAAACGGTAAAATTTTGCAAGAAAGTAACCGCTTGCATTGCGGATAGTCCTTTAATACCGCTCCCACGTTTTAAGGCGAGAAAAAAGGTTTCTGATTGGTCATCTAAATGATGTGCTGTAGCCAATATTTCATTCGGTTTTAAATGTTGTTGAATTGCCTGATAGCGTGCCTCTCTCGCCCCGCTTTCTATGCCGTTGCTTGTATCAATGTTTACTTTTTGCAAAATAAACGGAATATTTAACCGCTTGCAATATTGCTCACAGAATGTCGCCCAGCTATCGGCATTCGGGCTGAGTCCGTGATGGATATAAATTGCCCGAATGTTGAAACCTGTACGAGAAAAAAGGTGGAGTAAAGTGACGGAATCTACACCACCGCTTAGCCCAACCAAAAAATCTTGCGTGTTGGGTAGCCATTGTTCGAATTGTTGTTGAAAACGTTGAAGTAGAGGCATTTATTTCCCCCTATTTTTCTGGCTACGGAGATTATCGCCATCTGTTTTATTTAAAAAGAGTAGGAAAATAGCTAACAATAGCCCAAAAATGCTTACTGTGAAAAACGTAGAGCTAAATGCTTGCTGTAATTGCTCGCCTTGTTCACCATAATTTTTTCGGTATAAGGCTAAAATGACAGAAGCAACCGCAATACCAAAACCAATTCCCACTTGTTGTACGGCACTTAAAAAAGTTGAGCCAGCACTAGCTTCTTTATCCTTTAAATCCGCAATGGTTAGCGTATTAATGCTGGTAAAAATAATAGAATTACACATACCATTGATAAATAGAATAAGCACAAGAAGCCAAATAGGGGTTTGTTTATCCATAAAGCCTAGTGTGAAAATAATCACACTCATCGCAATAGCTCCTGAAATAAGTGTGTATTTATAGCCTAGTCGCATTAATATTTTGCCAACAACGGATTTCGCTAAAATAGCTCCCACCGCAATAGGGGCGAGCAACCAGCCTGCTAAATCAGCACGATAACCAAAGCTAACTTGTAACATTAATGGCACTAAAAATGGCACGCCAGAATTGCATAAACGGTTAATCAGATTTGCGATCATTCCAATGGAGAAGGTGCGAGTTTTAAATAGACTTAACGACAAAATAGGATTAATCGCTCGTTTAGCGTAAAAGATGTAAATTGCCATTAGTAATAAGCCAATAGCAATGATGAGTAACGCTCGGAAGCTGTTATTTAAGTCTTCGCCGATTAATTCCAAGCCAAAGGTAAAGCTAACTAAGCCGAAAGCAAATAATAGAAAACCGATGAAGTCGAATTTTTCGGTTTCTTGCGTGAGATTAGGCATATATTTGCCTGAAATGTAAATCCCTAATATGCCCATTGGGATATTAATCAAAAAAATCCAATGCCAACTTGCAAAAGTAACCAGCCAGCCGCCTACAATAGGCCCAAGTATAGGCCCGATTAAGCCCGCCATTGCCATAGTGTTCCACGTTGCGGCTAATTCTGATTTTGGCACTATCCGAATAATCGTAAGGCGTGCAACGGGCATCATCAACGCACCACCAATACCTTGAAATATACGAGTAAGCACTAATATTTCTAAGGTTTGCGACATTGCACAGCAGATCGAACCTAACACAAACAAAACCACAGCCAAGCGAAAGATTTTCAGCATGCCGAATTTATCCGCCAACCAACCACTTAATGGAATGAGTGCAGCAATGGTTAAAGCATAACTAATTACTGCCATTTGCATTTCAAGTGGTGATTCGTGCATATCCGCAGAAATAGCAGGTAAAGCGGTGTTCAAAATGGTGCTGTCTAAGGTTTGCATAAAGAAAGCTGAGGCGGCAATCCACGCTAAGCCTTTATAGGAAACATTTTCGGTTGCTATAGCCATAAGCTACCTTTTATGATGATTTAAAACAAGCGGTCATATTTTGATGAAATTTTGCGAATACAATCAAATCTGCAAAATGCAGAAAAAATATCACCGCTTGTGATGATTATTTACCGATACAAAACGAGCTGAAGATATTGCCGAGAAGATCATCAGAGGTAAATTGCCCTGTGATTTCACTTAACGCATTTTGCACTAATCGCAATTCTTCCGCTAAGAGTTCGCCCGCTAAGAATTGAGTAAGCTGGATATGCCCACGCTCTAAATGCTCGGCAGCAGTTTCAAGTGCTTGTAAATGACGGCGGCGAGCTAAGAATCCACCCTCTGTTGAGCTTTGGTAGCCCATTGATTTTTTCAAATGCTCACGCAGTAAATCTACGCCTACTTTGGTTTGAGCGGAGAGGCGAATCACCGTGAAATCGTCCACTTGAATCAAGCCTTCAGCCTCGCCAGATAAATCTACTTTGTTGCGAATAACGGTAACAGGCATATTGGCTGGCAATTTGGCTAGGAAATCTGCCCATTCACTGCGGAACTGATCGGCTTGTTGCTCGGTGCTGTCAATCATCAATAAAACGTGATCGGCTTGAGCGATTTCGTCCCACGCTCGAGCAATACCAATACGTTCGACTTCATCACTCGCATCACGCAAACCTGCGGTGTCGATAATATGCAGCGGCATTCCATCAATGTGAATATGCTCACGCAGAACATCACGAGTTGTACCTGCAATGTTGGTAACGATTGCCGCTTCTCGCCCCGCTAATGCGTTTAGTAGGCTTGATTTCCCTGCATTTGGGCGGCCAGCAATCACCACTTTCATCCCCTCACGCAAAATAGAGCCTTGCTTTGCCTCACGGCGAACGCCGTCTAATTGGGAGATAATTTCATTTAATTTCGCTTCAATTTTACCATCGGCTAAAAAGTCGATTTCTTCATCGGGGAAATCGATAGCTGCTTCCACATAGGTTCGCAAGTAAATCACATTATCTACTAATTCATTGATTTTGTTAGAAAATTCCCCTTGTAGTGATTTCAACGCAGAACGAGCGGCTTGTTCGCTTGTGGCGTCGATTAAATCCGCAATCGCTTCAGCTTGGGCAAGATCGAGCTTATCGTTTAAAAAGGCTTGTTCGGAAAATTCGCCTGCGCGGGCAATGCGTAGCCCTTTGACTTGCAAAATGCGTTTTAACAATAGGTCTAAAATAATTTGACCGCCGTGTCCTTGCAATTCAAGCACATCTTCGCCGGTAAAGGAATTTGGGGCTTTGAAGAACAGGGCGATGCCTTGATCTAACACCGTGCCGTCTTCATCTTTAAAGGGCAAATAATTTGCCACACGGGGCGATAATTTTTGACCTAGTACCGCTTCAGCCACATTTTCTGCTAATGGGCCAGAAACTCGCAAAATCCCAACACCGCCACGACCAATCGGGGTGGCTTGGGCAACAATAGTATCTTTCATTTTTTTGTTCATTGTAGGGGCGAGTCCTGTGCTCGCCCGTAATTTATTAGGGATATTTGGGCAGGCACAGGACCAGCCCCTACATATCGCTCTATAATACCGAAACCCAGCCCAAAGGTAAAACAAAAGCCGATTGCTCGTATCCAGCCGAAAGAGTAGAATGTCGTTCTTTATTTAAACAATTTCACTCGATTTAATGTCTTTAGAAAAACTTTTACTTTTTCGCCGATTTATCTCCACCACCGCCTTTTTTTCAATGCAAAGCGTGTTTTTCTTTTACTTAAAAGGAAAAGGATTAGATAACGCACAAATCGCTTTCTCGCTCTCATTATTGCTGTTTTGCAACCAAGCCTTAGCTATTTTGGCAGGCATTTGGGGAGATCGCTACGGTTTAGCCAAAATGATGTTACTCGGCTGTTTCTTAGATGTGGTCGCCTATATGCTATTTTTAGCGGCAGATAACTATATTATTTTGCTGATGGCGACAACCTGTTTCGGCTTAGGTAGTTGCTTGTTCGGCACGAATGCAAGAGCTTGTTTGCTTGCCCTTGCAGGCAATGAATATGCTTCAAAAACTCGCTTACAAGGGAAGTATCTAAAAGTAACTAGTATGTCTTCAATGTTAGCACCGCTTATCATCATTCCTTTCATTAAATTTGAGATGATTGAAACGCTGATTTGGATCTGCTTTATTTTAGAGGCGGTGTTATTTGTGTTTATGGTGAAACCATTCTCGGCGGTGGAGGGCATTAGCGGCGGTGTGAAGTTTCGTTTTTCACAAATTAAAGAAATCATTACTAAAGAATTTCTATTTGCACACTTAATGTTATTTATCCCCCTTAGTGTGGCATCTTCGTACTTTATTATTTTTCCGTATCTGTTTGATAAAGTCCTGAATGCCCCAGAACATTCGCCAATTGCCTTGTTCATTAACGGCATTTTAACGGTCAGTTTGCAATCGACTTTTTCTCGTAAAATCAACTTAACCAAGCAACAATTGATTTGGGTTTCACCATTGTTAGCGGTGGCGATTATCGCCCCTTGGTTTATAGCGGTAAAATTCGCCACATTAACCGCAGCCTATATTTACACCGTGATTTTCACGGTGGTGGAAGTTTTTGCCCTAACCGCAATGGCAAATTTATTAGTGAAGTTTGACAACGGCACACATCGAGGCTTTATTTTCGGCTCATCAAGGCTGATTTTGTCGATTACAACAGTGATTACAATGAATTTAGTGCCTGTGATTTTTTTGGTTTAAGCAACAAGCGGTGGTTTATTACTCGCTACGCTCGCTCTTTCGGAGTCGTTGGCAAAGCCAACGTTCAAACGCAAGTGTTTGTTCCCATTTTTGCAAAGAAAAAGCCGTTAGTGAAAGGTTTCATTAACGGCTTATATTATTTATTTTTATTCCATTAGCGTTTGGAAGTTATCGTAATTTAGCCCTAATTTACGGCGAGCTGATTGTGCTTGCGAGCAAGGGTAAAAATTGGTTACAGCTGAACGTTGTTCGTGTTTGCTGTAGTGATCGCCAATTTGTTTTACCTTCTCAACACATTGATTGTAATCTTGCTTTAACTGCTCAGGATTTTTCGTGTAGTTGTCAATCACAGCTTGCTCTTTCGCTTTTAAAGCATTTTCAAAGGCTCTTTTTGCACTTAATGGCTTTTTATCGCTGAACATCGCGTATTCAGATTTCTGTTGCTCTAAGGTTGGTAAATCTTGAGCTTCAAACGCTTTTTCAGCCTGTTCGCCTAATGCAATTTCCCAAATGGAACAAGCAGAAAGTGGGCGTTTATCTTTCGCACAAAACTCTTTTTCTTGTTTAAGTAATTCATCGTAAGAGAATTTTACTAATTCTGCTTTGCCCAGTTCAACATTTTCTAAATGGATTTCTTCAATGGCTTTACAGGCGTAGTTATCTTTAGGAACAGCAAACCCTGTTTTGCTAAATTGATTAACATATTTAGCACAATCTGAATTTACAATATAGTGAGCTGTTGCTTTCCAATCTACTTGCCCTAGTTCTTGCTTTATTTTTGCTTTTTCACGGTCAATTTCTTCTCGTGCTTTTGCTTCAGCGGCTTTGCGTTCTTGCTCTGCTTTGATTTTTCGATCTTCTTTAATGGCATCAATAGCGGCGTTACATTCAGCATCTGCTTGGAGAGCTTTTAACGCATTTTCATCTTTCTTTTTCCAAGCCTCTTTAGCTTTATTTTCACACTCGGTTTTCTTTGCCTCTGCTTTATCAATATTTTGCAAATAGTAGGCTTTATCTTTTTCAGAACAGCCTGTTAAGGCAAAGGTAGCTGCAATAATGCTGGCAAGAACTATCTTTTTCATAAAATTCTCCTTGTATTAATGAAAATAACAATATTATATATTGTTTTTTTTTTGGTCAATTTGTTATCATTTTTTAATCGTAGAACGGTACGATAGCCATATAAAAGCCCTGTAAATTAAACTTACAGGGCTTTATTTTAAGGTAAAACTTCAGCCAACCACAATCTCAACTTCAAACTCAAATAACTTGTGTAGCCTGTGGTGTGGTTAAAAATTTTCCCATCTTTGATAATTAAAATCGTCGGGGTGGCTTGAATATTCCAGCCTTGAGAAAACTCGCCTGTTGGGTCATTCAAGGTTGAGAAGGTGTAACCGTTTTCATTGAGGTAAGTTTCTACTTCTATTTCGTCACCTGATTTTAGCGCAACGCCTAATACTTCCGTCCCTTCTTCAGATAGCTGCTGAACACTTGGCGAAACAACGGTGCAGAAATGACACCAACTTCCCCAAAAATAGAGCAACATCGGTTTTTCGTGGCTGAGTTGGGCGATGATTTTCGGTTGATTTTGGAGGTCGTAATGCACGGTTTGTTCAAATTGAGTTGGGGCAGAAGGGGAGCGATACCAATCTACAACAAGGCTAATCACAATAAACAAACTACCAAAGACAAAAATATTTTTTACTAAGCGAGAGATAAGCGATTTCTTTTTCATAATGTTATATTGATAAAAACAGAAAAAACCTGTGAAAATACTTCACAGGTTTCTAGCTTGAGTATTAGAGAATATCTAATAATTCCACTTCAAATACTAAGGTTGCAAATGGTGGGATTGATGCACCAGCGCCACGCTCGCCGTAAGCTAATTCGTGTGGAATGGTTAAACGCCATTTTGAGCCAACAGGCATTAATTGTAATGCTTCTGTCCAACCACGAATTACACCGTTTACTGGGAATTCAGCCGGCTGACCACGTTTCACGGAGCTGTCAAATACCGTGCCATCAATTAATGAACCCGTGTAGTGAACACGCACGGTTGAAGTAGCGGTTGGTTTCTCGCCAGTACCTTTAGTTAAAATTTCGTATTGTAAACCGCTGTCGGTTACGATTACGCCGTTTGCTTTTTTGTTCTCTTCTAGGAACGCTTTATTTTCCGCATCAATGGCTTTAAATGCTTCTGACTGAGCCGCTTCTGCACGCTGACCTAATTCTTGTAATGCGGTTGTTACTTCGTTAATGTCGATTGCAGGCTCATTATTGTTTAATACATCAAAAATACCACGAGCAACCGCTTCTGCGTTTACGTCCATACCGCTGCCTAAAAGCTGCTGACCGATTTGTAAACCGATACCGTAACCGCCTTTTGATTCTACTGAGTCTAATGTAACTGAATTGAAATCTAATGCCATTTTTTGTTCCTTTTGTTAATTGAATTCTGTATTAAAAAATAAATACGCAGAAGTAGATGGGGATTGTTTTTGATAAAACAAGATGATGAATGAACAAGCGGTAGTTTTTTCGCAAAATTTTGCAAGAAAACAACCGCTTGTAACGATTAGAAGGTTAAGTATGGCGCCACTTTTTCAACTGTTGTATCGTTAATACCCGAAATATTAGATAATTCAGTAGCGCTTTTGATCTTGCCTGCTTTTTTACGATATTTCACGATAGCTTTTGCTTTCGCTTCGTCAATACCTGCTAAAGACTGAAGCTCTTCTTCGCTTGCTTTGTTGATGTTTACTTTTTGTGATTTTTTCACTGTAATCGTTTTTTCAGCCGCTGTTGCTTTTACTGCTGATACTTTTTCGGTTGTGGCAGCTTTAGCTGAGTTTAAGGTTTCTCTTGCAGTTGCTGCTTTTTCAACGGTTGCGACTTTTGCAGCTTCTGCTTTCACTTTTGCGTTTTCGGTTGCAGTACCCACCTTAGCTTTAACAGTTTCCGTTTTTTGGGTAACGCTCTCTTTAACTTCTTTCGCTTTTACTTTCGTATTTTCTTTAACTTCCGCAGCTTTTTGTGCTACAGATGCTTTAGTTGCATTGATGAGTTCTTCGGTTGTTGCAGGTCTTACAGATACGGATTCAGCAAATGATGTTGCTGAAACTGCCATCGCAGCACCTAATGCTAATAATGTTTTTAATACTTTCATTGGAAACCCTTAAAATAAAAAAGAGGAAAATTATTAAAAAAACTGTCATTTAGGACTGTAGGTTTGGAGTAAAGTTCATCACAAATGGTTTTTATAATTTGCAAATTTTTTGCCAAATAAGACCGCTTGTTTTTTCCCATTGCTTAATCTGCTAAACTAACGGCAATGATTTCTAACTACTTAAACACCCGATGACGAAAGATCTTTCCTCCCACACGCCAATGATGGTGCAATATTTGCAACTCAAAGCTCAAAATCCAGACATTCTACTTTTCTACCGAATGGGAGATTTTTACGAGTTGTTTTATGATGATGCGAAACGAGCGGCGACGTTGTTGGATATTTCTCTCACTAAACGTGGGCAATCGGCAGGCGAGCCAATTCCAATGGCGGGTGTGCCGTATCACGCTGTGGAAGGGTATTTGGCAAAGCTAGTCGCATTGGGTGAGAGCGTGGCAATTTGTGAGCAAGTAGGCGACCCAGCCACCTCAAAAGGGCCTGTTGAGCGAAAAGTGGTTAGAATTGTTACGCCGGGAACGGTGAGTGATGAGGCATTACTGCCTGAACGCCAAGATAATTTAGTGGCGGCGGTGTATGAAGAAAAAGGCACTTTTGCGATCGCCTCGCTTGATATGACTTCCGGGCGGTTTTTAATCAGCGAATTGCCAAATAAAGAGGCATTATCAGCAGAATTGCAACGTTTGCAACCTGCAGAAATTCTATATGCGGAAGATTTTTCTGCAGCAGGCATTTTAAACAATTACAAAGGCTTACGCCGCCGTCCTGTGTGGGAATTTGAGCTGGTGACGGCAATTCAACTGTTAAATCGTCAATTTGGCACACAAAGCCTTGCAGGGTTTGGGGTGGAGAAAGCGGTAGTGGCTCTTTGTGCCGCAGGTTGTGTGTTGCATTATGCACAAGAAACCCAGCGTACGGCATTGCCACATATTACTTCAATCAAATTATTTCAACATAGCGATACGGTGTTATTAGATGCTGCCACTCGCCGCAATTTAGAGCTTACGCAAAATTTGGCAGGTGGCACGGAAAACACGCTGGCTGCGGTATTAGATAAATGCGTTACCCCAATGGGAAGCCGTTTGCTCAAGCGTTGGATTCATCAGCCGATTCGAGATTATGCCAAACTACAAGAAAGACAGCAGACCATAGGGGCGATTATTCAGCACGATAGAGTTGGAGAACTTCAGCCCTTGTTGCAACAAGTGGGCGATATGGAGCGAATTTTGGCTCGTGTTGCTTTACGTTCGGCTCGCCCTCGTGATCTCACTCGTTTACGCACCGCATTGGCACAACTGCCTGAAGTTGCAAAAAATTCGCAAAATTTGACCGCTAGTTTAGATAAATTATTATCTCAACTTGCTGATTTCAGCGAGTTACACGACTTACTTGAACGTGCGATTATTGAAAATCCGCCACAGCTTATTCGTGATGGTGGGGTAATTGCCGAAGGTTACAATGCGGAACTTGATGAATGGCGGGAGCTTTCAGATGGAGCAACACAGTATTTAGAGAATTTGGAAATTCGTGAGCGTGAAAGTACAGGGATTGATTCGCTGAAAATCGGCTTTAATGCGGTTCACGGTTACTACATTCAAATCAGTCAAGGGCAGGCTCACAAAGCTCCGATTCACTATGTTCGCCGTCAAACGCTTAAAAATGCCGAACGCTATATTATTCCTGAACTCAAAACCTATGAAGACAAGGTGTTAAAGGCGAAGGGGGCATCGCTTGCACTCGAAAAACAACTTTACGATGAGCTATTTGATATTTTAATGCCACGATTAGGCGAGCTGCAACTGGCGGCAATGGTGCTTTCAACCCTTGATGTGCTGACTAACCTTGCCGAGCGATCAGATAGCTTAAATTATGTTTGCCCAACCTTTAGCCCAAACAGAACGGTAAACATCAAAGGCGGCAGACACCCTGTGGTTGAGCAGGTGCTAACAGATCCATTTATCGCCAACCCTGTATTTCTGAACGCTCAACGCCATTTGTTGATTGTAACAGGTCCGAATATGGGCGGTAAAAGTACCTATATGCGACAAATCGCCCTCATTACGTTGATGGCGTATATCGGCAGTTTTGTGCCGGCAGAAAGTGCGGAAATTGGCCCGATTGATCGGATTTTTACTCGCATTGGAGCAAGCGATGATCTCGCTTCGGGGCGTTCAACCTTTATGGTGGAGATGACAGAAATGGCGAATATTCTTCATCAAGCTACTGAAAATAGCCTTGTGTTGATTGATGAAATCGGGCGAGGAACTTCAACCTACGATGGCTTATCGCTTGCGTGGGCGTGTGCAGAATGGTTGGCGAAGAAAACGCAATCTTTAACGCTATTCGCTACCCATTATTTTGAGCTAACAGGGTTGCCAAATCAGCTTAAAGGCGTGGCAAATGTGCATTTAGATGCGAGAGAACATAACGACACTATCGCCTTTATGCACTCGGTACAAGAAGGGGCTGCAAGCAAAAGCTACGGCTTGGCGGTGGCGGCATTGGCGGGCGTACCAAAGCAAGTGATTCAACTGGCAAAACAGCGTTTGGCACATTTGGAGGAAATCTCCCTCCAAACAAAACAAGCCAACGAACACCCACAGGCGGATTTACTGTTTTCCGATGGTTTTGATTTGCAAAAAAATGAAGCAATTCAACCGCTTGTAGTAGAAAATGAAGTTGAAAAAGCCCTGAAAGCCCTTCAGCCTGATGAACTTACCCCAAGACAGGCTTTGGACGAGTTGTATCGCTTGAAAAAATTGTTGGAGTAAGTTGAAGCAAATAACTAAGAAACCGCCCCGTTTAAGGGGCGTTTTTGTTTAGAACGTATGTGAAAACTCAATATAGACACGGTTTTTGTCATAACTATAGAAGCTATGATTGCTTTTTACCTTGTTATATTGCCACGTTAAGCGAGGGGTAATGCCCTTAAAATGCAAGGCTCTGTGCCAAATGCTCGCTTGCACGCCATATTCTTTATTACGCTGAGTAATTTGGAAAATTGGCATTGGAGCTCTATATTGCTTGCGAGCATAGCTCACACTTAATTGGGTGGAAAGCCCGTTCTTCCATTCTTGCCCCCAACCCAGTGAAACACCTCTGCGAATAAAGCTATCATCTAAATCACGGGTGCTGGTGCGGTTAAAATTCGCCCCCACAAACCAATATTGTTGGCTGTTAGGGTAAAAATAGAGGCTCGGGGCAATAAAATGATAATTGCCGTCTAAATGTTGGCGGCGGGTGTAACGCTGCTCGGCATATTCATAAGTGATGGCGGATTGCCACTGCGGCGTAATCCAATATTGCCAACGGGTATTTACACCGCCCGATTTGGAGTAACGTTTCGTGCTTTCACTTTGGCTAGAGCCACCGGCATACCACATCTGCTCAAAAAACGGCAACAAGGTGATTTTTTGTTTCGCATTTTGATAACCCAAGCCGAGGCTTTCTCTGAGCGAATATTCGTTATATTTTTTGTTGTTCCAGTAATATTTACCGTTTCCGCTTAAACGAAACTCGTGGAAGAAACCATTGCCCCAAGACCATTTTTTATCCGCCTCAAAGTGAAATCCGACCCCTTGGGCGGATTCTTTTTTCGGTGCAGTCCAGCTATCATAGGTTGTACCAGCGTTTGGGGCATTGTTGATATTCGGGTCGTTTAAATAGGTTAAGCCACCTTGAAATATCCATCTGTCTTGCTTGCTGATTGCGTCTAAATAATGACTGATCATATTTGCAATTTCTGGCGGTAATTTATCCGCTTGTAATTTGTGAAATTGTGCTTCTGCTGCTTCATTTTCACGATTCTCAAAAAGAGTCACCGCAAGCTGCATTCTAATTGGCTGATTTTCAGGATAACTTGCCAGCAATTCTCGGTAGAGTTTAATAGATTGTGTGTAATCTTGCGTTGATTTAGCCTCAACAGCCTTTGCCCACGCAATGATGTCTCCATTTTGCTCAGATGCAGGAAGTTTTTGGTACATTGGCAATAAAAAGACCACATTTTCGCTATGCCCTGTTACCAATGCCATAAGCATTGCCGAATTTAATAATTCAGGTTGCTGAATGAGTTCTTGGCTTGAAAGTGAAATCGCTTTATTGCTATGTTGCACTTTGGGCTGAACCTGAGCAACTTTATGCTCCGGTTTCTCAAACGATTGATTTTGTTGCATTCGCTGATTATCCATTTTCTCTTGAATTTGAGTTGGGGTGACGTCAGCAAATGCGAGAGGAGAAGTAAGCATTAAAGAAATAAAAAGTGATTTTTTCATCATAGAGAGCCGTTAATAAATAGAAAAGGCCATTTTTCAATAGCCTTTCAAAAAGATCAATTAAAAATTACTGTTTTTTACCACCAAATGCACCAGAGAAGCTTGATGAGCTGTAAGCTCCGCCAATTTCAGATGCATCTGGACCATAGAAATGCCCTTCTAACTCAGCGGCTTTTCCATTATAAACTGCTGTACCTTCAAACTCGTTATCATCAATTTTAGCGTTAGTAATGGTCACATTTGGAGCAACATCACCGTTTATGGTTTTATTAGCAAAATCAACAGTTAGCGTATGGCCTTTTGAGTCTAAGGAGTCGTGACCATTTGCCACAAACACACCTTCTACGTTATAGGTTGCCGTACCGGTTTTCGGCATATTCGCTTTTGGCGTTTCTTCACCTTGGGTAAATACATAGCCGTCAAATAGAGTATGAAGAGTTTAGTATCATTTGTAAATAGATAAAATAAAATCACCCTAGTGGAGCAATTTTATTATTTTACCAATTCCACAACCTCTCTTACCAACTTCCCAATCTCCTCCCACTTCTGCGCTTTAATCAGCGATTTCTCCACAAACCAAGAGCCACCGCACGCCACCACATTCGGAATCGCAAGGTAGTCGTTGATGTTTTGCGGTGAAATACCACCAGTCGGCATAATTTGTAAGTTGCTGTAAGGGCCAAGCAGGGCTTTAATCATTTTCACCCCGCCACTTGCTTCTGCTGGGAAAAATTTGACTACTTGTATGCCAAGTTCAAGAGCAGCTTCAATCGCCATTGGGTTATTCACGCCCGGTGTAACAGGCAAACCTAACGCTTGGCAATATTTAACGATAGTAGGATTAAAGCCCGGGGTGACAATGCAATCTGCCCCTGCGTTTTTGGCAGCAAGGACTTGCTCTTTGGTCAGCACCGTTCCCGCGGCAATTAATACTTCTGGATAGTTCGCCTTCACTAATTTAATTGCCTCTTCAGCTGCTGCCGAGCGGAAGGTAATTTCTACCACAGGCAAGCCGTTTTTAGACAAGGTTTTCGCCAGCGGTAAAATATCTTCTGCGTTGTCG
>NZ_JBGTYX010000034.1:0-12258 GCF_041807785.1 Mannheimia sp. E30BD
CAATCTGAGCCATGATCAAACTCTTCAATTCAAAAAGTTTAATCGCTCAATACTGCTGACATAAAAAAATCACTAAATAATGAATTTCTAGTTAGCACCTATTAAGACTTCAAAATTAAAAAAATAGTTTTAAATCAAGTCAATCAACAAGTGCCCACACAGATTGTCTGATAAATTGTTAAAGAACGAAAATAAAATTGGTCGGCGAGATAGGATTTGAACCTACGACCCACTGGTCCCAAACCAGTTGCGCTACCAAGCTGCGCTACTCGCCGTCAGTTACTCATAAGAGTATATTTAAATGGGGTGGCTAATGGGATTCGAACCCACGACAACTGGAATCACAATCCAGGGCTCTACCAACTGAGCTATAGCCACCATAGGGTTGATAGTGCTGCGTTAGCAACTGGCGCGCTCGACAAGATTCGAACTTGCGACCTTTGGCTCCGGAGGCCAACGCTCTATCCAACTGAGCTACGAACGCTTCGATTTACATCGTTTAACTTAGTGCGTCGCAACGGAGGCGTATATTATAGATTTCCGTTTCCCTTGTCTAGCACTTTTTCAAAAAATTTCAAAAAAAGCTATTGTTTGATTTTATTTTATTCAAAACGTGTAATAAATAGCAAATATGCCGATTTTTAGAGCTGATTCGTTACATAATAATAAGCATATTTAAGTAAATTAAGTTGCCGTTGCCAGCGTGTAGGCTGACGTAATAAGCGATATAACCACTCTAATCCTAATTTCTGCCAAATTTTAGGCGCTCTTTTTGTCTTGCCTGTAAAAACATCGTAAGTACCACCTCCCCCCATATAGAGAGCTTGCGGATAGTTTCTATATGCTTTTTGAATAAATAGTTCTTGCTTTGGCGTTCCCATTGCAACACTAACAAACTTTGCCCCACTTTGCTTGATTTGTTCAATGAGACTACTTTCATCTTCCATATTAAAATAGCCGTGATGCGTGCCGACAATATTTACATTCCATTTTGCTAACTTTGCTTCAACTAGCTTTACATTCTCTGCAGTGCTGCCCACTAAAAAAACAGGTACACTTAGCTTTCCTGCTTTTTGCATTAGCACTTCCCACAAGTCAGCTCCAGCAATTCGTTCTATTTCTATATCAGGGTATTTCTTTTTTATTGATTGAACAATGCTGATCCCATCTGCATAGTTAAACTCAGACTCATCAATCACTTGGCGTAACTGTGGATTTTTTTCCGCATTAATCACTTTTTCTGCATTAATCGCAATCAGCCTTCCCTGTTGAATGCCCTGCTCATTCATTAAGAGATTTGCAAAAATTTCCAGATTTTTGACCGCTTGTAACTCAATGCCTCGAATAATCACTTTATCTGCCATCGCGTTTTCCACCTATTAGCTTGGCCAACCACCAACAAGCCACAAATACAACCGTAAAAAAGAGGAAGCGAGAGACGAAAGCGTCCATTCCCTCTCGGACTAATATAATTAAGTTAAACAAATTACCAAAACAGTAAGCCTGAATTAATGCGGAATTGACTGCTTTTCCATAAGTAAAAAAGTTATCGAGTAGTTTAATTAAGAACGCTACAACCGTCATTCCAACCGCAATCGCCCCAAATCCCCCCATAATATAGAAAGAGCCTAATAAAGTAGGCGAAATTGCCAAGCCTGAATGGTTACCCAAAATTACTTTGGTGAAATAATTCGCCGTATTCCACACGATATCGGGGCGTTCTTGCCAAACAGATTGCGGAATATAGACATAGAAATCTCGTACAATCGGCATTAAGCCTTGATATTCCACATCAGAAGATAATAAGCGAGCAAGATTTTCCCAAGGCGAGAAGGTGTCTCGGCTTAAATATAAGAAAGTGTAGAGTGTTTCACTGGCAGACAATTCCAATTTGTAGCGAGCAAGCGCTAAGAAGAACATTGCAATTACACCACTTAACCCAAACCAGACCAACGTTGATAGAGAAAGATACTTTTGCTGTAAACCAATCAATAAGAAAAACGCTACCGCCAATGCTAAATTTGCCCTTGTGCCGCCTACGGCAAAATAGGTCAATAAGCCAAATAATCCGCCGATAACCAGTACCGACCACCACGCTTTTTTGCTCTTATATAAGAAAAAGAAAATCAGTAACGCTGGCAATAAAAAGTAGAAAAAGCGTTTTAAAGCTGAAAGCACTACCCAATCTTTAGCAAATAGTTGGCTATATTTTTCTAATTTAAAGAATAATAAGCCATTTAAATAAAGGAAATAAAATAACGTTGAAATCGCTACTATCGCCAGCATACAAGCGGTCATTTTTGCTTGAGAATTTGCAGATTTTGACTCAGACGGCATTGAAAAACGGCAACAATACGAATAGACAACCGTATAAATCAAATAACCTACTCCACCGGTAATAAACACCAACCATTGATGTTCAATGTTTGGCAACGAGTAATCAAAGCCTAACGCCATTGCGAGCGAAAACGGAAAGCCCGAATAAAAGGTAATAAAATAGATCAGACTGAACAGTAAATGGAAAGAAAAGCCCGATTTCTGATAAAGCCGATAGAGTGCGGTTAGAAATAACCCAACGGAAACAAGGTAAAATCCGCCAAGAAGTAGTAAATTATTCATTATGTATCAATTCAGTTAAATGCGTTTGCCATAATTTCAGATAAGTTTGCGGAAAAAACGCAATGTTATTTTTATCTATATTCTCTAGTTGTTGTTTGGTTGCTTGAATGTGTGAATACGTTAGATTTTCCGCCAACAAATAAGGCACATTTTCTGCCTGCATATCCAAACAAAATGGATTATTCGGGTGTAATACACAAGGAATATGCTGTTGGATCAACAAGCAAATCGTACCAATGCCTTGCTGGCGTTCAAAATTAAAATAGCCGAGATCGCACTCTGCAAGCAATGCAAGATATGCGTCAAAATCTAATTTATCTCGCAGAATTTGCAAATTTTCCGCTAAAAATAACCGCTTGCTCTCCGTCTCAATCTGCTGAATGTAATGTTCATTATTCGCAGGATAACCCATTGGAATAATTATTCGTATATCTTCACCCAAACCTTTATAAATTTCCTTTAGGGCTGGAATATGGTTATTAGAGGGATCGCCTGAATTGCCTAGCAAGATAGTTAGTCGATCATTTTTAATGGTTTGCACTCTGTGCTGATCAGGTAATTTCGTTGGAAAATAGATTACCTGATCTTTCTCCGATCTCTTTCTTATTTTCCGCCAGAAGTAATCCAGATCTCCCTTTGTTGCCCAGATCTGCTTTAACTTGCGTTGAGCAAATCGCCTAATTGGGTAAAACAGCCGAAATTTCCAAGCAGTCGAAACTTCGTATAAATCCGCTCCCCAAATATGCCAAATAATATTTTCAGTTGACAACTTTCCTAACCCAATGGCAAGCCAAATCCACACATTAAATTGACCGTGTAAAAGAAAACAAGCGGTCGGATTTTGCTGATTTTTTGCAATTATCGCTTTGACTATTGCTTGTTGAGAAGTAAAAGTCGCTATCTCTAAATGAGAAAATTTGGACTTTATCGCACTCTCTCCCATCACATAAAAATAATGGGAAGATGCAGGCAAAGTCGGTAACAGTTCTTGTTGAAAAAAGGTTAAAACACGCTGATTATGATGCGGAATATCCGAACCTAAAATATGATAAATCGGCTTCATAACGCTATTTCCTCCAAATCATTCAACCATATTGATTTTAACAAAAATTTACAATTTTACTGAAACTTCTTTTGTGTAAACCGCCTTAAAAAATGCTATGATAGCCAAGTTTTTTCTTATTCATTTCTCCCAACGAGGACTTATTTTACTATGTCAAACGCAATCGCAAATGTCTCTAAACTCATTCAAGACAATGATATTAAATTTGTCTTATTAAAATTTACCGACATTAAAGGTAAAGAACACGGCGTATCGCTGCCAGTGAGTTTAGTTGCCAACGATCTTGAAGACTTATTTGAGGAAGGCAAAATGTTCGATGGCTCATCCGTTGAGGGCTGGAAGGCAATTAATAAAGCCGATATGCTTTTAATGCCAATCGCCGAAACCGCTGTGGTTGATCCTTTCGCTCGTATTCCTACCCTCACTATCCGCTGTTCAATTTACGACCCTAACACAATGCAGTCTTACGACCGTGACCCACGCTCCATCGCAACTCGTGCTGAAAATTACTTAAAATCGACAGGTATTGCGGATAGCGTAATGTTCGGGCCTGAACCAGAATTCTTCTTATTTGACGATGTGCGTTTCAGCACCGAAATGAACAACGTATCTTATAAAATTGATGATATAGAAGCTGCTTGGAACACCAACCGTAAATTTGAAGATGGCAATAATGGTTATCGTCCTCTGAAAAAAGGTGGTTACTGTGCCGTTGCCCCTATTGATACCGCCCACGACATTCGTTCTGAAATGTGCTTATTAATGGAAGAAATGGGCTTGGTGATTGAAGCTCACCACCACGAAGTAGCAACTGCGGGACAAAACGAAATTGCAACTCGTTTTAACAGCTTAACCTTAAAAGCGGATGAAACCCAAATTTACAAATATATCGTGCAAAATGTGGCAGTAGAACACGGCAAAACGGCGTGCTTTATGCCAAAACCGTTCGCTGGCGATAACGGCTCGGGTATGCACTGTAATATGTCATTAAGCAAAGACGGCAAAAACGTCTTTATGGGCGACAAGTATGCCGGTTTATCGGAAACAGCGCTTTATTACATCGGTGGTATCATCAAACACGCTAAAGCATTAAATGCTTTCACTAACCCCACTACTAACTCATACAAACGTTTAGTACCGGGTTTTGAAGCACCTGTATTATTAGCTTATTCGGCAAGTAACCGTTCAGCGTCAATCCGTATTCCTGCGGTAACCAGCCCGAAAGCAACTCGTGTGGAAGCTCGTTTCCCAGATCCAATGGCAAACCCTTACCTTTGCTTTGCCGCATTGTTAATGGCTGGCTTAGATGGTGTGATCAACAAAATCCACCCGGGCGATGCAATGGATAAAAACTTATATGACCTACCGCCAGAAGAATTAAAAGATATTCCAACCGTAGCTTCTTCTTTAGGCGATGCACTTGATGCGTTAAGCAACGATTTCGAGTTCTTAACACAAGGTGGCGTGTTCACAAAAGATTTTATTGAGGCTTACATCGGTATTCGCCGCAAAGAGGTTGAGCGTGTAAATATGACTCCACACCCAGTAGAATTTGAGCTTTACTATTCATAGTAAAGAAAAATTATAGTAAAAAAACGGCTGAAATACTCAGCCGTTTTTTATTGATTAAAGAAAGCGATCACTGCTTGAATAACCCTATCTTGATCCTTTTCGTTCAAATTATAAAACAATGGCAATCTCACCAACCGCTCACTTTCTTTTGTCGTAAAATGATCTTCTCCGCTAAACCTGCTGAACTTCTGCCCTGCTGGACTAGAATGCAAAGGTATATAATGAAATACTGTTAAGATATTTTGGGCTTTCATAAACTCAATGAAAGTAGTTCGTTCGCTCACATCTTTTAATTTTAAGTAGAATAGATGTCCGTTGTGTTGGTAATTCGCATTTACTTTAGGTAGTTCAACTTTGCCTGTTTGAACTAACGGCAAAAAGGCTTGGAAATAGTTCTGCCATAGCGTTAATCGCTTTTGGTTAATTTTATCTGCCACTTCAAGCTGAGCATACAAATAGGCGGCTTGAATTTCCGACATTAAAAAGCTTGAGCCAATATCCTGCCAACAGTATTTATCCACTTCACCTCGAAAGAATTTGCTACGATCCGTGCCTTTTTCTCGTAAGACCTCAGATCGATCGATCAATTTCGGATCATTAAGCACGATTGCCCCACCTTCGCCCCCTGCCGAGTAGTTTTTGGTTTCGTGGAAACTATAGCAACCAATATGCCCGATTGAGCCTAATGCCTTGCCTTGATAAAACCCATTCACCGCTTGCGCGGCATCTTCCACCACATAAAGCCCGTGCTTTTCGGCAATCGCCATAATTTTATCCATTTCGCACGCTACACCTGCATAATGAACCGGCACAATCGCTTTGGTTTTAGGCGTGATAGCTTGCTCAATTTGGTTTTCATCAATATTCATCGTATCGGGGCGAATATCTACAAACACAATTTTTGCCCCACGCAGTACAAAGGCATTTGCGGTGGAAACAAAAGTATAGCTTGGCATTATCACTTCATCATCAGGCTGAATATTGAGTAAAATGGCTGCCATTTCTAACGCTGCGGTGCAAGAAGGCGTGAGTAGCACCTTGCTGTGCATAAGGTTTTGCTCCAACCATTGTTCACATAAATGGGTAAATTTACCATTGCCCGATAGCTTTCCACTTGCCATTGCTTGTTGGATATAACTAAGTTCCGTGCCGACAATCGGTGGTTGGTTAAAGGGGATAAAATTAAATTTCATAACTTGTTAATTTATTAGAAAATAAAGCTCTCTCCCCTTGTGGGATAGAGACCGAAAAATATTTCGTTCAGAAATATTTTTCAGAGATAGGGGCAATAAAACCAATAATAGACCGCTTGTAAATTTGCCCCTGCAGACTGATACAACCGAGCCGCTTTCAGATTATTACTTTGCGTAGAAACAATTAACTTCTCCGCATGTTGTTGCTTCGCCCAGCCGATTGCAGTGTGCAACAACTTACCACCAACACCTTGTTGCTGAAAACGAGGCTCAACCGCCAGTAAACCAATTTTGGCTTGCTTTCCTTCTAATAAACGAACGGTAACTGCTCCTTGAAATTGCCTCAGCTCATTTCGTTTCATCAGGCAAATATCATCAAATTCACCTTTTACTGCATTTTCAATCCAAGTTTGATAAAAACGTTGATTTTCCTCTCTCGAAAAATAGGGAGAGCGGAAACGACTATTCGGAAAAGCTGAACCAAATAATGAGATCAATTCGGGTAAATCAGCCATCGTAGCCTGACTACAAGCGGTCGAATTTTGCGAAAATTTTGCAAGCTCTAAGGCAAATTCTAATTCGCCTTCTACAAATACAAAACCTTGTTTTTGCAGTTGGCCGATTTGAGCAAAATCATCAGCCGCTACTTTCGCTTGCACAATTTCTCTACCGAAAAAATCAGAGAGCCATTTATCAGGTGTGATCATCTTAGCCATACTCCTCGGCAATCAAGAAGATGTTTTTGCTGAACGTGTTCAACGGGAATTTGTTTAAAGGGTGTATGATCAACCAATAACACAATAATATCTGCTTGAGCCATAGCCGTATCTGTATCGACCAATGTTACATTTTCTAACGATAACATCTGAATATTCGGCTCAATCGCCAGCACTTTGCCTTTGTGCCATTGTGCGATTTGCTGGGTAATCGCAAGGGCTGGGCTTTCTCGCAAATCATCAATATCGGGCTTGAACGCCAAGCCGAAGCAAGCAATAGTTAGCTCGCTTGGTTTGCAATCTTTCTCTATCACACAATCCGCTACAAGAGCTTTTAGTTTTTCTAACACCCATTGGGGTTTAGCATCGTTCACTTCTCGTGCGGTGCGAATTAAACGGGATAATTTAGGCGATTGGGAAACAATAAACCAAGGATCAACCGCAATGCAATGTCCGCCCACACCTGCACTGGGTTGTAGAATATTCACTCTTGGATGCTGATTGGCAAGCTCGATTAACTCCCATACGCTAATATCCAACTCATCACAAATCATTGAAAGCTCATTGGCGAAAGCGATATTTACATCACGAAAGCTATTTTCCACCAGCTTACACATTTCCGCCGTACGTGCTTGGGTTGTAATGCAATTCCCTTTTGCAAAAATTTGGTATAAATCGACCGCTTGTTGGCTACATTCAGAGGTTAAACCGCCAATAATGCGGTTGTTTTCCACCAATTCAGTCATTATTCTGCCGGGTAAAACACGTTCTGGACAGTAGGCAATATGTACATCGGCTGGAAAGATTAAATCAGGGCGAGCTTGGCTTAGCCATTCGGCTAATTTTTCTGTTGTACCAACAGGCGAGGTAGATTCCAACACCACCAAATTCCCCTTGCGTAAATAAGGGGCGATGGCTAAAGCAGCGTTTTTAATATAGGAGAGATCGGGCTGCTTTTCTAGTAGCGGTGTTGGCACGGCAATAATAAAGGCATCAGCCGCCTCAGCTGTTCGAGTTGCAAAAAAATGATCATTTTCGACCGCTTGTGTAAAGGCTGCTTGCAAATCAGGCTCAATAATATGGATTTTACCTTGATTAAGGCTGGCTACTACTTGCTCATTAATATCCACTCCAATCACTTTCTTGCCTGCATTAGCAAAACCAACTGCGGTCGGCAGCCCGATATAGCCTAAACCCAGAATACAAATAGTGTTAAATTCAGTTTTACTCATCATCAGTTACAAAGAGAAATGGCACACTAAATTGTGTGCCATTTTAGATTAAATTTCCGCAGGTTGGACTTTCGCTTTCACCGCAAAGCTAAGCATAAAGCCCAGCAGTAAGCCACTTAATGCCCCAATCATTAGCCAAAACAAACGATCCGGCGATTCCGATTTTAACGGAACAGCTGGCGATTTTACTAAACGGTAGGCTTTTAATTGGTTATCTAGCGGCTGAACCGAACGCATCATTTGCAGTTTAGCAGCCCAATCTTGATTACCTTTCGCCCCAATATTTAACTCTGACGCACTTTTAATTTGCTGGAACAACACCTTCCATTTCGCAATTAAATCGGCGTTTAATTTATCTCGAGCTTGGGTGTTTACCAACGGAATAAAATCGGCTAATAATTTTTGAGCCTCTTCCGCATTTTCTGCAATTAAGCTGACATTATCTGCCGAAGTTGCCATATCTTTTTCAAAACGGAATTGTTCAACTAATTCAGCCGCCACCACCGCCGGTGATTTCTTTGCAACCTGAGCTTTTAATTTCACCGCTTCTGTTTGTAGCAAATAGGCTTGAAGCAAGTCGGCGGACGTGAGGTTGCGTTTAAATTCCGCATAAACCTGCTCACTTGCCTGTTGCTGTGCCGTTTGGCTATTCGCTTCTTGGCTATTACTATTCAAAAAATGGTAGGTGGAAAGTAACGAGTAGTAATTGCCTAAATCGGGAATAGTCGGTTGCTCAAATTGAGCAGTCACTTTCCATTTTTCAGATTGAGTATAACTCAACCCATAACCGGCACCTGCCCCGATAGCAGCAAATAAAATCAGCACTAAAAGTCGATAAAATAAGGTTTTCACAACATATCCTTTAAAGTTGTTTGCTACGTTTTGCACGGCGTTTTAAACGGCGAACAAAACGGGTGACACGCCAAGCGTGGGTAATGGAATAGGCGTATAGGAAAAACAGCCCGATAAACATTAGCATCATCACCCACTGATTCCAATAATACACCTCGCCTAATACCCCAATGGTGGAACAGAATCCTGCCCAGAGGGTAATCACCAATAATGCTTGGCGAGAGGTCAGCCCTGCTCGCATCATTAAATGGTGTAGGTGCAAGCGGTCAGGTTTGAACGGACTTTTACCTTTTTTCAAACGGCGGATAATTACCGCCACCATATCAATCAGCGGTACGGCAATCAGCCATAATCCTGTAATTGGGCTAATTGGCGAGCCTTGTCCTTGGGTGCTTAGTAACAAAATCCAAATAATAGTAAAGCCGATCAGCATACTGCCTGAATCGCCCATAAACACTTTCCATTTTGCCCCGAATAGACTTAAGTTGAACATTGCATACGGTAGTAAGACAAAAATGAGAGCGAAACACCAATAGCCTAATGTTGGCTCATCTTTAATAAACATCAATGTGCCAAGCCCGGCGAAACTTACGCTTGAAAGCCCAGCTAATAAGCCATCTATCCCATCCACCATATTGAAAGCGTTAATCACACCAATGGTGATGAACACGGTAAACACAATACCAAGCCAGCCCAGCTCAATGCTAAACGGAGCAATAATCTGCCCTAAACTACTAAGCGATAAACCGCTGTAAATCATCGCTCCAGCTAATGCCGCTTGAATTCCGGCACGCAGTAACGGGCTGATGTCAAAGCGGTCATCTAACACGCCAATAATCAGCAAAATGGTCACAGCGGTGAGGTAAAGTTCCGGCAGCCGCATATCTTGCCACTGCATAAAATAAAAGGCGAGATTACCAATAAATAATGCGATACCACCAATTAACGGAATTAAGCCTTGATGGCGTTTACGAAAGTTTGGTTTATCCACTAAACCGACAAATTCCGCTACTGGTCGCATCACAATTAAGGCGAGAAACGATACAATAAAAACCGTTAGAAAAGTAAGCCACATACAGGGATTACCTCAAAAATGAGTCCGAAAATAAGTACGCAGAATAGCACAAGGCAATAAAATCGTAAAATTTTTTAGCGAAAAGAGAGCATTTTCATTACAATAGTGGGGAATTTTTGTAATTAAAAATAAGGAATTGATATGTCTGTTTCAGAACAACTATTTGAACAAGCTCAAAAAGTGATCCCGGGAGGCGTAAACTCCCCTGTTCGTGCATTTAAAGGTGTAGGTGGCACGCCTGTTTTTATTGAGAAAGCCGCAGGTGCGTATATTACCGACAGCGACGGCAAACAATATATCGACTATGTTGGCTCTTGGGGCCCAATGGTGCTAGGGCATAACCACCCAGCCATTATTGATGCGGTGCTAAAAGCCGTACCAAACGGCTTGAGCTTTGGTGCTCCAATCGCTGCAGAAATTACCCTAGCGGAATTAGTCTGCAAATTAGTGCCATCAATTGAAATGGTTAGAATGGTAAGTTCTGGCACAGAAGCAACAATGTCTGCCATTCGCTTAGCTCGAGGCTACACAGGGCGAGATAAGATTATCAAATTTGAAGGTTGCTATCATGGGCATTCAGATTCACTATTAGTAAAAGCAGGTTCTGGAGCTTTAACACTTGGCCAGCCAAGTGGGCCAGGCGTGCCTGCGGATTTCGCTAAGCACACACTTACCTGCACTTACAACGATTTAGATTCAGTAAAAGCGGCATTTGAACAATATCCAAATGATATTGCTTGCTTAATTGTTGAACCTGTTGCAGGCAATATGAACTGTATTCCTCCACAAGAGGGCTTTTTACAAGGCTTGCGTGAACTTTGCACGCAATATGGTGCAGTGTTTATTATTGATGAAGTGATGACCGGCTTCCGTGTCGCACTTGGTGGGGCTCAATCTTACTACGGTGTGACACCAGATTTAACCACACTCGGAAAAATTATCGGCGGCGGAATGCCGGTGGGAGCATTTGGAGGTAAAAAAGAGATTATGGAATATATCGCCCCAACCGGCCCGGTTTACCAAGCCGGCACACTCTCCGGCAACCCGATTGCAATGGCAGCAGGTTTAGCGTGCCTAACCGAATTATCAAAAGCGGGTAATGAAACTATTTTAGCGGAAAAAACCAAAAATCTCACTGAAGGCTTTAAAGCTCTGGCAGATAAGCACAATGCGCCATTAACGGTGCAATACGTTGGCGGAATGTTCGGTTTATTCTTCACTGAACAAAAAGCGGTAACCAACTTCCAAGAAGTGATGAAATGCGACGCTGCTAAATTCAACCGTTTCTTCCACCTAATGTTAGAACAAGGCGTATATTTAGCCCCATCTGCATTCGAGGCTGGATTTATGTCTTTAGCTCACACAGACGAAGATATTGCCCGCACGCTAGAGGCTGCGGATAAAGCGTTTGGAAAGCTTTAAGAAATAGTACAAGCGTTGGATTTTCTTAAAATTTTGCAAATTTTTGACGGAATTTGACCGCTTTTGTAGTTTATAAATTAGATGGTGTAAGTCATCCTATATTTTGAAAGGAGCAATTATGAATAGGGGGAATTTTAATTTTTTAAATACTAACAGTTTCTACCAAAATGCAGATAAAAAGTGGATTATCACTCTTGATGAATGTCACAAATTTTGGTACGACTTAATCGTATTTCCTAATCAACTAAATGACAAGATTAATACGAGAACATTAATTATCCAAAAATTAAAAGAAATTGAGCTGAATGTAAAAAAACATTTAGATAAACGATTTATTTATTTTATATGCTCCAGAACTAAGATTCGTTTCAATATAAAAAAATGGATTTTGTTTAAGGGGCTGTCCTAGATAACTAATCTAAACCCCCTTTAACCAATTGTTTTAAAAGGAATATTTGAGATTTTAAGTCACTGTGATTAAAACGCCATTCGCATTCTTTCAAATATAGCTCAA
>NZ_JBGTYX010000035.1:0-8431 GCF_041807785.1 Mannheimia sp. E30BD
ACAAGGGGCGGGTCCTGTGCCCGCCCGTAAATCATCTTAGTTATTCAGGCGGGCACAGGACCCACCCCTACGAAAAAAATCTTATGTCGATATTAAAAATACAAAACCTCAACCTCAATTTCGGCAACACAAAGGTGTTACAAAAGCTCAACCTTGCCGTTAATCAAAATGAAATTATCTGCCTGCTTGGGGCAAGTGGCTGTGGAAAAACCACACTACTCAAAGCGATTGCGGGTTTGTTGCCGATTGAACAGGGCGATATTCATCTTGCGGGGCAATGCCTAAAAAGCAAGGCGGTGGAAGAACGCAAAATCGGGCTGATTTTCCAAGATTACGCTCTATTTCCGCATTTAACTGTGGCGGATAACATTCAATTCGGCTTATCTAAACTGCCAAAAGACGAGCAGAAAGCGATGACCGAAAAAATGCTGTCAGTGGTGCATTTACAAGGCTTTGAAAGCCGTTTCCCACACGAGCTTTCAGGCGGACAACAGCAACGTGTCGCGATTGCCCGTGCATTAGCCTGCCAACCTGAATTATTACTGTTAGATGAGCCATTTTCCAATATCGATAGCCAAACTCGCTATGCGATGATTCAAGAAATCAAACAGATCTTAAAAAGCCAAAATGTGCCTGCTATTTTTGTAACACACAGTAAAGAAGAGGCTTTTGCCTTTGCCGATAAAATTGCGGTGATGGATCAAGGTAAAATCGTCCAATTCGGTAAACCAAATGAGCTATATCATTCTCCAGTTAATCCTTTTGTGGCGGATTTTTTAGGTGGCACAAACTACCTTAGCTGCAACGTAACAGAAGATAAACTCTTATGTAGTCCACTGGGCGAATTCCGTCTTTTCCCTGAGATGCCTGTTACCAAAGGGCGTTACAAATGGCTACTCCGCCCTGAGCAGATTATCTTAAAACCAAACGAGCTTGGTTTAGGTAAGGTAGTAGGTAAACTGTTTTTAGGCTTATACTACCGCTACCAGGTTGAAATTAAAGGCATTGAGATTGTAACTTATCAGTCTCAAGAGCTGAAAATTGGCGAACAAGTGGAAGTGGGCTTCCAAGTAAGAGAGTTTATCCTATTTTAAGGAGAATATATGAAAATTGAAGTTTGGTCAGATTATGCCTGCCCGTTTTGTTACATCGGCAAACGCCACTTAGAGCAAGCCCTAGCCCAATTTGAAGGCGAGGTTGAAGTGGTTTTCCGAGCCTTTGAGCTTGATCCGCACGCTAACGGCGAACCGGAGGGAGATATTCAGCAACGCCTAATGCGGAAATATCAAAAAACCGCAGAACAAGCTGATGAAATGATTCGTTATGTGGAACAAGCCGGCAAACAAGCTGGGCTAGATTTGCGTTACCGCACCACCCAATACACTCGCACCTTTGAGGCTCATCGCTTGGCAAAATTTGCTGAAACTAAAGGTTTCGGTGAAGCGATGATTGAGCGTTTATTCAAGGCTTACTTTACCGATAATACAATTTTAGCCAAACGCACCGAGCTGATGGAATTAGCCTTAGAGATCGGCTTAGATCGTGATGAAGTCGCTCAACTACTGACTGGCGATGATTTCGGACACGAAGTGCGGGAAGATGAACGTATGGCTCATAAATATGGCATTCATAGCGTGCCGTTTTTTGTGATTGATGAAAAACTCGGCGTATCAGGGGCTCAGCCACCAGAAGTATTGCTCGATGCCATCAAACAGGCATTGCAAAAATAAGTGGAAAAAAGACCGCTTGTTAAGCTAAACAAGCAGTCTTATTCTTCTTATAATTTACAATTTATTTTTTGGTGATCGCACCTAAAATACCACGCATAATTTGTTTGGTGACTTGGTTGCGTAAGTTTCTGCCAACTGAATGCGCCACTTGGCTAACCACTTGTTCGGTAATCGATTGATCTTTTTTCTTCTTCGAGCCAAAAATGGAAGAGAGAATACCGCCAAAGAAGTCATTGTTTGCTTCTTCTGCCACAGCCTGCTCTGCTTTAATTGCTTCTGCTTTCGCATTAAGTAATTCAAACGCAGATTCATTATCGACATATTGGCTGTAGTGATGATAGAGATCATCTTGCTTCACTAAACTATCACGTTCGCCTGTGGCTAATGGAGCTAATTGGCTTTTTGGTGGATAGATATAGGCAATTTCTACAGGCGTTGGCATACCTTTTTCATCTAGCACCGAAACCAACGCTTGCCCCACACCAAGTTGCGTGATGGCTTCTACCACATTTACCTCTTTATTCGCTCGGAAAGTTTCTGCCGCTGATTTTACCGCTTTTTGATCACGAGGTGTGAAAGCACGGAGTGCATGTTGAATACGATTACCAAGCTGCCCTAATACTGAATCAGGTAAGTCGAGTGGATTTTGCGTAACAAAATAAACCCCAACACCTTTCGAGCGAATTAAACGAACAACCTGTTCAATTTTATCCACTAGCACTTTTGGTGCCCCATCAAATAGTAAGTGAGCTTCATCAAAAAACAACACAAACTTCGGTTTTTCAGGATCGCCTACTTCAGGTAAATTCTCAAATAGCTCCGCCATAAACCAAAGTAAGAAAGCTCCATACATTCTTGGCGAATTAATGAGTTTTTCAGAGTTTAAAATATTGATTACACCACGTCCGTTGCGAGTTTGAATCCAATCGTGTAGATCTAACGCAGGCTCACCAAATAAATTATCCGCCCCTTCGTTTTCAAGTCTTAGCAATGCCCGTTGAATCGCCCCCACACTTGCTGCCGATACATTACCGTATTCCACTTGGAACTCTTTCGCATTTTCTGCCACAAATTTAAGTAATGCACGAAGATCTTTTAAATCAATTAAAAGCAATCCACGATCATCTGCAACACGGAAAACAAGATTTAATAAGCCCTCTTGGGTGTCGTTTAAATTAAGTAAACGGGAAAGTAACATTGGCCCCATTTCAGAAATGGTTGTACGAAGTGGGATCCCTGTTTCACCGAATACATCCCAGAAGGATACAGGATAACCATTTAAGTAATCTTCACCACCTAAGTTGAACATTTCAATGCGTTCTACAATTTTTCCGGAAAAACTGCCCGCTTGTACTAGGCCTGAGAGATCGCCTTTTACATCAACCAAAAATACCGGCACGCCGTCATCACTAAAGGCTTCCGCTAATTTTCGTAACGTAACGGTTTTACCTGTACCTGTTGCCCCAGCCACTAAACCGTGTCGGTTTGCCATTTTTGCGTTAAGCGAGATAACTTTGCCTGATTCTGTCTGAGCAATATTATATAAACCCATATTTGATTCTCTTCTTAAAAATAATTAATTACTTATGCCCATTTCTTCTCGCTACAAAGGTATTTCTACTCTTTGAACGATTAATTTTTGGCAGAGGTAACAAAGCCTGTTTATCATATTGGCTCACTGGAATTTGGTGTCCAATATAATCTTCTATAGCTGGTAAATTGACCGCGTAACGCTCGCAAGCAAAGCTGATAGAATGTCCGCTCTCCCCTGCTCGCCCCGTTCTGCCAATGCGATGAACGTAGTCTTCTTTATCATCAGGCAGGTCATAATTGAAAACGTGAGTTACATCGGGGATATGCAATCCACGAGCAGCCACATCAGTTACCACTAAAATGTCCAAATTGCCTTTAGTGAAATTATCAAGCAGTGAAAGACGTTTTTTCTGTGGAATATCGCCCGTTAGCATTCCAACCCGATGCCCATCTGCCGCTAAATACTGCCAAATTTCCTCACACTTATGTTTCGTGTTGGCAAAAATCATACAGCGTTCTGGCCACTCTTCTTCTAATAAAGTTAGTAGGAGTGCAATTTTATCTTCATTAGAGGGGTAAAATAGTTCCTCTCTAATGCGATGCCCTGTTCGTTGCAGTGGCTCAATTTCAATATATTCGGCATTATCCATATCTTCATAAGCAAGCTCACGCACTTTTGCCGATAAGGTGGCTGAAAAGAGTAAAGTCAAACGCTCTGAAGGTTTAGGGGCTTTTCGCATTAAGTAACGAATATCTTTGATAAAGCCAAGATCGAACATTCGATCTGCCTCATCTAGCACGATCACTTGAATTTTGTCTAAATTGATAATGCCCTGCTTAACGTAATCAATTACACGCCCTGTTGTGCCAACAAGAATATCTACGCCTTTTTCAATTTCTTGTACTTGCTTGTCGTAACCATCTCCACCGTAAGCAAGGGCAAGTTTGAGATCACAATGTTGTAAAAACAACTGTGCATCCGCCCCAATTTGCACCGCTAGTTCACGGGTTGGGGCAAGAATTAAGGCTTTCGGCTGATTTTTTGCCGTGTCGATTTCGTTATTCAATAAATGGTTAAAAGTTGCAATTAAAAACGCAAGGGTTTTACCTGTACCTGTTTGAGCTTGCCCTGCAATGTCATTGCCTTTAAGCGTAATCGGAAAGGTTTTCGCTTGAATTGGTGTGCAGAACTCGAACCCTTTTCTATCTAACGCATTCAATACATTAGCGTGAATGGGGAAATCGATAAAACGGTGTTCGGTAAGATGGTTTGACATAGTATTTCCTTGAGATATTCGTGTTGTTACAAGCGGTTATATTTTACTTAAAATTTGCAAAAAATTTAACAAAACTAACCGCTTTTCACTTTATTAGGCAAGATAGATTGAAAAAGTTCTCGACTTTTAAGCGGCTGAGAACCTAAATAAGGTTTTAATGCAATACGGGTAAAGCGTTTCGCCGCTTGTTGCGTTGTTTTTTCTGAAAAGTCGAGCTGAGCAAAAGCCAGTAAATCACGCCCTAAAAAACTGTTATTATTTTGCAGTAATGAGGCAATAAAGCCTTCATTTTCTCTGAATTGGTAACTCATATTCGGATCAAGCGCTAAACCTGTTGCTGCACAATGAGTGAAATCCACCCCATAGCCCAATGCTTTTAACGTATGAAATTCAAAGGTGCGTAAAATAGGCTCAACTTGATCTTGGGTAGCTAGTGCTGTCATACAGTGTAAATAGTGTTGAAATAACTCTGGATAAGCGGTCTGATTTTCTAGCACTCTTGCAAGCACTTCATTGATGTAAAAGCCGCTATAAAGAGCAATGGTTTCCATCGGTAAAGTGAGTGCGGCAGGCTCTGCTTTAGTCAGCGTTTTCAACTCCCCTTTACCCGACCAACGTAATAACAACGGCGTAAACGGCTGAAGCACTGCTTTCAATGGCGAACGAGCTCTCCTCGCCCCTTTTGCGAGTAAGGTAATTCGCCCGTGATGCTCGGTAAAGAACTCCACGAGTAAACTGCTTTCGCTATATTCACGCCGATGAAGGACAAAGGCTCGTTGCCATTGGTCTATTGTCATAATTTCTTGTTAATTATGAGGTTGTAATTTACTTCTGCCAAATCTCCCCCTCCCCTCTTTGCTAAAGAGGGGAGATCTTGCGGAGTATATTTTAAAGTCATTTTCACTATTTAACCTTTTATATAGATAGGAAGATGAATTTAAAATTTCTGGAGAACTAGTCCCCCTCTTTAGAAAAGAGGGGTTAGGGGAGATTTGATTACGATATTAATGCTATAACGGGAGCCAACTACTCATCCATATACCCTAAACTTCTCAATGCTCTTTCATCATCCGCCCAACCAGCTTTTACTTTCACCCAAAGCTCAAGGTGGACTTGGTTGTCAAATAGGCGTTCCATATCTTTTCGAGCTTCAATGCCGATGGTTTTGATTTTTTGCCCCCCCGCACCAATAACCATTTTTTTCTGACCATCTCGTTCTACTAAAATCAAGCCATTGATTTCATACACCCCACGCTCATTCATTTTGAACTGTTCGATTTCGACCGTAACCGAATAAGGTAGTTCTTCTCCCGTAAAACGCATAAGTTTTTCACGGATGATTTCTGATGCCATAAAGCGTTGGGAACGGTCGGTTACATACTCTTCAGGGAAATGATGCACACCTTCACGCAATGATTTACGCACAAATTTCTGCAAAATGTGAACATTTTTACCACGTTGAGCAGAAATAGGTAGAATTTCCGCAAAATCAAATTTCTGAGACAGCTCGGTAATATGTGGAAGCAGTTCCTCTTTTTCTTTGATGTTATCTACTTTATTAATTGCCAATAAAACAGGAGCTTTTGCCGAACGTAACTTGTTTAACACCATTTCATCATCTTCTGTCCATTTTGTACCTTCTACCACGAAGATGATTAAATCTACATCGCCAATCGCTGAGCTTGCTGCTCGGTTCATTAAACGGTTGATAGCTCGTTTTTCCTCGATGTGCAATCCCGGTGTATCCACATAAATCGCTTGGTATTGATCTTCGGTGTGAATACCAATAATACGGTGGCGTGTGGTTTGAGCTTTGCGTGAAGTAATAGAAATTTTTTGTCCTAAAATTTTATTTAATAGCGTTGATTTACCCACATTTGGGCGACCAACAATAGCAATAAAACCACAATAGGTTTTTGCAGGAGTTTGAGTTTGTTCTGTCATTTTGTTTTCCTTTCATTCTGTGGAATGAATTTGATGGTGCAAGCGTCCACGCTTGTACCATTTAATTAAATCTTTAGCACAAGCGAGGACGCTTGCGCTATCTTACTTTTTCGTTTTAACCACCGCTAACGCTTTTTCTGCGGCATTTTGTTCGGCTTTTCGGCGGCTGGTGCCAATGCCGATAAACACTTCCTCGACGTTAATCACTTTGCAGGTCACTCGGAAAGTTTGGTTATGAGCTTCGCCTTTAATATCTAATACATCATATTCAGGCAATGGCAATTTTCTACCTTGTAAAAACTCTTGTAAGCGTGTTTTCGGATCTTTTTGTGAATCGCCCGGGCTGATTTCATTTAACAAATCGGCGTACCACTCCGCCACTTTTTCCATTGCTTTTACCATATCTTGATCGAGATAAATCGCCGCAATAATCGCTTCAACACAGTCCGATAAAATCGATTCTCGGCGAAAACCACCACTTTTTAGCTCTCCTGGACCTAATTTTAGGTAGTCGCCTAAATCAAATTTGCGAGCAATAATCGCTAGAGTTTGCTCACGCACAAGAGTTGCTCTCATACGGCTAAGCTCACCTTCATTCGCTTTTGGAAATTTGTCGTATAATACTTTACCAATAGTAAAATTTAAAATTGAATCGCCTAGAAATTCAAGACGCTCATTGTTTTTGGTTGCCGCACTGCGGTGTGTTAAGGCCTGAATGAGGTAATCAAGGTTATGAAATTGATAACCTAATTTTTTCTGTAATCGTTCTAGTTGCATAGTTTATGTGAATAAAGGGGCGTATCTCATACGCCCCTGTTAAGATTAATTGATTGAGGTAAACATTCTAGAAAAACGAAGCCCCGTTGGGAATTCATTTGCTTTTTTATCTAAACTTAACCAAATAAAAGTGGCTTTACCAACGATGTTTCTCTCAGGCACAAAGCCCCAGAAACGACTGTCTTCACTGTTATCGCGGTTATCACCCATCACAAAATAGTATCCTTGTGGCACAACCCATTCACCTTCTGCTTGCCCTTCTTGTTGGTAGAAATAAGGTGCATAGCTAAATGCCATTGGGTGATTTAGAATTTGGTGCGTAACATCGCCTTTTTCAGTGCGTTCTACCTGCATTTCACCGTGATAGAAAAACTCAGGATTTTGCTTGCCTTCGCTGTATTCAAATACCTTTGTTTCGCCATTGGCTTTAGTAACCGTTAATTGCTGAGTTGCAAAATCATATTTAATTTTATCGCCACCTACTGCAACCACACGCTTAATATAATCAACGTGTGGTTGTGCCGGTGCTTTGAATACAATCACATCGCCTCGTTCTGGTTTGCCCGTTTCAATCAAGGTGTTTTGCCAGATAGGATCTTTAATACCGTAGCTAAATTTATTTACGACTAAGAAATCGCCTACACGCAAGGTTGGCTCCATTGAACCACTTGGAATTTGAAACGGTTCAAATAAGAACGAGCGAAGTACGGTAACAAAGAATAGAATGCCGAAAAGAGAAGCAAAAAATTCGCCCACCGCTGATTTAGGCTGAATTTCAGCGATTTCTTCTTCGGTTAGCTCTCTGCCTAATCGTTTTTGTTGTAATGCAATGGCTTGTTTGCGTCTTGGGTCTGCACTGAATTTGTAGAATGCCCAAAAGCCACCACAAATAATTACTAAGGCAACTAAGATAATTGAGATGGTATTTGGGAGCTGCATTGAATCCAACCATTTCCAAATACCATAAATAATGCCTAGAAAAATAATTGGCATAAATTGTGCCATTTTCACTCTCCCTTTTTATTTTTACCGTGTGGGCGAATAATTATTCGCCCCTTGTATATCTCAAATGAGTTAAACTAAGCAACACAACCCGTTATCGGCATCTCGTCTCGTCCCTTGAAAGCACTTCGTTGTGTAGCTTAGAGAGCCGATAACTTTCATCACAAA
>NZ_JBGTYX010000036.1:0-7845 GCF_041807785.1 Mannheimia sp. E30BD
GGGTTGTAAGTAATAAAACATGAGAGTTTCCTTTTTGTTTAGATTGATTTTTGACACTCATATTCTAAACGGGAAACTCTCACTTTTTAGAGTGAATTGTCAGATCAAGTCTGATCTTCTACACCACATTATAAGCGAGCAATATCAAACGCGACTTCTCGGCTGTCTTTGTTAAACTCCACCCCAATTTGGTAAACGGTTTTACCCTGACCTTGATATTTTGCCGCATAGTTGCGGTCTATAATCTGGGCAAGAGCCAGCCCTAATGCACTCGGCTTGACATCTTTTCCCACCACTTTAAATTCAAAAATATAGACGTGGTCATTCACCAATAATGTCATATCAATATTGCCGACATTGGTGGCATCTTCGGTAATAATCGGTAAACCAAGACTGGCAAAATAAGCATAAAACACACTCGCCCAGTAGCCTTCGTAGTAGGCGATGTTGTTATTTCTGTGCCAATCGTGCGGAATACTGGCAAAAAAGGCTTTGAGGACTAACTGCATACGAGCGATATCGTGTTGGATTAGGCCATCGTATAAATGAGAACGCAGCGTTGAGCCTGATTCATACTTATGTAAGTAACGGCGTAGCAACATCGTATTTAGACTTTGTTGCACCTCTTTGTTAGGGTATTTAAGGGTGTAGCCTACACCATCAAAGGTATTTACCACCTTATCAATCGTTAAATAGCCCGTTTGGAACATCAAGGAGACGGGGCTAATATCGCCCACATCAAACTTGGAGAGCAAAATATCATCAGAAATATCTTGCGAGATTTTGCCTAAATCGATGTTCTCATTGACTAATTTATCAATCAAAAAGGTTGGCGAACCCGTTTCAAACCAATAAGGCTTGTAAACTCGTTCTTCATTAGAGAAAAAAAACAACACATCAAACGGGTTATAGACACTCTCCCCCGACCAATTATAGCCGTTGTACCAATTCTTCAACTCGCTTAAATCCACACCCGATAATTCAGGGGCAAACACAGTTTCTAATTCAGACTGAGTATAGCCACATAAATCGGAGAATTGTTTGTCGAGTGTTGCATCGTACAGATTGTTTAAGCCTGAAAAGAGGTTGATTTTGCTGAATTTGGAGACGCCTGTGAGCATTGCAAAGCGAATATTCGCATCTTGCCCTTTAATCACGGAGTAAAAATCACGCAAAATATCTCGCATTTCAATCGCAATTTCTGCGTTTTCTAGGTTATCTAAAATCGCTTTATCGTATTCATCAATTAACACCACCACTTTTTGCTGGTGTTTTTCCACAATTTTGTTAATTAAATCATCAAATAATGTGCCTAACCCCACATAATTCGCTAATTCCACCTCAAATTGCTTAGCATTTTGTTGGAGCTGGGAGAGAAGCAGTTCTTCAATGGTAAGTTTTGACTTTGCCACACCTTTCGCAAAATTAAAACGGATAACAGGATATTCCTTCCCCCAATCCCAATGCTTTTCCGCATACAGCCCATCAAATAAGGCTTTGTTGCCCGAAAACAGCTCGGCGATGGTATCTAAGGTTAAACTTTTGCCAAAACGACGAGGGCGGGAGAGGAAAATAAACTCACTGGTATTGATGAGTTCAATGATTTTTTGCGTTTTATCTACATAGTAGTATTCATTGTTTTCTCTTAACTTAGCAAAGGTTTGAATACCAATAGGGAGCTGTTTTTTCATATTCTCTCCAAAAATGGGAATTAAGCGTTGATTGGAATTATAGCAGAATTGTAAATTTTTCGGGAAATTTGACTACTTGTAAGATGTAAGAAGTACGGAACGAAAAAAGCCCCATATTGCTATGGGGCTTTGGTGCTTAGGAATTAGCCTATAACGGTTTGGATATCATTATCAATGTATAGCGTATAAGTTGTTTCATCAACTTTTGTTGAATACATATTAAAGGTATCTGAACCAATTTTTGAAGTAGAGTCTAACTTGGTAAATGAATCAGTAAGATTTACTTTATCTGTTGTATCCCCCTTAATTGTTAAGGTATTTGATACACTCCCTACTTTACCTGTTGGGCTAAGTTTACCAATAGTTTCGCTGTCTAGTGTGATATCTGTAGAGGCTGTTGCAGATAATCTTATTTCACTGAGTCCTTTAAGTTCATTTAACTTAGACTCTGCCCAGTTAGTCCAATTATCTACACGGTCTGTACCATATCTTGCGTTTGGATCGCCATAAGTATAAACGTCAATGATGTTATCATTACGATTGTCGATTGTTACGTTCGCTACAGTTCCAGTATCATCATAAGACTGAGTTTCAGTGCGTGTACCATAGTAGTTTGTGACAGAACGCTTAGTCCATTTACCACCCCATACATCGCTGTATCCGGTAAATTTAATTAAACTATCATTATCTCTAACAGGGAGGCCCATTGTTTGGTTCTTAAGATTAATAGTGTTATTGTCATTATTAATATCAGAAAATATTGCTGTTTGATAACCTTTATCATCGTAGAGTATATCCAATTTCCCTGCGATTTTTGGGCTGCCTTGTGCACCAGCTAGAGCTTTTAACGCATCTTCATAAGATACCTTGCCACTAAATGAATATTCTTTTACTCTGTTGCCATATTCATTGTAGTAATCAAGATAGCTTGTATCATCAGTTGATATACCATCCCCTTTTCTATCAAAATAACGCCATACAGGGTTATTATCAGAGCCATATTGGGTTTCCATTATAGAAGAAGTTGGTTGATTGATACCGTTAGCAACTTCTTCACGAATAACATTACCGTAGTTATCATAGAATTTTTTTACTACTCTAGTTGCTACATCATCATTATATGTAATGATCTCAGTTTCATTTCCTAGAGGATTATATTTCTTCTCGATATAAGAATTAGGAATGCCATCGTTATCAGTGTCAATCTCCGTCTTAGTAATATTACCATTTGCATCTTTGGTATAAGTTTCAATACGATCAACTCCATCGCCGCCATTATCAATCCGTTTGACCTCTCTACCTTGCTCATCAATTTCGTAGGTTTCGATTGAGAGTACTTGATTTATCGCAGAGTAGCTTGTTTTCTTCTCTGTATAACCATTTACGTCAAGTACAAACTCATCTTTACCTGTGTAGGTTAGTTTACCATCTGCCGTCTGAGTATAATATTCAGCCGTTGTAACCTCGCCTTTCGGATTTAGAGTGTTTATGGTTACTTTATCAACCTTACCATCATTGGTTAAATCGATTCGTTTTTCCTCAATATTACCATTCGCATTTAAGGTATATTCTTCACGATAATCAAATTTACCATCTACGTTGTTATCACGCTCAAGGGAGGTTCTTTTGCCCTTTTCGTTATAGTCGTACTTCAATACTTGGTCTATGCCTTGTACGGTTTTGCCGCTATTATCGGTTGGGCGTATTTTACCTTCGGTGTTTTTATTGGCATCGTTATCCACCAACACTTCACGAACCCTGCTCAGATTATCGAACTGCTGATAATGGATCTTATCAAGAAAACCATCTCATTTGTAACGTATAAAGCCAAGTACTAAAAAGGCTAAAATCTAGCCAACTTGTTTCCTATATTATTTAGTCTAAAAAATAATCGAATACTCCATTTGATAAAAATTAGAAGAAAAAACACTCAAAGTAAAAATGGATAAAACAGTCGCTTTTTAACAAATCAAATCTGAATAAGTTAGTAGCTTGTTTTCTTGATAAGATCCATTATCAGAAGTTCGATGCTTTAGGCAACCGTACTGAGTTGTTAGTGGATAACGACGCTAACGAAGCCACAGGTAAAGCGGCGTTCGACCACGATGGCAAGCCAATCAAAGGTATCGATAGAATTGAAACCTTCGGTCGTAACACTAAAGGTCAAACCTTACAGATTGATGTGGATAACACAGGCGATGGCGAAGCTAACTCAACCACTTACCTCGTATTAGACCAATACGGTCGCACGGTGGCAAGATACTTCAACAACGACAGTAACGATTCGACAGGTAAAGCAATTACTGTTGAAATTGATGGCAAACAGGTTGAACTCAAAGGTATCGACAGCTTTGAAACCTATGAATACAACGCGAACGGTCAGCAAATTCAAATCAACCGTAACTTAAATGCGAGAGATGCGAGTGATGGCGAAGCGTTTAAAAACGACACAGGCTTTGAAGAAGTGATTTACATCGACCGTGATGAGTACGGACGTGAGAAAGGTCGTTACACTGATTTAGATAACGATAAAAACACCGGCACAGGCAATAAAGACCAAGACAACGCGATTGAGCTTCGCGATGGTCGCGTTCTGAAAGGTATTGACCGTTATGAAACCTACGAACACAACGAAAACGGCCACCACATTCAAACCAACAGAAACCTTGATGCAAAAGGCGAGTTTGAAGAAGTGGTATACCGTGATGTGGACAAAGCAAGCGGTCAATTAATGGGAGTTTATTACAACCTTGATAACGATATGAAAGACGGTGTTGCTCTCGAAGAGAAAACAGGTGAAACGGTTCGCTTAAACGATGGTCGTGAAGTAGAAGGCATTGACAACTTCACCACTTACGAGCGTGATAACCAAAACCGTGTGATTACCGAACGCTTCAATCTTGATGCGAAAGGGGAGGATGACCGAGTGTATTACTACGACTTAGACGCAAACGGCAACCGAATCGGCCAGTATCAAAACCTGGATAACGACACAACCAAAACGCTAGAAGGTGGAAGCCAAATTACTGGTACAACTCACACCTTAAAAGACGGTCGTGAAGTACAAGGTATCGAACGCTACTACGAGCACAAATTCGATGGAAACAACCGAGTTTACGAGCGTACAAGCAACCTAGACGGCAAAGACCACGCTGAAAGCGTAAGCTACTATGTGCGTGATGCGTTAGGACGTGAAATTGCCCGTTATGACAACACCAATAATGATGTGTTAAGCAACGGCAAATCGAACCTGACAGGTCATAGCCACACGATTATGCTCAACGGCAAAGAAGTAACGGTAAACGGTATCGACAGAATTGTGGAAAACACCCACAACGAATACGGTAACGTAGTCCAAACTCGCACCAACAACACGGGAGAAGCGGGGGCTGATAAGTTTACCAACATAACCGATAACGTGTACAACGAACGTCGCCAAAAAGTAGAAGACCGTTCACAAGTGAAAATTGAAGAAAGCGGAAAATTTGAACAATCTGCTGCCAATAAGTACACTTATGACATCTACAACCGTACGGCAACGCGTGAGTTTGACGCTGACTTCTCTGAAGGGAAAGATGGAGCTGAGCGAATTGAAAATTATACTTACGATAATTACGGTAGATTAATCGAAACCAAAGAAGATATCTTAGGCGATGCTATCGATGTGAATAGCCGAATGGTGCGTGAAAGAGACGAGTTTGGTCGTGATAAAGTCATTCGCAACTACCAAGCAGATGGTACGTTAATTTGGAAACGAGAGTATGAATATGATGAGTACGGCTATATAACCAAGTTTACCAACTATTCATCTGAAACTAATAAGAGCTTTATCAACAGCTATACCCGTGATGAGTTTGGTCGAGTATTTACTCTATGGGAAGATAAAAACGCTAACGAAATCTTTGATGTAGGCGACTTGAAGCAGACGCTCATCTACAACCAAAGCATAAATAGCAATTACGCTGAGCGAATTGATGAAAGTGTTAGTTCTAAAACTCATAACTTCTATACTTATGATGAGCTGAACAGACGAGTAACTAGCTTTAGAGATAAAAACGGCAACAAGCAGGTAGATGGCAATGAAGTATTTACCAAATACTCTTATATCGGAGAAACGGGTATTACAGATGTTATGGAGAACTATCGAGGAGGAGATAAACTAGAGCAATTATATGAAGTTCGCAAAATTATCTACCAAGATGCCGGTATTAGCGGTTCTCATATTGCTGCGTTAAATGAAAATGTCACTAAAGCCGAAACTACTTTATACTATGGTGTTTCAAGCTTGCATTATTCAACCAAAGATGACTACACCTCTGAAAAATGGCGTGCGTTATTGGATAATTACGAAAACAAAATTATCCAAATCAACCTAACCAATGCAAGGGCAAGTACAGACATCACGGTTGATAATGATGTTATCGCTAAAATCAGCAAGAACCCAACCTTGCGAATCAACGGTGATGGTACTGATACTGTGAGGCTGAAAGACAGTAGTGAGTTCACCAAACTTGAGGCGAAAGTAAAAGCAGGCTCTAACGAGTTCCATCAATACACCACTACGGTGGAGGGCGAATCTTACACCTTACAAATTGATACGGATATCAATGTCGTCTTGGCTTAATGTTATGTTAGCGTAACCAGCCATTAACAAGCGGTGTGTTTTCAGAAAAAATCTGCAAAACACACTATAATAAATAATGAAAAAACCTGTTGCCTAAACGGCAGCAGGTTTTCTTGTTTACAGGCTACTTTGCAGATTTTTATCTAAAAAGCACCGCTTGTTTGCCCCGTGGTGAGGTGGGGGCAAAGCAGGTTAGAGTAGGTTGATGTTTACATCGGTATCAATCAATAACGTGTAGGTTTCTTCGCCCACTTGGGTTTCATATTGGTGGTAGTCATTACCACTGACACGTTTTGTACCCTCCAGTTTGGTAAATTCCGCACTGTCTTTGAGGTTTACGGTGTCGGTTTTGTCACCAAAAATCCGCAGCTGTGAGCCGGTGATTTTGCTTAGCACATCGTTGTCCAAGGTAATCACGGTGGAGGCTCGGGCGTCTGCCATATTGATGACCTCAATCTTGTCGCCCACTTTGTCGAAGAAACGATGCCAGTTTTCGGTGGTGTAGTCTTCGTTAGAAGATACTACTGAGCCGTAAACGTTGTAGTTGAATGACTTGAATTCCTTACCTTGTGGGGCATCTAGCGTACCAATTTGTGTACCTTGATCGCCTGCGTTGATATACACAAACTTCATAATATACGTTGGGTTTTCTCCATCCGGTGCAACAAAGCGGTGAACTTCATCACGGGCATTGGTGCCGTGATAAGTATCCAAGTGCTTGGTTTCACCGTTATCCCACTGCTCATTATTATTAAAATCCTGATAGGTATAATAACGGCGTCCGAAGTCATCATATATCCAAATAGTTGGTGTTACAGTGCCATTTGCGTGGGTATCGGTAACTTTATATGCTTGACCTTGATCGTTATAAGAATACGTTCTCCAAGTATCGCCTAAGTTCAACTCGCCGTCTAAATTGCGATCACGACCGTCTACTTTCATTCTACCGTACTCATCACGCAAAAAGATTGAGCGAATGTTAATGGTATCTTCATTAGAGTAGGACGTGCTTTCTCTAACTTGATTATATAAATCAAATTTATGCACGTTTTTAGAGGTTAAGCGATCTTGGCTGTCGAAGACCCTTCTTATCGCCTCACGACCATACAAATCAAATTCACGAGTAATGTATTGGTTAATTGGCAAATCATCGCCCGTAAAGTTTCTATCTTCATGCTCAATATTACCATAGCTATTTCGGCGGTAGGTATCTATACGCTCAGCCCCCTCTTTCGAGAAGTCAGTATCAAACTCACGCGTTGCCACACGGTTGTAGATGTCATAAGTGTACTTATTTACAGGTATAGATTATTTTGTATACATTTTTCTTTGACTTTACCAAGTTATGAGGGTAGCATTTCTGCACTTATCAAAAAAACGAGGATAAATACAATGACAATACTTACAAAAAATCCAGTGAGTACAACCAGCAAAATTGAATTTGTGGAACATAACCGCCCCTCAGAAGAGCAAGTCTTTTTGATGCGAATTTTGAATGGCGAAATTACATTCAAAAGTAATGAAGAAGTG
>NZ_JBGTYX010000037.1:0-7768 GCF_041807785.1 Mannheimia sp. E30BD
CCGTTCAAAGTGGCGGTAAACGCCTGTATGCGTAAGCTTTTAACCGTGATTAATGCCATCGTCCGTGATGGCTCACAGTGGAATGCTCACGCGGTTTAATTAACGAATTTGTATCTCGCCAAATATTTTGGGGAGATACAGTTGCTACACACGAACATTATTCATTTATTTAGAACTTAAACTCGCTTTTCTTAAAGAGGGAAATCCACTCATCTTAATCTTCAAATTCGCCTTCTGAATGGGAGATTGGATAAATCACTTCCGCATTCACCCATTTTTCCCAAATCTGACGCAAGACGGCTTTCAAACTGGGGTTTTGGTCGAGAAATTCACTGAGTTCGGCGAACAAGCCATTGAGGGAATTTTCGCCCTCTTGCAAGGAGCTGAGTAAGAAGAAATCCAGCTCTTCCAGCGTGTTGTAGTAAATCCCAAACTCTGCGTCCCGCCAGACTAACACATTGGTCTCGCCCTCTTCAAACTGCTTGAAATCGCTACGCAAAAAATTAGTAGCATATTGACGCAGTTCGGCTGTGCCGGAGAATTGCATTACGGTGTCATTATCCCACTCAAATTCACTTGGCACGCTTGCCATTGAGACTTCCGCCAGCAGTTGAGCATTTTCAAAGTCCATCAGCTCCAACAGATGCGGGGCGAAACAGCCATTTTCTCGGCAGAACAGCAGAAATTCGCCGGCGATGTCTTGGAAAAACGGCGAGTGGGCTTTGCCCTCCCGCACAAATTTTTCTTTGACTTCCGTCCATTCTTCACGGCTGATGTGTTGCGGTAGTTCCACATAACAGCGGTCGATAAAACCGAGTGTGTTATTACGCACAAGACGGGAATAGACACCTAATCGCTGTGGCGAAATGTTACCGCTCATTAAGCTCACATCGTTGTGGCGAATGGCGTTGGCAAATTCCGCTTGGGTCTCTTTGAGTGAAGGTTTATGTTCTTCAACCAATTTAAGCGGCATTTTGTAGCCCCGTTTTTGCATATTTTTGCTGTAAGCTCGCAATGTGCTGAACTTCATCAATCAGCTCTTGGAACGGAGGGAAGTTGAAATCCCGTTCAAGCAGTGTTGGTGGAATATGCGGTAAGCGTTCGTAGGTGTATTCCAGCAAGTCCCACACGGTTTTTTGCACCGCTTCACCGTGTGTATCAACCAGTAAAGTCGGCAGATGACGCAGTTCGCCTTTCACCATATTAAAGGATTCGCCTTCGGTGATTTTCACCTCTTCCGCCGCACCGTGATCTTCATCGTGGCCGGCAATGTGAATGTAATTCACCCGTTTTTTATCTACTTTATCGATGAATACGAACGGATCTAACAAGCCGTGATTTACGCCATTAACATAGATGTTATTCACATCGAGGTGAATACCGCAATCCGCTTCTTGGGCAATTGCATTTAAGAACTCGACTTCATTCATTGTGCTGGTTGGCGAATGCAGATAGTAGGAGGTATTTTCCAGCGAAATTTGCATACCGAGATAATCTTGCACCTGTTTGATCCGATTTGCAACGTGATGTACCGCTTCATCGGTAAACGGCATTGGCAGTAAGTCGTATAGATGGCCTTCGCATTCGCAGTAGCTTAAATGGTCTGAGAAGAAGAACGAATTGTACTGCTGTTGCATCGTTTTAATCCCTTTCAGCAATTCCATATCCAACGGAGCCTGGCCGCCGAGTGAGAGTGATAATCCGTGAATAATCACCGGGATTTTTTCAGCCGCTTTATCGAAGTTATAACGAGCCTGACCACCCATTTTCAGCCAGTTCTCCGGCGACACTTCCATAAAGTTAATAATTTTGTGGTCTGTCAGTGATAAAAATCCGTCCGCCAAATCACGGCGGTAGCCTAAGCCTGCACCTGTAAATTTCAGCATCGTTGTTTCCTTTAATTTGCAAAAAATTGAGTAAATTTGACCGCTTATGTAGGGTGCGTTAGCAAACGCACCCTACCTAGTTACTTAGAAGCTCCGCACTTCCCTTCGCCGCATTTACCTTCGGCAGCTTTTGGTGCAGCTTGTTTTGGAGCAGTTGCACCACATTTACCTTCGCCACATTTACCTTCTGCGGCTTTTGGCTCAGAAGAAGTTGCCCCGCATTTACCTTCACCACATTTACCTTCTGCAGCTTTGGTTTTTACGCATTTACCGTCTTTCATTTCGACACAAGCGTCTGCTTTTACTGCTTGAGTTTCAGCGTTTACTGTTGCAGTTGCCATTGTTAATGCACTGGCTAATGCCATTAAAGTTGCTTTTTTCATTAAAAATTTCTCCATAAGTTAGGGTTAAAGGAATTTCAACCAGCGTTTGGTTGGGGATTTTTTCTGTAACAGAAAATCGAGAGAGAGTGAGCCTGCACCTTGTAATAAAAGTGGAACAAACATCACTAAATAAATCACCGCCATTTTGTAGCCGTTATTACACACATTGTAGCCACTGCCTGCGTGCACCGCATACCAAGCGACAGCCGTTAAAATCATTAAGCCGAGTGTGCTGAAACGGGTGAATAAGCCCAATGCCAGCAGGATAGGGAAAATAATTTCCGCACCGGTGGCAACTGCCCAGTTAAGATCGGCCGGTAACAGATTAAACGGGAACGGGAAGCTCTCTTGAATTGAGCCGAACCAGTTTTCACCGTTCAATTTCGAAAGCCCTGCCTCGAAAAATTCATAAGCAAGGAAAAGGCGTAATGCCAGAAAGCCCAAGCCGTTTTTACAGGCTGTCATTGGGCAGGTGGATTGAGTTGAACAAGATGACATAAGATGCTCCTAAACTAAAAAACTGAGGATTAGACGGAGCAAGCGGTGGATTCTGACAAAAAATTTGCAAAAAAATGAAATTTATTTAGAAAAAATAAAAAATCCTTATCTTTCAAATAGATAAGGATTTAAAAAGTAAGAATTATTTTTCAGCCTCTTTATAAACTGCGAGAGCTGCTGCTACAGCATCGCCTGATGGCACTTTGACTTTGTGGCTTAGAAGTACAGCTTCTAACGCTCCTAAGGTTAATAGGATATTGCGTTTCTGGCTAGAGTAGCCCATATTGCCGACACGAATTACTTTACCATCTAACGGGCCAAATGAAGTCGCTAATTCAATGCCGAAGTGGTTTATAATATCGCTACGCAGAGCAGGGCCTGTAATGCCTTCCGGGATATGGAATGCCGTTACCACAGGGGCTTTGTGTTTACGATCACCGAAAATTTTCAGCCCCATTGCCTCTAAACCTGCACATAATGCTTTATCGTTTAAAATATGGCGAGCAAAACGAGCTTCTAAACCTTCTTGTAAAATAATGCGTAACGCTTCGTGTACGCCATATTGTGCAGAAGTTGCTTCTGTATGGTGATTTAAACGACGTGGGCTCCAGTAATCTTGTAATTGAGCTAAGTCTAAGTAGTTACTTGGAATTGGCGGTAATGTGCCGTCCACATCAGAATCAACACGAATGCCTTTTTCTACACGCTTACGTTTGGCAATAATCTCTTCAATACGTTTGTTATAAGTAATTAACGCTGTGCCTGATGGAGCAGAAATACATTTTTGCGTACCACCGATACAAGCATCAATGCCCCATTCATCAACACGGATATCAACACCACCTAAGGTCGCAACGGTATCTACAATCAACATTGCATCATATTGTTTACAGATTTTGCCGATCTCTTCTAACGGCTGCATCATAGAGGTGGAGGTTTCGCCGTGAATAATAGCAACTGCTTTATAGCCGCCTTTTTTCAATTCAGCTTCAATTTCCTCAGGCTCAAATACTGTACCCCATTCTCTTTCGATAATCGTAATATCTGCACCACTACGGGATAAAATTTCATTTAATAGATAACCGAAACGGCCAAATGCAGGAATTAACACTTTATCGCCCGGACAAATTGCTGCCGTTAAAATAGTTTCCAAACCACCACGAGACGTTGAGTTTACGACATAAGTTTGTTCATTTTTGGTTTGGAATACACGGCGTTCCATTTCCATTGTTTCATTCATTAATGAGGTAAACTCAGGGTCGAACTGACCTAAAATCGGAGCAGACATCGCACGTAAAACACGAGGATCGGCATCTGTTGGGCCAGGGCACATTAATAAACGAGGGGAGGGATTAATTTCTCTGAATTGCATAATTATTTCCTATAATCGAATGAATTAAAAAAACTTATGGATTCTACAATAAAAATTTGTGATTGCTCAATATTTTTTATATTTTAGAGAAATTATTTGCAGTGGAATGCTACAAGCGGTCGTTTTATGAGGAAATTTGCAAATGGAAAAAATAAGCCCTGAATTTCAGGGCTTTTGGCCTTAAGCTAATAGTCTTTCAACTAGCGTTGTATAGATATTTACGCCAGTTAAGAGTTGTTCTTCATCAAAATCAAATTCAGCTTGATGATGTTCTGCGGTGCGGTCTGCCCCGATAATAAAGTAGATAGCTTTACCGCCGTTATCTTGCACACGTCGCCCTAGAATAGTGGCATCTTCACTCGCATTAAAGGCGTAGTCTTGATCGCTGCTGTGAACCTGTGGTTGAGCAATCGCAATTTCTTTGATTAGCTCCACTAACTCCACATCATTAACCATATCTACAGCTTCGCCCATAATTTCAGCTTCATATTCTACTGCAAAGCTAGTGGCAATACCTTTGGCAATTTGCATTACTTGATCTGCCATATATTGATTGATCGCTTTATTTTCACCACGCACTTCAAGTTTAAGTTCAGCGTCAGCAGGAATAACATTTCGTCCAGAACCTGCTTTGAACACTCCAACATTGATACGGCTCATTCCTTCTCCGTGTCTTGAAATGCCGTGAACTTGGGTAACAGCGTGAGCCGCCGCAAGTAAGGCATTATGCCCTAAATGTGGAGCTGCCCCTGCGTGGGCAGGTTTGCCTTTGTAGCGAATATCAATTTTGGTGGTAGAAAGGAAATTTTTCGGATCGGCTAATACTGTGCCGCTATTTGCACAGAAGCTAATGTGCGAGCCAGCAAAGTAATCTGCATCATCAATGATACCGCTTGCAGCAATGGCGGCAGCACCTCGAACGCCTTCCTCAGCAGGTTGGAACACAATTTTGACTTTACCTTTGAGCTTGTCTTGGTTTTCCATTAACCAGTGAGCGACACCTAAGCCGATAGTGATATGCCCATCGTGCCCGCAGGCGTGCATTTCCCCATCATTGTGTGAAGCAAAACCAAGTTGGTTTGCTCGATGGTTAGGATCTTTGGTTTCAGCCACATCAACGCAGTCAATATCAAAACGTAAAGCAATGGTTTTGCCGGGCTTGCCAGAGTCAAATACTGCAACACAGCCTGTATAGCCTTCCATTTTTTCGAGCCATTTCGGATTTGCTCCATATTCTCTAGCTCGTTTTATCCCTTTTTCGACAATAGCTTGATTACGACCACGCACAAAATCAGGATTGATAATTTGCTTGCCGAGTAAAATGTCAAAACTGATTTCTGAGAGGTAATCTGCAATTTTGCTGGTTGTCCAAAATTCACTCCAACCTGTTTCAGGGAATTGATGAAATTCACGACGCCATTGGATCAGTTTTTCTAATGAAATACTCATAGTTCCTCCTCGTAACAATCGCCCTTTGTGTTATGACAAAGGGCAGTTGGGTTATAGCATAAATAATGCTAGGAATAGGATTGCAAGTATCATACCCGGTGCAGTACGTTTAATCATTTCAACAGGGTTTGCTCCTGCAATACCAGCACACACAATCACTACACCTGCAATAGGCGAAGCGGTACGACCGATTGCCCCTGCAATAGCAGCTGCCATACCTAAATTAACGTGGGTATAACCTAATTCTGCTGCGTGTGGGGTAACTGCAGTGTTAAAGGCAATAGCTGCGGCATCGCCAGAGCCTGTTACCATACCCATTAAGAATGGTCCGATAGTTGCTCCCCAGCGTACAAATTCGTTTGAGTGTTTTAAGAATTCGATGGCAGAATCAATCGCACCTGTGGCTTTTAAACCTGCCACAAACACACCTGCAGCAATGATGATACCTAGCACGTTCGCATAGGCATAACCCATTCCGTTAAAGAATTCATTGGTAATTTTGGCAGGCGAGGTACGAGTGATAATTAAGCCATAAATAGCCCCAATTAACATCGCTTGCGGTACGCCCATTTTTGTCCAACTTAGCCAAGAGATTTCTTGTAATGACGTTCCGCCAATCACTAAGATAACTAATGGCACTAGTGGTGCAATGGCATAGAGAATGTTGGTCTTGGTTGCCTCAGTTTGAGTTTGTTCAGCATTTTGTAAATACGCATCACGATGTTCTTTGCCATAATCTTTAAAAACAAGAGCAAGAATAGTAAGAGCAATAGCCCCAATCGCTCCTGCAATAATGGTATAAGGAGCGTGAGAAAGGTTTACCTGCGTAACAGTTAAGCCAGACATCTCACTGATCATTGCAGAATGTGAAGATCCCGGGCTCATCATTGAGCCAAATGTACCTGCCAGAATTGCCGCCCCCGCCATTGCTGGGCGAACACCTGATGATTTTAATACAGGAATTAGCGTTGCTCCTACTGCTGCAGCACAACCAGCAGCTGATGGAATGGCAATATTGATAAAAAAGGTAATGATGGTGGCAATCGGAATTAAGAAAAATTTTAATCCGCTTAAAGGTTTGGTTAAGAGCTGGACTAAGTGATTATCACAGCCTGTTGATTTCATCACATAGGCAAAACCCATACTGGAACAGATTGCCATAATCAGACCGCTTGAGGTCATACTTTTGGCAAAAGCATCAAGTGCTGCCATAGGTTGTAGGGTAAGCAGCGCCATTCCCAAACCCATTGCAATTAACACCGTTCTGGTTTCGTGCTTTTTGATTAGCAAATAGATAGTAGTGGTGATACCCACTATCGCAACAATTAAATTAAAGGTATTCATATCTGCTCCTTAATAAGTAAAAGTAGAGTTTGGCTCAAACGTTTTTAACTGCATATCTTGACTAAATTGTAAAACGGCGGTTTCGCCTAGCACACGAGCCTGATTACCCTGAATATGTAACGCCGTGCCTTCAGGTAGGGCGTAAACGAGAGAAGTCGGATTTACAATCAGAAATTCTTTTAAGCGTTCTTCACGGCTCTCGCCATTATGACCTTGAATTTTGCCAGAGATAAAATGAGGATTAATTTGATGAGGGAATAAATTTAATGCGTTAAAGGAAGGCGGATAAGTAATCGGCATATCGTTTGTAGTCATTATTGACAAGCCAGCCACATTTGCTCCCGCACTCCAGCCGAAATAAGGTGTGCCGTTTTCTACTTTTTCACGAATGCACGCTAACACCTGATTTTCATACATCTGATTTAACAAACAAAATGTATTACCACCACCAATTGCAATCACATCTGCTTGTTCGATAATATCAGTATGCTTTTTAGCCCGATGAACGGAAATAATCTCTAATTCCAGCTCTGCTAACTTTTCTTGTACTGTTTGCTCATATTCATCGTAGCTACGGCTTACACCTGCATAGGGTAAAAATGCGACTTTTTTACCTTTATGGTCAGCCAAAAAATCTTTTAACCATTTAATTGTATGAGCAAGATACTCGGTATTTTTATATTTAGAGCCGCTCATTAGTAGCATATTTTTCATGGGGCTGTAGTAGATTAGCCCTAAATCTCACACCATTTTCGCAACGTTTTGAGCTGTTCTTTTGGTGTACCAAAGTTAAACCGAAATTCACATTCCTTCAAGAATAAAGGGAAATTTTTTCG
>NZ_JBGTYX010000038.1:0-7497 GCF_041807785.1 Mannheimia sp. E30BD
CCATCGAACACATCAAGGAAAAATGTGCTGTGGCAGAACACCGATGGCAACCTTACTTGATGGAAAACGGATTTGGGTGGAAAAGAATTTAAGCTCAAATTAATCTGACAGACACGGTAATTTTAAACGGGGGACTGTCAGATTAGGTTTGATCTTCTACAAATAACAGAGTAGGTCATTTTCATCTAGGTTAGATGGTTCTGTAGACACAGCTAGAATAATTATTTACAGAAATGTTCTTGTCTTTGCACAATCAATCTTTGAATAATTTACAAAATTCTCAGGAAACTCAACTGCTTGTCACCACATTATAAGCGAGCAATATCAAACGCGACTTCTCGGCTGTCTTTATTAAATTCCCCCCCAATTTGGTAAATTGTTTTGCCTTGTCCTTGATACTTCTTCGCATAATCTCGGTCGATAATTTGGGCAAGAGCTAAACCCAGCAGGCTTTCTTTCACATCTTTTCCCACCACTTTAAATTCAAAAATATAGACGTGATTATGCACCAACAACGTCATATCAATATTCCCCACGCTCGTTGCATCTTCGGTAATAATCGGCAAACCGAGACTGGCAAAATAGGCATAAAACACACTCGCCCAATAGCCCTCATAATAAGCAATATTGTTATTTCTGTGCCAGTCGTGCGGAATACTGGCGAAAAAGGCTTTGAGAACAAGCTGCATACGGCCTAGGTCGTGATGTTGAAGTGCTTCATATAAATGAGAACGCAATGTTGAACCTGATTCATATTTATGTAAATAACGGCGTAGTAACATTGTGTTCAGGCTTTGTTGCACTTCTTTATTAGGATATTTCAGCTTATACCCTACGCCGTCAAAGGTGTTTATCACTTTATCTATCGTTAAATAACCTGTCTGGAACATCAAGGCAATCGGGCTAATATCCCCCACATCAAACTTAGACAATAGCATATCATCGGAAATGTCTTGTGCGATTTTTCCCATATCGACATTTTCTTGGATTAACTTATCAATTAAAAACGTCGGTGAGCCCGTTTCAAACCAATAAGGCTTGTAAATACGGTCACATGGCATGTGAAATACAAAGCATTTATAGGGTGGTGTAAAAGCTACCCATTTTACATGGTGAACTAAAACACTAAGTAAGCTGAACTACTTATTTTAATATTGAATAAAAAAGCCCCAACATTGCTATTGAGGCTTTGGATTAAAAAGAGTTAAAGATATTCTAGACTAATATAGTTTCAACAGTATCAATGATAAACACTGTATAAGTTGTTCCATCCACTTCAGCAGTATACTGATTGTGACCAGAACGACTACTTGTCTCCGATTTGCTAAACCCATCAAGGTTTACTGTATCGGTACTATCGCCTGTAATACGTAATGTATTGCGTGTTGGAGCAATTTTTGCAAGCGTTGCATCATCTAAGGTAATAGTTGTCTTGAAATTAGCAGAAGAGAGACTGATTCGTGGTAAACCATTCACTTTTGCTAATAACTCAGTAGACCATTGTCTTAAGTCATCAGTATAATTACGAGTCCAAGCATTATCTGTATATCCATAGTGCAGAATATTAATTGTGCCATCAGCTCCAGTATCACGGAAAGATCTTATGGCAGTTCCAAGATCATCTCGCTCAATTTCTACTCGGTATAACAATTTACCTGTACCATCATAGCGAGTTTCACTATTTGAAAGATTTCTTTCACCATATGTATATTCAATAACAACATCTCTTGCCGAGGAGATTTGGCCGTCTCCATCATTATCTTGACTCGCTTTCGTTCTAAGTCCTTGAGAATTATACTCTGAGTATACACCTGTTGGATTACTTGATACATTTGAATATATCTGTTTTGATACCTCTTGACCAAATTCGTTATATATCATTTCCTCCCTTCTGTCATCGTCAGTAATACCATTGCCCGTCCTATCATAAATCTGGTATATTTTCTGATTTAAGTGATTATATGTCGCATAATAAGCTTGGTTGATTGACCCATCACCACTTACATCATCTAGGTGAACGGTACGATTACCATATACATCATACTGGTAATATCTAATATTCTCAACTCTACTATCATTATCAGAATCTATAACTTCTTTAATTATTTGACCAAGAGCATTTCTTTCATAATATCTTACAGACTCAATACTACCATCATTAGCAGAATCTGTTTCTGTACGTGATATATGACCATTACCATCTAATGTATAGATTTCGGCACGTTCAATAGTACCATTACCATCGGTATCAAAATAGGCTTTTTCTGTACGTCCTAGTGCATCTAAGTCATATCTTGTGATAGCATTGATTGAACTATCGCCTAACGTATCTAGTTTTAATTCGGTACGTTGGTTATTTTCATTCAACTTATAGTACTCGATCTTCGTTAAGACATCATGGTTATCCACCAAGTTGTAGAAGTTAGTTTGGACTAAACCATCATCCGCTTCTTTGGTGTACACCTCTTTAAGATCAAATGTCCCGTCATTGGTTAAGTCAATTTCTTGCTGAACTAGACGACCGTTTGCATCTAAGGCTCGGACTTCACGGTAGTCATTTTTGCCGTCCACGTTGTTATCACGTTTCATCTCGGTGACTTCGCCCTTCACATTGTAGCTATAGGCCAAGATTTGGTCTATATCATTGAGAATATTCCCTTCTTTATCTGCTGTATCTTTTCCAGTAGATTGGTTGGCGTCATTATCTACAAATACTTTCTCTACTCTACCAAATCTATCGAACTGCTGATAATGGATCTTATCAGGAAAACCATCTTATTTTTAACGCATAAAGCCAAGCACTAAAAAGGCTAAAATATAACCAATTTAAGTTGTTGATTGTTTAGCACAAAAAACAATCAAATACTCCATTTGAGTAAAAATGGAAAAAATAGCTAAAAATGATCAGTCGGGAAAAATTCTATTTTTGAGTATATAAATCTAGAAAGGAATAATGGTCAGTTTTCCTGATAAGATCCATTATCAGATCTTCGATACTCTGGGNCGGGAAAAATTCTATTTTTGAGTATATAAATCTAGAAAGGAATAATGGTCAGTTTTCCTGATAAGATCCATTATCAGATCTTCGATACTCTGGGCAGGGTTGCGCGTGTGTTGGTGGACAGCGATGCCAACGAAAACAAAGGTAAATCTCAGTCCGATAACGGTGGTCAAACAGTAACTGGCATAGATCAAGTCTTACAGTATGGCTACAACGTGAAAGGTGAGCGAATTTCTACACTACGAGATAACAATGTGGATGGCACATACGACTACCGTGAAGCCTACACCCTAAATGCCAACGGTAATTGGGTTGCGAAAGAAATTGACTTAACCAACGATGGCACATTTGACCGTAAAGAGGTGTACACTAAAGACGCAGACGATGGTTTAGTGAAAACTGAATTTTATAATGTGGAGATAGAAGCAAATGGTAATTCTAGAGATGTACTATCAAGCATTGAACATTATGAGGTGAATGCAAATAATGTTAGAACAGCCGTATTTCGTGATCTGGATGCTACAGAAAAAGGTCAAAACTCAACCGTTAATGGTATAAAGGTATCAGGTATTGAAAGTATCGTCAGATACGATCTAGATTCTAAAGGTAACATTAAGCAGGCTAATCATAATAGTGATGCTGATCCTGGTAATATTATTGAGACTGTAGAGTATTTTGTACGTGATGCTAATGGTAATATTATTGCCAAATACATTGATTCAGATAATCTCACAAAAACAGGTTCAACTCACAGTATTAATAATGTTGATGTCAATGGTATTGATAAGATTGAAACTTACAATATAAATGCTAAGGGACAATCTGAAAGTATTGAATACGATAATAATGCCGATGGTCGGGCTGATAGTATTAAATATTATGACATTAATCCTGAGACTGGCTTTATTAAAGGCGAATATCAGAATAATGACCCAAGAGAGAATACTGGATATACTAAAGATATCAATGGTAAATCTGTTTCTGGTATTGATAGTACATCTCTGTATGAACGAGATGCGAAAGGTCAGTTGGTTTATGGTGAGTATGATAGCAATGCTGATGGTAAGCCACAGGAGAGCGTAATATTTGTTCGTGATGACCAAGGTAGAATTATTCAGGAAAAACGTAATGAAGATGCCAATAAATTAACAGGTTTTGATGAGCATGGTACAGATCGTCTTAGAGATTACATCTTGGACTCTTATGGACGTATTGTAAAATATACACAAACAGATGATCTTAAGACTATGAAGCCAAACTACATTGAGTTGCGTAGTTATGATGCTCGAGATAACGTCACTGAGAAAAAAATCGACAATGATGGGAATGGAACTACTGATATTTTTGAGCGTTATACCTACAACGAGAAGAATGAACATATCACGACCTCTAAATTTACAAAAGTAGAGGCAGAGAAAGCAGATGGTAAGCCATATCAGTTTGTTAAATATACTCGTAATCCTCAGACTGGTTTGGTTGAGGAAATGTATACTGAAAATGATGGTAAGCCATTTGAAAGAATCGTGAAAGATTACTCCACTGATAGAGTAATTGAATTAGACCAATTTTATCGTTATACAACTGATGGAAAGGAGCGTTTGCAATGGCAAACTGCTTATGTTCGTAATTCTGAAACAGGTTCAATTGATACCTACTTCTATGATTATGATGGAGATGGTGATTATGATCAAGCTGAAAAAGTTTATCGTGATAATCTGAACCGTGATATGACCAAAGATGTATACAAATTTGGTGATGGTATTCCATTAGAGGCTGCAAAACTATTGGAAAGTAAGTATCTTCACTCTATTGAGTACTATACACCGAAAGAACCAAATAGTGTTCAAAGTGTGTACTACAACTTAGATCCTCTTGCTGAGAAAACTAATGGTACCTCTACAGGGCGTTCACTTAAAGCCAGTGATAATCGTAATTTAGTTGGTATTGATAAATTCCAAGAACTCACCTTAGATAACTTGAAACGAGTCATTATTAAACGTGAAGTTGATGATACTCAGAATAAAGATCAGACAACTTATCGAATCTTGAATGACCAAGGTAGTACGGTTAAAGAGTACATTGACTATGTCAGAGGTAGAGGTAATACTTATGAAATCTATGGTAAACAGGTAGATGGAATTGATACTATTTCAACACTAGAGTTAGAAAATAACGGTAATATACGTTTAGTTAACTTTATTGATTATGGTGCGAATGGTAAAACAGATACAATTTTAATCGAGCAAGTTACTAGTACTTTAGATTTCACAGATAGAACTAAGTGGACAGAAGCAAGATTTGCTGACTTAGGTAATGAAGTGAACGAGATTCTCATTAGTGGTGATAAGGCAAATACAACCTTAATACTTAATGAAGAAACAGTTACTAAACTTGCAGGTGCTCGTAAATCTCTGTATATCAAAGCTTCATGGGATGTTTGGCCACACACAGCAGAAGGCAATAAGTCTGATGTGATTAAGCTACAAGGCTTTAGTGACAGTGATAAATCAAATACTGTAACTCAAGGTAATGCAACCTACAATGTATATACCAAAGAAATTAATGAGGAGACTTATAATATCTATATTGATAGTGATTTTAGCCCAATTCTAGGGTAATGAGTTAATCAATGTAGTGTGATTATGTAAATGATTTTACACTGCTAAATATCAAAAATCCCCACAGCCTAATTTTTATTGTGGGGATTTTTTATGTTAGTTTACAAAGTATAGGAGAGACCTAATTTCGTACTACAACTTAGTATTTTTCGTATCGGTAAGCGGTCAGATTTCCCTAAAATCTTGCAAATATGCCTTCTAGTTCCATAACGAGATAACAGTGAATTAAGTATGGTTTAGTAGGTTAGTTAAAGATAAAAAAGCCTCAGTATTGCTGTGATCTGCACCCCAAAAGTTGGACTCACTTTCCAACTGATTAAGGTGCAGATTTTTTATGACTAAATACACCCAAATTTTTAAACAACAAGTCGTGGATTTCTATGTTGAACATCACGAAAATCTTCCTATAACACTTCATCATTTTGATTTATCTAGTAAAACAGTGAGACGTTGGATTGCTCAATATAAATATTCAGGTATCAATGGGTTAGCTGTCCTCCATTGTAAAAGAGCTTACTCCCCAGAATTTAAGTTTCAGGCGATTAAATCAATCCTTGATGGTTTATTTTCTGCTGAAGAGGCGACTCTTCATTTTGGTATTTCCAATAGCGGGGTAATCAGCCAATGGTTGAAAGCCTTTCGGAAAAGCGGTATAAATGGACTCCAACCAAAATCCAAAGGTCGCCCGAGTATGAAGCCTCAATATGCGAAAATGCCGCCACCGCCTAAAACAGAAGAAGACCGCCTACGCTTGCGTATTTTAGAACTAGAAGCAGAGGTAGCCTATCTAAAAAAGTTAGACGAGATAATCAAAAGGGGCGAAGCCAAACGGCAGAAACAATCCAAAAGTTAAGAGAACACTATCCGTTAGCTATTCTTCTGCGAATAGCAAAGCTGGCTCGAAGTACATTCTTTTATCATCAACCCCCTAAATTAGACAAAGACAGTGAGCTCAAAAAACGGATTTGTGAAATTAAGCAGAAAGAGCCTAACTATGGTTATCGCCGAGTCACCGCAAAATTAGGCGATGTGAATCACAAACGAGTTCAACGCTTGATTCAAGTAATGGGCTTACAAGTTAGGTCGAAGAAACAACGTAAATATAACGCTTATAAAGAAGAACAAGGCAAAATCGCGCCAAATCTGTTACAAAGAAACTTTAGTGCAACTAAGCCGAATGAGAAATGGCTGACAGACATTACCGAATTTAAAGTGAAAGAAGAGAAGCTCTATTTTTCGCCGATTTTAGATTGCTTTAACAATGAATTGGTCGCTTATCAAATGAGCCGTAGCCCAAATGGTATGCTTGTACAGAAAATGTTATGACAAGCGGTCGAAAAGCTCCCGAAAAATGCAAATCTGATATGACATTCAGACCAAGGTTTTCATTATCAAAAGCATCGTTATCAGAGTCTATTAGCTAAAAATGGTATTCAGCAAAGTATGTCTCGGAAAGGGAATTGTTTAGATAATGCGGCGATGGAAAGCTTCTTTGGGCGAATGAAAACAGAATGCTTTTACGAAAAAACGTTTGAGAGTATTGATGAACTGGAACAAGTCATCAATGAATATGTTCGTTACTATAATGAAGAACGAATCCAACTAAAACTAAAAGGACTGAGTCCGATACAATATCGACATCAGTCCTTTAAATAACAGTCTAACTTTTTGGGGGCAGATCATGCTGCTGAGGCTTTGAATTTAATATACGGTTATTTGTAGAAGATCAAACCTAATCTGACAGTCCCCCGTTTTAAATTACCGTGTCTGTCAGATTAATTTGAGCTTAAATTCTTTTCCACCCAAATCCGTTTTCCATCAAGTAAGGTTGCCATCGGTGTTCTGCCACAGCACATTTTTCCTTGATGTGTTCGATGG
>NZ_JBGTYX010000039.1:0-6103 GCF_041807785.1 Mannheimia sp. E30BD
AAAAAATTTCCCTTTATTCTTGAAGGAATGTGAATTTCGGTTTAACTTTGGTACACCAAAAGAACAGCTCAAAACGTTGCGAAAATGGTGTGAGATTTAGGGCTAATCTACTACAGCCCCTTAAGTTTTGCTGCTATGGCAGTCTTCCTTCGCTTATCTGGCGATTTGCCTGTGGCTGAAAAAGCTATTTTTCGTAATGGCATTACGGCACTAATAAGTGGTTATATTGTTTGGAAAAACCATCAATTATTCTTCGGACATAAGGAAAATCGGCTTTTGCTGCTTTGCCGCTCAGTTACAGGACTAATTGGGATTTTAGTAGGTGTTTATATCATCGATCATCTCGTATTAAGTGATGTGGATATGATTGGCAAGCTCACCTCTTTTATTTTAATTATTCTCTCTGCGATCTTTTTAAAAGAACAAGCCTCTATAGCACAATGGATTTTATGTATTGTGGCGTTTATTGGTGCGCTTTTTATTATTAAACCAGCTCTTGATATTCGATTTATTCCTTATTTAATTGGTATTATTGGTTCTGTTTTTGCAGCAATTGCCTATTTATGTTTGAGATTACTGTCAAAAACAGAAAAATTGGAATCACCAAATACCATCGTTTTCTTTTTTTCTACATTCTCGACCTTGATATTATTACCTTTCGTCGCCATTGATTATGTACCACTAACTTCTATGCAATTAGTGTACTTAATTCTAGCGGGTATCACATCAGCAGTAGGGCAGTTTTGCGTAACCACTGCGTATAAATACGCTGCGGCTAAAGATATTTCAATCTATAGCTACGCATCAGTAATCTTTAGTGCAGTTTTAGGAGCAATGCTTTTTGAACAATACCCTGATGCGTGGAGCTGGCTAGGTTATGTTATTATTTTTATAGCAAGTTGGTTTATGTTTGTTTTAACGAAAAGGCAAGCAAAGTGAAATCATTAATCTTTACCATAAATTTTGTTAGAATAGCACCACTTAGTTTACGAAAAGGATAAAAAATGCAATTTATTGGAAAAATAATTGGCTTTATTTTAGGCTACCAAATCTTTCACGGTCTATTTGGTGGACTATTAGGGGCATTTATTGGGCATTTGGCAGATAAAAAACTGTATGCCTTAGGCACGGTACGCTCGAGTACTTTTGGTAAAAATCTTACTCGCCAATCGCTTTTCACTCAAACAACTTTTGCCGTTTTAGGGCATATTGCAAAAGCGAAAGGGCGTGTAACAGAAGCCGATATTGAATTAGCTCGTGTATTAATGGCTCGCCTAAAATTAGATGGTGCAGCTCAACAATTAGCTCAAGAGGCTTTCACATTAGGAAAAGAACCTAATTTCCCTCTACGCCAAGTTATTCAAGAGTTTCGTGAAGCCTGTGGGGCAAGAACCGATTTACTGCGTTTCTTTGTTGAAGTACAAATGCAAGCCGCATTGCAAGATGGCGAATTAGACGCAAAAGAACAACAAATTCTGTTTACCATTGCTGAAACAATGGGAATGTCTCGCTTCCAATTTGAGCAAATGATTGCAATGATTATGGCGGCTCAACAATTCCGTAACGGTGGTTATTATCAGCAAAGTGGTAGTTATCATCAGCAATCTCAAGGTGGGTATCAGGGAAGTTATCAGCAGCCGGCGCAACCAAGTATTGAGGCTGCTTATACCGTATTAGGCGTAACGGCACAAGACGATCAAAATACCGTTAAACGGGCTTATCGCAAGTTAATGAACGAGCATCACCCGGATAAATTAGCAGCAAAAGGCTTGCCTGATGAGATGATGGAGTTGGCAAAAGAGAAAGCCCAACAAATTCAAGCAGCATACGATTTAATTTGTAAAGTAAAAGGGTGGAAATAATGGATTCACGCTCGCATATCATTCCGCTATTTTTAGCTATCGTCATTACTGTGATTGCCGTTTGGTCTGGCTTCAATCCGGCAGATAGAGCGGTGTGGTATGCGGAAGTTGCCCCCATTTTTGTGGTATTCGGTTTGCTGATTATCACTTACCCGAAATTTCAGTTTAGTGACTTAGCCTATTTTCTGATGTCGCTATGGTTGATTATGCACTTAATCGGAGCAAAATATACGTTTGCTAATGTGCCGTTTGATTGGGCAAACCAATTCCTCACGCCATTTTTAGGAGAAGATCGTAACCATTTTGACCGAGTAGCACATTACATTATCGGTTTTTATAGCTACCCGATGGCAGAATGGCTATTGCGTAAACGTAAATGTACCTTCGGGGTTGCCCTCTTTTTCTCGCTGTTTTTTATTATGTCTGTGGCGGCTGCTTACGAAATTATTGAGTGGCAATATGCGGTGATTGAAGGCGGAAATGCAGGCATTGAATTCTTAGGCTCGCAAGGTGATATTTGGGATGCTCAAAAAGATATGTTAGCCGATACTTTAGGGGCAGTAACCGCATTAATTATTTATGTAATCGCCCGCCCTGATTTGCGTATTCACGATAGATATTTTTAACCTTCAAGCGGTTGTTTTTTGCTGATTTTTTGCAAAATGTTGAGGAAAAATAACCGCTTGTCATTTTATTTTAACTGATGAACTCAATTCCAAAAGTCATTCTCGCCCCGATGCAAGGGGTGTTAGATCCTTTTGTTCGTAATCTTTTAACCACTGTTAATGAATACGATCTCTGCATTTCCGAATTTGTGCGGGTGGTAGATCAAAAATTGCCCAAAAAAGCCTTTTACCGTTTAGCTCCGGAGTTATATCAAGGTGGATTGACGGATTCCGGTACGCCTGTTCGAATCCAAATTTTAGGGCAATACCCAGAATGGTTGGCTGAAAATGCGGCACTTGCGATTGAGCTTGGTTCACACGGGGTAGATCTCAACTGTGGCTGCCCCTCTAAAACGGTAAATGGCAGCAATGGTGGGGCTTCGTTATTAAAAGATCCGGAACTGATTTATCGTGCAACCAAAACGATGCGTGAAGCTGTGCCAAGCGATAAAATCGTTTCCGTAAAAGTGCGATTAGGTTGGGATTCCGTTAGCCAATGTTTTGAAATTGCCGATGCGGTAGAACAGGGTGGAGCGAATGAAATTACCGTTCACGGGCGAACCAAAGTAGATGGTTATCGAGCAGAAAGAATTAATTGGCAGGCGATTGGCGAAATTCAACAACGGCTGTCTATTCCTGTTATCGCCAACGGCGAAATTTGGGATTTTGAATCGGCAAAAAATTGCCAAAAAATAACCGCTTGCAAGGCATTAATGATTGGGCGTGGGGCGTTAAATACGCCGAATTTAAGCAAAGTAGTGAAATATAATGTTCCGAAAATGGCATGGAATGAAGTGCTACAGCTATTGTTTAAGTACGTTCAGATGGAAAATCAGTTTGATACCGGTTTTTACCACGTTGCTCGCATCAAACAATGGCTACGTTATTTGGATAAAGAATATCCTCAAGCGGTAGAATTATTTGATATCTTGAAAACCGAACACGGCTATGATGGTCTAAAAGCACATATTGAAAAGGCGGTGGGCTAAATGAGTAAACAAATTTTTAATGAAGAAGAGTTAAAAATAACCGAGCATTTTGAACCTAAACAAGAGTTTGATCTCGAAAATGCGATTATTGAAGAAGAGGAAAAAGCAGTTGAGGCGGAGCTGATTATTGAAGAAAGCCTCAAGCCTTCCCGCTTTTGGATTCGAGTACTACTTGCAACACTTGCCTTATTTGGCGTGGCGGTAATTGCTCAAAGTATTCAATGGTTGATTGATACGTTCCAGCAAAGAGAGTGGATCTATTTTGCGTTCTCGATCGTGTTTTTTATTTTCAGCTTGCTTGGCATTGGGGCGATTATTTCCGAATGGCGAAAATTGGTCTATTTGCGTAATCATCAGAAAAATCAGCAAGTCAGCCAGCAGCTTTTATTGGAACAACTTCCCTCGAATGATGGCGAACAAGCGGTCAAATTTTGTGAAAATATTGCAAATCAGCTTAACCATTTGCCGACCGTTTCTCAGGCCGAGCAACGCTGGAAAAGCCAGCTTAACGAGGCTTACAATGCCAAAGAGGTACTATATCTGTTTAGCGAAAATGTGCTAAAGCCGATAGATAAACAGGTTAAGCAGATGATTTCCCGCAATGCGGCAGAAAATGCGGTGATTGTGGCGGTTAGCCCGCTGGCAATAGTTGATGTGTTGTTAATGGCGGCAAGAAATATCGCTTTAGTGAATAAAATTACCAAAGCCTATGGAATGGAACTAGGCTACATCAGCCGCTTAAAACTGTTCAAAATGGTTTTAAAAAATATGGTATTTGCTGGAGCAACGGAAATTGCCACCGATGTGGGTATGGATTTCTTCTCGCAAAATCTTACAGCGAAATTATCGCTCCGTGCTGCACAAGGTATTGGTGTAGGATTGCTAACGGCAAGGCTAGGCATTAAAGCAATGGAATTTTGCCGCCCTGTTGCTTTTCAAGCCAATGAGAAGCCAAGAATTTCAGCTATTCGTCAGGAGTTGCTTACTTCGGTCAAAAATACGGTATTTGCTAAAACAGAAACGAAAGAAAAAGTGTTCTCTGATTAGAAAATGCTATGGGCGGACAATGTTCCGCCCTTAATATTATCGTTTGTATTGGCTTGTTGGCACATTATCCAAATGGTCGGTATTATTAAATTCCAGCACCGTTGCTTTGCCATTCTCTACTTCTACTTTCGTAATGGCAGTATTGATTATAAAGCTATGTTTTTCTTCATTGCGGAAATCTTGCCATTCAATGCCTTTTAACACTGCCGTGAGTAAGGTCAGTGTCATACCATGTGAAACAATCAGCACTTTGCCGTCATTTTTGTGTAGCTCGGCAATTTGATTAAATGCCTGAGTCGCCCGTTGATATAGTTGCTCAAATCGCTCGCCGCCGTTTGCTTTTGCTTGGTATTCTGCAGGTGTGCGTTTCATTACCCAATATTCATCGTTTTCTTGCAAATCGACAGATTTCATTCCCTCCCAACTGCCGAAATCAAATTCATTCAGCCCTTTATGGTGGAAATGCGGAATATCGCTCAATTTATTTTCCGCTAAAATATAATTTGCAGTATCTTGAGCCCGTTTCTGCATACTGGAGTAAGCGGCGGTAAACGGAATATGTTTTAACGCAATGCCGGTTTTCTTCGCACCAATAATTCCTTCTTCCACCAGAGCGGAATCGTCTGAGCCTTGTAATCTGCCTTCAATATTCCAAACGGTTCTGCCGTGTCGAACTAAATAAATGGTAACAGCCATCGTAATTCCTTGCTAAAATAGTCAAAAATAAACGAGATTATAGCAAAATGACCTTAACATTGCCTATTTGTTATCAGCACCCCGATTTTATTATTATCAACAAGCCTGATGGTTTAAGTGTGCATAAAGACGAGACGGAAATCGGCTTAACGGAAATGATGGCTCGCCAGCTTAATGTTGAACAGGTTTGGCTGGTTCATCGCCTTGATAAAATTACCTCTGGATTGTTGATTTTAGCCTTAAATAAAGAAGCGGCTGCGAAGTTTTATCATTTATTTGAACAACATAAAATTCGGAAAACCTATTGGGCATTAAGCGATAAAAAACCGAAGAAAAAGCAAGGCAGAATTGTAGGCGATATGGAAAAAATCCGTAATGGAGCGTGGAAATTGTGCCACAGCAAAGATAACCCTGCAGTAACACAATTTACCTCTAATACGCTTGAGCCATCACTTCGTCATTTTATTTTGCAGCCGAAAACAGGCAAAACCCACCAACTAAGGGTGGCAATGAAAAGTTTAGGCAGCCCGATTCTAGGCGATAAACTTTATTCAGGAACTGCGGTTGACCGGGTGTATTTACACGCTTATCAACTTGAATTTGAATACGAAAATGAACGGATTTGCGTTCAAGCAGAGCCTACAAGTGGTCATTTTTGGCAAAAAATTTGCATATAATAATATGCTACAGCCTCGTAGGGGCGGGTCCAGTGTCCGTCCGAATAACTTTCATCACAAAAACCGAACAGTTGCACGAACACAACCCGAATACAAGGCAGGTTACGATGAATGAACTTAATTTCTGTGGCATTGATGTTGCTAAACGTAGTTTTGTTGTCGGTATC
>NZ_JBGTYX010000040.1:0-5719 GCF_041807785.1 Mannheimia sp. E30BD
TCAATCAACAAGTGCCCACACAGATTGTCTGATAAATTGTTAAAGAACAAAAAAGAACGACGCACTGAACTTAAAACCTAACCGTTCACAACAGCGCGTCGTTGTGTGGGGTGCATTATAGAGGTTTTTAAAACTGTTGCAACCCCTTTTTTAAAGTTTTTTATCAACTGGATTATTTTTCATCAAAAACATTGATTTAGCTTAAACATTAATCACAGATAGTTGATTAAACCCCCAATGTTGCATAATATTCCGTTTAATCTCGAATGCAGAAGTTTCTGCGGTACAAAACGCTTCATTAACTAATTCATTCTTGTGATTAAATTTTCCCTCTTCTAACAAGCTTAAAACCCGCTTAGCAATCCCTATTCCCGGATCAACAAAGTATTTCACTTTTGGTAACACTTGCTGCAATTCCTGTTTTACCAACGGAAAATGAGTACAACCAAGAATAACGGTATCTAGTGTGGAATGTTCTTGCCAATCCGCTACTACTTTTTGTAAACGAGCCATATCTACTCTGCCCGTTCTCTGTTTTTCTTCTACAATTTCAACCAACTCCGTTGTGCCAATTTTTTCCACAATGCAATCTTGGGCATATTTCGCAATCAATTCATCAACATAAGGACGAGAAACCGTACCTTTCGTGGCTAATAAACCAATCGTTTTGCTTTCAGAAATTGCGGCTGCTGGTTTAGTAGCCGGTACAGTGCCTACGATGGGAAATTGAAAATGCTTACGCAATGCAGGAAGCACTACTGTACTAGCGGTATTGCAGGCTACAACCACCATATCAAGCGGTTGTTTTTCTGCAATTTTTTGCACAATTTTGACCGCTCGCTCAATCAATACCTCTTCTGATTTCTCAGAATAAGGAAAAAAGGCATTATCAAAACAATATAAATAGTGAGCTTGAGGTAGCACTTTACGGATTTCATCATAAATCGTTAAGCCACCCATTCCAGAGTCGTATAAAAGGATTGTTGGTTTCATTGTTATTTACTGAATGAATTAGTGTGGAAATGCTACTCCTTTCCCTCGTTATATTCAAGTTATCTCTATTTGACTTGATGATCGAAAATCGCAATAATCATTCTATTATTTAACCAAGGAGAACATTATGCAAAAATTTAACACACAAGAAATCGGTTGGATTGGTTTAGGTCAAATGGGCGAGCCAATGGCGAAGCACTTACTTAACAGTGGGGTAAAAGTAGGGGTTTATAACCGCAGCCCAGAGAAAGCGGAGAAAGTAGTGGCAGCAGGTGGGAAATTATATTCTTCTGTTGTTGAGTTAGTGAAAGCTCACGATATTATTTTTTTGATGATTGCAGACTATGCGTCTATTCAGCAGGTGTTAAGTGCTGAGGTGTTAGCAGAGTTAAAAGGCAAATTAGTGGTGAATATGAGCACCATTTCGCCAAGCCAAAACCAAGCGGTTGAAGCTCTGCTTGCACAACACGGTGCGGAATTTGTGGAAGCACCTGTTTCAGGCTCAAGCAAAGTTGCAGAAGCTGGCAAACTATTAGTACTTTCAGCAGGTAAAGAAGAGATTGTTGAGCAAATCAAGCCACTTTTCGCCGCATTTAGCACTACCACTTTCTATTATGGTTCTGTGGGTAAAGCAGGCGGTATTAAATTAATGATTAACTCATTATTAGGGATTTTCGTTCAAGCCTACGGCGAAGCGTTGAATTTTGCCGATCAGTACGGTATTCCGAAAGAGCAAGTGATTGAGATGATTTCAGGCTCATTTATGAATAGCCCTATTTTCCAAGCTAAAGTGCCTATGTACTTAGCGAATGAGTTCCAACCTGCATTTATGATGAAGCATATGACGAAAGATTTTAACTTAGCAAGCGAAGAAATTGCGAAGCTAGGTAAATCTTACCCGTTAATTGAACAAGCAACTAAAACTTACAATCAGGCAAACGATTCAGGCTTGAGCGAAGTAGATATGGCTGCGATTTATCAGTTCTTGGCAAAATAAACTCATTGATAGTGCCAGCGTCCTCACTGGTACTTTTTTATTAAAATTAGGCACAAGCGTGGACGCTTGCACCATCATTTTTTAACCGACTAGATAAGGGAAATCCGCCAAAAACAACTCCCTAATTTCAAGCGAATAGCCTTTTATTTCATACACGCCACACCGTGCAAACAAACCGTTCTCTGTTTTTGTCCATTCTAATTTCGTACGAGTCGGATTTTGAGAAAATAGCCATAAGCCAATCGGCTCATCACCTAATACCAATACATTTCGGGCGATATTTTCTATTGTTGATTTTGGCACAAGGGTTTGGGCGAAAATCCAATTTGTTTCGCCGTCTTTTAATAGCACTTCTCGTAACCAAACATCTTCATTGCAAGTGGTCATTTTTTCTCTACTTTTTGCAATCCACTTTTCTTGTACTACTTCCACATTGAAATGGGTTGCCACATCAAGTAGTTTTTGGGTAAGCGATCCATCGTGCAAAAGCCAATCTTGTTGAGCAAGAGAAAGAGGGGTAGAGTCTGAATGCCATTCCGCCTCTAAGAAATTTCTACGATATTCTGTAAACATAAAGCAAAAAGGTAAATTATCACGGCGACAATTTACCTTTTTTACGCCTAAATTTGAAGATTAACCTTGAATTAATTTTCTTACACCTTCGACCACAACAGAAATTGCTTTGTGTTCGGTTTCGTGGATTGTTGCTTCGTTTGGAATTTCTTGTTGGGTGCGGTTTACAATCACACCAGATACCATACCGGCACGCAAGCCTAATGCAGAACACATTGTAAAGAGCGTGGCAGATTCCATTTCAAAATTCATTACATTGAGATCTTGCCACTGCTTTAACGAACCTTGGAAATGGCGATAAATTTTGCCTGTGAAAGTATCGTAACGCTCTTGCCCCGGGTAGAAAGTATCAGAAGAAGCGGTAATACCAACGTAAGGTTTAACCCCTGCATCAACCGCTGCAGCGTAAAGTGCGTTCGTACATTCAAAGTTTGCCACTGCAGGATATTCCATAGGCGCAAAATGTTGGCTTGCACCATCTAAACGAACAGCCCCTGTGGTAATTAAAATATCGCCTACGTTGATGTGTTCTTGAATCGCCCCTGTTGTGCCAATGCGTAAGAAGGTGCGAATACCTAGTTGAGCTAACTCTTCCACACAAATTGATACTGAAGGGCCACCAATCCCTGTAGAACAGACAACCACTGCTTCACCATTTAAATACCCTAACCAAGAGGTAAATTCCCGAGTCGAAGCCAAAAATTCAGGGTTATCCATTTTCTTGGCGATACGCTCACTTCTTGCTGGATCTCCCGGTACAATCGCAATTTTTGCCCCTTTTAACATCGCTTTTGTTAAACCTAAATGAAATACTTCAGACATAACTATCTCCTTTTTATTTCTAACATCATTCAAAATTATTCTACCTAGCAAGCGGTCGATTTTCGATGTTTTTTTGCAATTAATGTTTCATTTTGTGAAGCAGATCAAAGGAAAACGATTTCGTTTAATTACCTTTCTTTACCTGTTCTTCGATATAAGTTGGATCGAAAAAGTCGTTGTCAGATAAATAGAAAACCACATCCTCTTTAACTAACATTGCGATCAACCCATCAATATTATGAACATTTATCGGCGAATAAATCACAGTTAAGTTGTCAAATTTTTGAATAATTTCTGAAGCAGAACGGTAATATTCCTCTCCGTTCACAAAGATATAATGCTTGCAAGGGTAGGTTTGCTGTTTCACAGATTCAATCGCACGTCCCAATTCAGGCAGAGCTGTGGTTAAACTAACTACCGCAACCGTTGGTTGGTTGGTTGGTTGGTTGGTTGGTTGGTTGGTTGGTTGGTTGGTTGGTTGGTTGGTTGGTTGGTTGGTTGGTTGGTTGGTTGGCATTCATTCTATTTCCTTTTATTTATATTGCGATGTTTATTTGCAAAAATTTATACTTTTTTAACCGCTTATTAAGGCAAAATATCTCTCAAAATCGGATTTTGTAACGAAATTAAGGTTTCTGTTGATTGAATTTCATCAATAGATTGAATTTTGCCCGCCAACACTGAATGTAATTCCTCAATAGTGTGAGTCATTACTTTAATAAAAATCGAGTAATTGCCCGTGGTGTAATATGCTTCAACCACTTCATCAAATTCATTGAGTTTTGCGATCACTTTGTCATAATCTTTTGCAGACTTTAAAATAATGCCGATAAAGCAACATACATCATAGCCTAATTTTCGTTCATCGACTACAATTTTTGTTGATTCAATAATCCCCGCTTGTCGCATTTTTTCCACCCGAACGTGAATGGTTGCCGCACTTACACCGAAACCTTTCGCCATTTCTGCATAAGGAATGCGAGCATCTTTAATTAAACAGCGTAAAATTTGCTGATCGAGTTTATCAATTTCTAATTTTACCTTGCTTTTGTTGTGCATTTTCTCTCCTTAAAAACCGTTTCTTTAAATTTTATCTAAAATAATTTAATTTATTTTAAACCAAATTTAATACATTTGCTTTTTTATTTGATAAATATTGCATTTTTAACAAAATTCTTTAAATTAGCAGCCATTCATACTAACATTCATTAGGAAAGCAAAAAATGAAAAAGTCATTCATCTTACAACAACAAGAAATCAGTTTTGTTAAAAACACCTTTACGCAATATTTAATTGATAAATTAGGCATTGTTGAAGTGCAAGGTCCGATCTTGAGCGAAGTCGGCAACGGTATGCAAGATAACCTTTCGGGTATCGAAAAAGCGGTAAAAGTAAACGTAAAATGTATTCCAAATGCAACTTATGAGGTTGTTCACTCTCTTGCAAAATGGAAACGCCACACACTTGCTCGCTTCGGTTTTAAAGAAGGCGAAGGCTTATTTGTGCATATGGCAGCTCTACGCCCTGATGAAGATTCATTAGACCGCACTCACTCTGTTTATGTGGATCAATGGGACTGGGAGAAAGTAATTCCTGAAGGTCGCCGTAACTTTGAATACTTAAAAGAAACTGTTAATGAAATCTATAAGGCTATCCGTTTAACTGAATTAGCAGTGGAAGCTCGCTTTGATATTCCGTCTGTTTTACCAAAACAAATTACCTTTGTGCATAGTGAAGATTTAGTGCAACGCTATCCAAATATGACGGGCAAAGAGCGTGAAAATGCGATCTGTAAAGAATGCGGAGCAGTGTTCTTAATTGGTATCGGTGGTAAATTATCTGATGGTAAACCTCACGATGGTCGAGCTCCAGACTACGATGACTGGACAACCGAATCAGAACAAGGCTACAAAGGCTTAAACGGCGATATTTTAGTGTGGAACGAAGAACTCGGCACAGCATTCGAGCTTTCATCGATGGGTATTCGTGTTGATGAAAAAGCATTGCGTTTACAAGTTTCACTTACAGGCGATGAAGACCGCTTAAAGATGGATTGGCACCAAGATTTATTAGCGGGCAAATTACCGCTTTCAATCGGTGGTGGTATCGGTCAATCACGCTTAGTGATGTTCTTACTCCGTAAAAAACACATCGGCGAAGTACAATCAAGCGTATGGCCAAAAGAAGTGTTTGAACAGTTTGAGAATATTCTTTAAGGGGCTGTCCTAGATAACTAATCTAAACCCCCTTTAACCAATTGTTTTAAAAGGAATATTTGAGATTTTAAGTCACTGTGATTAAAACGCCATTCGCATTCTTTCAAATATAGCTCAA
>NZ_JBGTYX010000041.1:0-5451 GCF_041807785.1 Mannheimia sp. E30BD
TTACGCTGGATAACAACGTGCTTGCGAAACTCACAAAATCTGAGTTAGTCGTAAACGGTGATGCAACCGACACTATCCGCCTGAAAGACAACACCGAGTTTACCCAACTCGATAATGTGACAAAAGGCAGACAGGAGTACGAGCAATACCAAACAGAGGTGGACGGTCAGCAATACACCTTATTGATTGACACCGACATCAACGTAGTATTGGCGTAGTCTCAGCCCTCTACAAGCGGTCATTTTTTGCTGAAAATTTACAAAACACCGCTTAAGATAAAACAAAACCTGTTACCGATTGGTAACAGGTTTTTGTTTATGTTGTGTAGATGAAAAACTATCCACACAAAGTTATTTGAAAATTAAGGTTGAAATTCGTTTCTTTAACTTAATGAGAGCAGTCCTATCTTGTTTTAGCTCCTTGCTACCGAATAAATCATTGTGGTCGGTAAACATTCGGATAATCAAATCATCATCTTCAAAAGTAATTAATAACAAGGGGTCGTTTTCTAGCTTATCTACTCGAGTATGGAAAAGATTAATATAGTATGGCGTTGCTCCCGGTATTGGCTTTTTTGAATGCTTGCCACTTGAGTCCTTGAGCCTACCCCATTTTCTTTCACTAGGTTCAGAGTAGATTTCAACTTGCTTATTTGTTGTCCATAGATGAACCAATTCTTCAATTTCTTTGCTATATTCTAAAATCAGCTCAGCGGTATAACCAAATTGTTCACTAAGTTGAAAGAAGTCGTGATGAAATTTGACGTTCTGGACTTTGTGCGTTTCTATCATTTTCAATCTTGCTCAATTTTCTAGCGGTGTGTTGAAGTGCCATCATCTGCATAACCTGACAGCAATTTTTGCCATCAACCGAAATGCTGTAAGCATTTGGGTTATCATCACTCTCTTTTAATGCCTCAAGAATCTTTGGATTCATCATACCCTCCTTAATGGGTTGTAATTGGTTAAATAATAGCATAAAAACCTTGTTTTCACATTAAGATGTTGGTTAGGTAAGGCACAAGATATCGTAGAGGCAATTTTAAAGGATTGATTAAAAGATAAAAACCTGTTACGAATTGGTAACAGGTTTTGTTTTAGTTTTATCTCAAGCGGTGTTTTGCAAATTTCTCGGCAAAAACGACCGCTTGTTGTGGGTGAGGTTACGCCAATACCACGTTGATGTCGGTGTCAATCAATAAGGTATATTGCTGACCGTCCACTTCGGTGGTGTATTGTTCGTACTCATTGCTACCTACTTTGGTATTCTCAATCTGTGTGAACTCCGCATTATCTTTCAGTCTAACTGTGTCAGTTGCATCTCCGTTAATGGTCAATTTTGACTTCGTTAGCTTCGCAAGCACATTATTATCTAACGCAATATCTGTGCTTTGGGTTGCATTGCTAAGATTAATTCGTTCCAATGCTCCACCGATTTGTTCTAACAGCGGTTGGAATTTGCCATCAGTATAATCTTCTGTTGAAGAACGAATAGCTGCACCGTTTCCACCATTATACGACCACCCAGTAAATACTCTCTCTCCATTAGCATAAACTGTGCCTAACGATTGACCTGAGTCACTGTAATGCAGTTTTTGCACCTGCACGAGTTTTAGCTCGTCTGTAGGTTCTAATATACCAAAGGCTACGCCATCTTGAGTACCTTGATAATAGTCAAAAGAATCAATTTGACTACGACTGCCTTCAAAATACTTGCGTACAGCATAACGTTCGCCTTTATCAATAGAACCATTGTTATTGTTATCAAATAGCGTTGCACGGTGCAAATCAGTTTGATCATAATGTAGTCTAACTGTTACATCTGCTGAACCATTAGCGTATCTATCAATACGGCTAAGCAGTCTTCCATCAACAGAGCTCAGAGTTTTTAATAGCATAACCTCATTACCATCAAATTTACCATTTTGATTAGTATCAACCCAAGAAACTACTTCTCTACCATACTCATTAGCTTCAGAATTATAAATTCTTGATACTTGATTTTGAGCATTGTAAGAAGTTACTTTATTTACATATCCGTACGCATCGTATTCTTTTATTTGATGTAACTCAAATGAACCCTGTGCATCACTATGAACCTTGATTACTTTTTCACGCCCGAAAACATCACGCTCATAAGTAACATAAGCATCAATATCCCCACCTACATCAAATGTATCACGATCAGTTCTAACCAACTGATTGAGGTTGTTATAGTGGTACGTTTCCTTACGCTCAAAACCCTCTTTTTCCGTATTTGTGTCAAAGCTTCTCGTTGCCACACGGTTGTAGATGTCATAAGTGTACTTATCATCACATTCTTGATTAATTAATATCCAATAAGAATAAAATTCAATCAATTTTTGAACCTATNCATCACATTCTTGATTAATTAATATCCAATAAGAATAAAATTCAATCAATTTTTGAACCTATATAGTTAATTATAACACTTAATTTTATTGACAGTTTTGACTTTATAAAAAAGTAACCTTACTATATTGCGATGCCTAAATTAAGGAGAAAATATGTTTAATCTATTTAAACGCCCAATAGAAACTGAGACGATTGATGCCTGGGCAAAAATTGCCGATGATATTGCAAAAGTTGCAATTCTTGCTATTCCTGTTATGCTTTATGGGAACGAAACGGCTGTTATAAAGATCATTAACTCATTCTTATTATTAATAGGAGCTTATTTTTCATTGCTCATCAGCCGCCATTTGAGACGAAATAAACATAAACAAGGAGAAACATAATGACTGGTTTAACATTTGGATTAGCTGTTTTTGCCTTTGTGATGTTTGGCATTGCAATCGTTGTACAAAAATACGTTAAGTAAAAAACTAATCTGATCGAAAACGCTTATGAGATTTCATAGGCGTTTTTTATTGCCTTATATTTGGTTAACATATAGCTTATGGCGATTAAGAATATATAATTGAACTATAAAACCTATTAATTGGTTACAATAAGTACACTTATGACATCTACAACCGTGTGGCAACGAGAAGCTTTGACACAAATACGGAAAAAGAGGGTTTTGAGAAGGTTGAAACTTATAGTTACGACTCTTATGGAAGACAAACAGGCATCGCAATGGATGACCCATCAACCGCTGGCATAGATAATTATATTTCTTATGAACGTGACCTCTTTGGAAATATTACCAAAAAAGTCAATATGGATAGTTCAAAAGCTGTGATAAATCAAGTTGAATATGAACGAAACCTATACGGTCAACATTCTAAAACAGTATATCTCACTAAGACTGGAGAAGTAGATTGGACTCGCTCTTTAACCTACAATGCTCACGGACGAGCTATTCGTGAACAGGACGATAGAAGCAAAATAGGTGTATGGGATAATGGTGATAACATCAAAGAGTTTACCCGCAGTGATGATGCCGTTGGTCTCATTGTTGCTCGTAAATCTACCTATCATAATGTAAAAGGCGATGTTACAACAAATGTTATCTTTACCTATGATGACTATAACAGACAGGTTCTGGAACTTGAAGACAAAGACGGAAATGGTGAAATTTCAGTTGGAGAGAACTATCTTAAACGCATTTACGAAGAAAGCTCAACACTAAATTTAGCAACTACTTATCATTATATGACAGGTGCTGAAGACGAAGATATCTTACGTTATACTGTTCGTGTAAATAGAGAAGTAGAGGGCGATGCTATCTCTCGCTTTATCTCAAATAATAAAGGGGAGTTTGAAACGCTAGTCTATGATGGATGGGGTGTACAGAAGTCATCAACCGAAGACTACACTGAGGAGCGATTCCAAGCTCTGTTTGACAAATTCGGCGGTAAGTTGAAAACGTTGAATTTATCGAATGAAACCCAAAGCACAGAGATTACATTCGATAACGACACGTTAGCGAAAATGACTGCCGGACGGTTAGTGATTAACGGTGATAAAACCGACACCATTAACCTGAAAGACGGTTCAGAGTTCAGTAAACAGGAAGCAACGGTGAAGGAGGGGGCTAACGACTATGTGCAGTACACCACAGAAGTTGGCGGAGACACCTATACCTTGCTGATTGATACCGATGTTAATGTGAACCTACTGTAATTCCATAGTATACAAGCGGTCGGTTTTGCCGAGAAATTTGCAAACCACCGCTGCTTAAAAAAAACAAAACCTGTTGCCGGTCGGCAACAGGTTTTTTTATTATCAATTTTCAACCGAAGCGGGCATTTTGCAAATTTCTCAGCAAAATGCACCGCTTGCAGGGTGAACCGATTAGGCTAAAACAACATTGATGTCAGTATCGATTTGCAACGTATAGGTTTGTCCATCGCCCTCTGTACTGTATTGGTAGTACTCATTCTTACCAGCTTTCACGGTTGTATCCAACTTGGTGAATTCCGTATCGTCTTTGAGTCTCACCGTATCGGTGGCATCGCCACTAATCCGTAACATTTGGTTTTTAGCAAGTTTCGCAACCACATCTTTATCTAGGGTTATATCTGTCTTAGCAAGATTATTAGTAAGAATAATTTCTACAACTTTGCCTTTAGCATTGTCTAAGAAGGTACTCCAATTATCAGAGGTGTAGTCATCCTTGGTTGAACGATTAGCATTAAAACCATATCGAATTGTAGTTTCATTTTTGGCATTAGTATCCAAATATCCGATGTAGTTACCACCAGCCTCCGCATCTTGATACATAAACTTATAGATACTTATTAAAGTATCTCCACGGTAGTTTTTAGCAGTATCACGACTGCTAGTTTCGCCAATGTAGGAAAGTTTTTCCATTATTTCATCACTATCAAATCTACCATTATTATTTCTATCAGCAAATGATGCTATATTTCTATTTAGTTCATCATAAGTGTAAATATTAGTAACTTTAGTTTCTCCATTTGATGTTACTTGGGTCAACACTCGGCTAGCTAGGTTATGGGTAATACTATCCGCATAAGTATGCTCAAGTTTGACATCACCTATATCCCAGACATTATTACCATTTCTATCTTCCCAAGCTGTTGCTACTCTACCAAATTCGTCTCTGGTATAAATCAGGTTATTTGCAACTTGGGCTTCAGAGCTATAGTTAACCTGTTTGGCTAGTTGAGAGTATTCATTATATACATGCTCTACCTTGTTCGTTAACGTACCATCTGCTTGGTAATTGCGAATGAATTTATCGCGTCCATACAGATCTCTTTCACTCGTTCTTATTGCATTGACAGAGATATTATCACCTAATACGTCAGTCTTAGTATCAATAAGGTTTCCATACGAATCATACTGATAGCTTTCCACACGCTCAAACCCATCCTTCGCAAAGTCTGTGTCAAACTCCCTCGTTGCCACACGGTTGTAGATGTCATAAGTGTACTTATTGTTAGCAATTAGTGTAAAAGTCATTCGATTAGATGTTTTTTTGTTCTATTTGAGTGTAAATATAATACTTTCAAAAATATAA
>NZ_JBGTYX010000042.1:0-5177 GCF_041807785.1 Mannheimia sp. E30BD
TGCAACCGCTCCTGCACCGGCCTTACCGCCTTGTGCATAGGCTTCCACCGCTCCCCAAAAGGCGTGAGCTATCAGGTTCGCTTCTGTATTACCCTCTGTTGCCTGTTTGATTTCTGTGTTGATATAAGGCGAAGCTGCCCCTGCGATTGCCCCTGCCGTTGGACTGCCACCTAAGGCTAAGCCTACTGCATTGGTAACTGCATCAACCCCTTGTCGGTAAGCTCCTCCTGTTTCCCATTTCTCCGCTTCTTGTTCCAGCTCTCGGGCTTTGGTTGTGTTTCCTGCCACTTTCGCCTGCTCTGCCTCTGCCCGTTTGCTTTCTGCGTGATTTGCCACTTTTTCATTGATGGTTGCTACTGTCACTGCTTGGAAGTCTTGAATGGATTTAACCTGATAATCCAACTCTTTTTGCAATTTATCTTTGTCAAAACGGTTTTCAAGTTTACCTGAATGGCTTTCTGCTGTTTCAGTCGTGATGTCGGTTTTTACCTCTTCCTTGATTTGAGTAGCCGTTTTGGCTGTTTGGTTTAATTGTCCTTGTTCATCTCGAATAATCAGGTTCTGCGTGTTAATGCCGGATGTTGTTTGGCTGGATTGGCTGTCTTGGTCTTTACCATAACCCACCACATTACTCACGCTGTGGGTTGGGTTGCCCTCTTTATCCACTTTCTGACCGTTCCAACCACCTTTGTAATCACCTGCTGCACTTACACCTACCGCACTGCCTTTATAGTCTGCGTGGTTATCAAGGTTCGTGGCATTCAGCGTGCCTGTGCTGAAACGGTTTTTACCTTCCGCTTCGGCTTTGTCCGTTGAGGTTACTAACCCAGCTTTTAAATCCGAGTGGTTGGCAATATCAATGTCATAACCCTCATCCCCCGCAAATATCCCTGCCTGTTGAGTGACGCTCGCATAATTCGCATTCATTTTCGATTTGCTGTAACTGGCACTGCCTGAAACGCCATAGCCCACCGTCACTTGTCCGTTGGCACTTTCTNGTGACGCTCGCATAATTCGCATTCATTTTCGATTTGCTGTAACTGGCACTGCCTGAAACGCCATAGCCCACCGTCACTTGTCCGTTGGCACTTTCTTGCTTACCCACATACTTCATTGTATCTTGCAAGTTTTGAATATTGAGATTTTCTGCATTCACTTTGACAGATTTACCCTTGACTTGTGAACCGACAATATTCGTATCACCTCCACTTTCAATTTCCGTTTGGCTAGTTTGGCTTCCCACTTGGCTGCCCACCCAAGCTCGGCTTTCACCGTTGCCATAGCCTTTTGCCACGTTACCACCTGCCGTTACGCCCAGTGCTGCACTGCCTGTGTTGTCAAGCTGTAATGCTATGCCAGCATTAAAACCACTCGATTTGTTTTGACTCCGTTCAAGGTGGTTTTCATCCACGGCTAAAATATTCACATCGCCTTCAGCTTTCAGATGCGTACCTCCTTTGCCTGAGACATCACTACCTGCAATCGTTAAGGTCGAGTTTTTGCCGTCTCCTTTGGTGTTGATATTTACCTTACCTCCGGCGTTGATTTGGCTTTTTTCTACCTTGTTCCCTTCACTATGTTGGGTTTCTACGCTTTTTTGCTCGCCATAGGTAATCGACACACTCACATCTTGGCTTAAGGCTTGCGTTGGGTTTTGGCTTAATGCTTCGGCTAACTTGCCTACTTGCTCTACGGTCCGCATTGCTTCAAAACCAGCATTCACTGCCCCTAATGCATTAATGCGGTCATTTTTACTGCTACCCACCGATTTTGCAGAATTTACGGTGTTTTCAACCGCTTGTATCGCATTCGTTATCGGTGTGCTAATCGCCACCGTCACCCCTTTTTGCTCTGTGGTGCGTTTGTAGTTGCTTTCATAATCCGAACGGGCAGCCGTTACCGTTGCCGTTTTAGCCAAAATATCCACATCACCATCACGGGAAGTCACCACACTGCCCGTTTGTTGGTAGTGATTATCCGCTTTAATTACCGTATCACCGCTTAAACTCCCAACCTGACTCCGTGCCGCACTTTGTTGCATCTGGTCTTGCTCTACCTGCTCTTTCTTCGAGCCTATCGTAAAGCCAAAACCACTGCCCATTAAGCCCGATTTTTTGCTCATACTCAGCTCGTCTTGGTAGCGGGTGTTTATATCCGACACAATAGACACATTATTCTTCGCATCAATATCTAACCCTTCATCGCCTACCACTGAGGAGCCTTTTACCAGCACATCGCCTGATGACGAAACCACATTCACTTTACGTCCGTCTATATTGCTACCGATGGCTTCACTGATGTCGTGTGTGTAACGATATGCAGATGTAGTTTTACTTAAAATACCTCGGCTGGTCGATTTTCTGGCGGTTTCCAATCGCTCTTCCGCTCTGCCTGCCTCAATCCGCACATCCCCTTGGCGTGAGCCGAGCAACACTTCGCCCGATTCACTGCTGATGTCAGACTGGCGAACTACCATATCGCCACCGCTTATCGCACGAATATCCCCTTTCGCCGAAATGATATTACCCACCTCTTGTGTTTGGTCTAAGCGGTAGTAGTTATCGGCATCTCCATTGTAATGCTCTCGGTTTTTGGTCTTTAACGTGGTAATGTTGAGCGAGTTCTTCGCTTCAATATCCATCGTGCCTGCACTATTCAGAAAAGCGGCTTTTACCGTCACATCGCCCCCGCTTTGAATGCTGAACTTGCCGTTATCGCCTGTGACAGCGACACTCGCAAGCCGGTCTAATTGCGTGCGAATAAAGCTGTTCTCTGTATTCACTAAAATTTGCAAAATACTTAACATCATTAACCGCTTGTAACTTATATTTAGATAGCACTACCTAGGGTTATCGTAAGATAAACCAGACCTATAAACCATATGAGTTACTAATTTGAATTTAATATATAATTATATGCTGATCTCATAATTGTATCTAATTCATCAGTTCTAATGACTGTTGTACATATATTCCAAAATCTTTTATCAAAAAAATATTAACCGTTCAAGTTCTGCATATTCAGATTGTGATAAGAAATTATTCTCCACCGCATTTTTCCCTATTCCCCGATAGTACGAGCGTCCTCGTTTGTACCAAAACAAGCGGTTGATTTACTTCTAAAATTTGCAAAATACTCAACATAATTAACCGCTTGTAACTTATATTAAATAGCACTAGTGTGGGTAATAGAACTATCTAAGGAATTTAGATTATATAACTCATCTAACTTCACCTGCATACCATCACTATATTCACTGATAGTTTTGCAAAATTTAATTTTTATTTTTATTCCCTCATATCTAGGATAGGCTACTAAATTTTCGTTTGAATACTCGCCGCCTAGTGAAAACGGAATTATAGGCATAAGAATATTATTTATATCCAACACATTATTATATTTCATCCAGTCCTTAGCTAATTCATATCCAGTATAATAATTATATTTTGATAATAATGTATAAGAAAATTCTTCTATTCCCTTCCCCATAAACTCTAACTCATCAAGTTCAAAGTCATACTTATAAAAATCATCACCTTTGATGCAAAATCCCTCACCTAAAGCATTATCACCAAAAAATATAAGTCCTATGCTCAATTCTAACTTAATTAAGTTATTAATATTAAGTAGGGTTTCTATATCATAAATACGGAAAGTACCTTCAAATGCTACAAAACCATTTTTTTCTCTATATAGTTTTTTTAACTCAACTGGCAAATCTACATTCCTTATACTATTGATAGATTCACTTGATATACTGATTAATTTATTGAAGTACTTCACAAGTTCACTCCTTAATTTCAATTTTGACTTTATCACCATCAGAATACTGCTTACACTGATGCCCTATACAACTACCAGCACCTCTATTATCTTTTGGGGAGATATATCTCACTGATGCTCCTTTACCACCTTCTTTAAACATAGCAGGAGGATACTCATCTCGATCATAGCCTGCTTTACTTGGAGTATCCATTAATGCCTCTTTTCTCCGTTGAGATGCACCTTTTCGATCAATTGTTAAAACTGCTGGCTTACCTTGACCAATTGAATCTTCTATATGGGAAACGGTTTCTGGATATTTAGATCTTGATACAGAAACTGTTCCAAGCGGTCATCATCATTTTTATTCATAATGCCGTGAGCGTACATGCTGGCTAGTTGTTCATTTTCTATATTCATTATATCGATCACAAATTTCTCTAAATTTATAACAGTATTTATAACTGGCATTAAATATAAAACCTTTTCTTCTTAAACAAGAAGCATATATTTTTTCTGATTTTGCCCGATTATCCTCTCCTACTACCCTTGGTAGTCCTGATATATTTTTAATCTCAAATCCTTCAAGGGACTTATTAAAGCAATCCATATCAATATCTCTATTTAAAGGTTGCTTGGTATTTTTATGTATCCAAATATCTTCATCCCAATACGAGGAATATGACGGCATTAACTCCCAAAATAAACATCCAGTCAGAACTAAGGAGGCTAATAAACAAGTAAACAATCTCATTTATTCACCTCATTTACTTTATTAAATTCTCTAATACCACTATTCGGATACACTTTGTTTAAAGTATCTTCTGCTTTTTCCCATTGTTTTCTTTCCTTGTTATCTTTTTTGTCATAAACATACTTCAAATTATTTATATTCTGATTAGCTTCTGAATGTGCTTGACCGAATGACAACCCTGCTACTTGTTTAGCATTAGGATTATTTCCGATAAATAGTCCTCCAAAGCCTGAATAGACAACATCTCCTTTCACACCGTGATATTCGGTATTCACACTGCCAAATAGCTCTTTCGCTTGTTTGTCTATTTCTTCAGACGGATAAGAACCACCTAAATGCAAGAAATTAATCTTCGTGTTCTTATATTCATTTCCAATATACTCCGACCAATTCAACATATTTTTATTGCCCGAAACACCCCGATGGTGCGAGCGTCCTCGCTCGTACCAAGAAAAGCGGTTGATTTACTGCTAAAATTTGCAAAATACTTCACATGATTAACCGCTTGTAACTTATATTAAATAGCACTAGCGTGGACGCTAGCGCTATCGTGGCTCGTATCTAAATTAATGATTGAGGTTGATATTCAAACTTTGTCTTTATTTCATTATTTTCAAACAACAAAATAAATTTAGTCCATTCACCACCCGTATGTTTAAAC
>NZ_JBGTYX010000043.1:0-4075 GCF_041807785.1 Mannheimia sp. E30BD
AAAAAATTTCCCTTTATTCTTGAAGGAATGTGAATTTCGGTTTAACTTTGGTACACCAAAAGAACAGCTCAAAACGTTGCGAAAATGGTGTGAGATTTAGGGCTAATCTACTACAGCCCCAAACTTATTGATATAGGCTACCCACAACATTCCCCACACCAACTGGCACTAAACTAGGCTCTACAAACCGAGTAATTGGACTTCCCACTCTAATCGGCTCTGTTCTCAGACTATTTCCATAAGTGTTGATATTCAAATCTACCTCCTAGAAAAATATAATCCAGTAAAGCCTAAAGCAGAAATTATGGGCATAAATATTATAAGTTTAATATCTGTTTCATCAAATAAACTTATAAAAGTTACATTTAATTTTAACACAAATAAATAAAAATATATGTTAATCAAAATTACTAAAAAAGTTATAGCCATAAGGAATGCCAAATACCAAACAATAAAAACGAAAAAATAAATCTTTAATGGGTATTTCATTTTGATACCTCATTATATAGTTTAGTTTTTTCATATTTATGCTCTAGAGTTTTACTGCTAATACTATCTACTGCATTACCTACCCCTACAGGAACTGAACTAGGCTCTACAAACTTAGTAATTGGACTTCCCATTCTAATCGGCTCTGTTCTCAGGCTATTTCCATAAGTGTTAATATTTTTACCTAAGGTATTTTCAACTCCTTTACCAAACCCATAGCCTAATGTGCTTGTTACTGTTTTTACTCCTGCTTTTTCTAAGCCGTTTTCAAGCGAAAAACCTTGTAATTTACCATCTTGCCATTTTGCATTTTCTAAACCACCTTCTAAGAAGCCTACTCCTAAATTCCAAGCTGTATAAGCTTTAAAGCTAAAATCTTTAGTTACATAGGCTTCTGCCATATCTTTTGCAGTATCTTTTAAGCTGACCTCTCCACTAGCAAGATATTGAGAACCAGCACTTACTGCACCATTCGCGCCGACAATCAAGCGAGTTGATGGCGAAAATAAATCAAATAAATTTTTCCCCATCTTTGTAAGCCCTAATCCCGAATAAACGTAATATTCAGGTACAACTGGCTCTGCCCCTAATTCTCGTCCAAATACTCTGTAATCATTTGAAAGTCCTGATATATTTGGATATTCCAATTTTGCACTAAATTCATAGGCATTCGTTTTTTCAGTTCTTACTGCACTAGCTGCTTGATCAATGCCTTTTGTAAGCTCTCGTTTTACAATAGGGTCATTTTCAACTTTATTTCTAATCTCTGGATTAGATAAGGCATTCTCTATATGAGTAATAGCTTCACTACCTAATAGTCCCTCTGTTGGTTTTGTTTTAGCCTCTGCTTTATTGGCATTCATTATTTTTGCCATCCAGCCTGAGCCGTCAAAGTGAACATTCTCTCTAGCATAATCAAATCCTTCTTTAGCAAGAGATGTATGTTTAGCACACTCCTCTGTATTTCCTCCTAGCCTACAAGCAGCTTTTAATGTTTCACTATTTGCTTTATTAACATCAGTAAATTCTNATAGATAGTTATTCTCCACCGCATTCTTCCCAACTCCTTGCCCTGTTTTCACTGCTTGAGCTGTTGATAAGGAATTTCCTCCGTTTGCAGATAACCCACCAGCCAACCCAGCCGCTACTTGGCTTAGCTCCGATACCGTCCGTTTTTCCGCTTCTGTCAGGTTTTCAGGCTCTTTGCCGAAGAGGTTTTGAGAGATGATGTTTGCTCCCACTTCGCCCGTCACCGCTGCCGCCGCTCCTGCACCTGCCTTACCACCTTGTGCATAGGCTTCCACCGCTCCCCAAAGGGCGTGAGCTATCAGGTTCGCTTCTGTATTCCCCTCTGTTGCCTGTTTGATTTCTGTGTTGATATAAGGCGAAATCGCTCCCGTTATTACCCCTGCCGTTGGGCTTCCGCCTAAGGCTAACCCTACTGCATTGGTAACTGCATCAACCCCTTGTCGGTAAACTCCTCCCGTTTCCCATTTCTCCGCTTCGTCTTCCAGTATTTTAGCTTTGGCAAGATTGCCTGCGGCTTTAGCTTGTTCTGCCTCTGCCCGTTTGCTTTCTGCGTGATTTGCCACTTTTTCATTAATAGTAGAAACCGTTGTGGTTTGGAAATCGCTTAGGGCTTTTACTTGATAATCCAGCTCTTTTTGGAGTTTATCTTTATCAAAATTATTCTCAAGTTTGCCTGAACGGCTTTCTGCTGTTTCAGTCGTAATGTCGGTTTTGACTTCTTCCTTAATTTGAGCAGCCGTTTTGGCTGTTTTCTCAAGCTGGGCTTGCTCGTCTCGAATAATCAGGTTCTGCGTGTTAATGCCAGATTTTGTTTGGCTGGATTGGCTGTCTCGGTCTTTACCATAACCAATCGCATTGCTTAGGCTGTTGGTTGGCTTGCCCTCTTTATCTACCCTTTGCCCGTTCCAACCACCTTTATAATCACCTGCCGCACTTACACCCACCGCACTGCCTTTATAGTCTGCCTGGTTTTCAAGATGGCTATAGCTCAATGTGCCTGTGCTAAATTGGTTTCTTCCCTCATTTTCAGCCTGTGCCGTTGAGGTTACTAACCCAGCTTTTAAATCCGAGTGGTTGGCAATATCAATGTCATAACCCTCATCCCCTGCAAATATCCCTGCCTGTTGCTTCACACTCGCATAGTCGGCATTCATTTTCGATTTGCTGTAACTCGCACTGCCTGAAACGCCATAGCCTACCGTCACTTGTCCGCTCACACTTTCTTGCTTACCCTCATACTTCATTATGTCTTGTAAGCTTTGAATGTTGAGATTTTCCGCATTCACTTTGACCGATTTGCCTTTCACCTGTGAGCCGATAATGTTCACATCGCCCCCGCTTTCAATTGTGGTTTGGCTGGATAGGCTGCCTACTTGGCTACCGACCCACGCTTGGCTTTCTCCATTACCATAACCTTTTGCCACGTTACCGCCTGCCGTCACCCCAAACGCAAAACCGCTTGAGCCGTAGCTTATCGCCACGCCGGCATTAAAACCACTTGATTTGTTTTTACTCCGTTCAAGGTGGTTTTCATCCACTGCTAACATATTTACACCACCTTCACCTTTTAAGTGCGTGCCGCCTTTACCCGATACATCGCTACCTGCAATAGTCAAGGTCGAGTTTTTGCCGTCTCCTTCGGTGTTGATATTTACCTTACCACCGGCATTGATTTGGCTTTTTTCTACCTTGTTCCCTTCGCTATGTTGGGTTTCTACGCTTTTTTGCTCGCCATAGGTAATCGACACGCTCACATCTTGGCTTAAAGTTGTTACGCTCTATCAAGGAATCTTTATTGCATTGAAATTATTTTTCTTATATCTTCATTCAAATATATAAAATAATTTCCTATATCCTGTAGCTTTATTGCTATATTAAGCCAACTCAAGTCTTCATTATGTTCTTTTAATCTATTTATTAGCTCTGAAAGCTCTTCTAATTCTTTGTTAATCTCTAAATCAATATCTTCTAGAGAATAATCTAATCCAAACATCATGAAATTACTTTCATCTCTAAGTGTACATAATTCTTCTTTAGATATCCCTTTACTCTTCGCAAGTTCAACCAACATAATTACAATTTTATTTAAATACATATAAATCACCTACTTAGATAACTTTCTGCCATAAGAATTCTTAGTTTTTTCTGCATTTAAAGAACCATCTAAATTATAAACTCCTTTAAAGTTTCCATTTCTATCAAATACTTCCAAATGATCTTTGTGCAAATTATCAAGATATATTTGATCTCCTTTCTTAAATCCTAACTCACTTTTATTAACCTCATATATAGTCTGCCCTTGATATCTCTTAGAAGTTTTAGTTAAAATCTGAGACAAATTTTGACCAAACTCTTTATTTTTCAAGAAATCATTCATATTCCCTACAGAATGCCTACAGAATGTTTGTGGGGATTATAAGCATTTATTTTCTGAGCAAACTTAGCCTGTGCCTTATCTACTGAAAAACTTCTGCCTGCATTCTTTGCTTCATACATTTCCTGAGCAATATCTATTGCCGTCAATGCCAGATATATTGCTGTCGGCGAACCATCAACA
>NZ_JBGTYX010000044.1:0-3469 GCF_041807785.1 Mannheimia sp. E30BD
CTACGAAACGCCAACTGTATGAGTAAGTCGCAAGACGAACTCTGTTGCTTATCCTACTTGTAAGGATAAACGACTGTTTGGGGTTGTATAGTCAAGTAATTAAGTGCATGTGGTGGATGCCTTGGCAGTCAGAGGCGATGAAAGACGTGATAGCCTGCGAAAAGCTCCGGGGAGGCGGCAAATATCCTGTGATCCGGAGATGTCTGAATGGGGAAACCCACTTACCATAAGGTAGGTATTGCATGATGAATACATAGTCATGCAAGGCGAACGAGGGGAAGTGAAACATCTCAGTACCCTTAGGAAAAGAAATCAATTGAGATTCCCTCAGTAGCGGCGAGCGAAAGGGGAAGAGCCCATTAAGTTATCTAAGTTCTAGTGGAATGCTCTGGGAAGTGCAACCATAGTGGGTGATAGTCCTGTACACGAAAGGGCTTAGATAATGATGTCGAGTAGGGCGAGGCACGTGAAACCTTGTCTGAATATGGGGGGACCATCCTCCAAGGCTAAATACTCCTGACTGACCGATAGTGAACCAGTACCGTGAGGGAAAGGCGAAAAGAACCCCTGTGAGGGGAGTGAAATAGATCCTGAAACCGCANGGTTTTGTTAGAGGAATGAGCTGGGAAGCTCAATCGTAGAGGGTGATAATCCCGTACTCGAAAACATTATCGTGGTACTAGGCTAACAACAAGTAGGGCGGGACACGTGATATCCTGTTTGAAGATGGGGGGACCATCCTCCAAGGCTAAATACTCCTGATTGACCGATAGTGAACCAGTACCGTGAGGGAAAGGCGAAAAGAACCCCTGTGAGGGGAGTGAAATAGATCCTGAAACCGCATGCATACAAGCAGTGGGAGCCGACTTGTTCGGTGACTGCGTACCTTTTGTATAATGGGTCAGCGACTTATATTCAGTAGCGAGGTTAACCGAATAGGGGAGCCGTAGGGAAACCGAGTCTTAATAGGGCGCATTAGTTGCTGGGTATAGACCCGAAACCAGGTGATCTATCCATGAGCAGGTTGAAGGTTGGGTAACACTAACTGGAGGACCGAACCCACTGTCGTTGAAAAGCCAGGGGATGACTTGTGGATAGGGGTGAAAGGCTAATCAAACTTGGTGATAGCTGGTTCTCCCCGAAAGCTATTTAGGTAGCGCCTCGGANATTGGGTAACACTAATTGGAGGACCGAACCGACTAATGTTGAAAAATTAGCGGATGACTTGTGGCTGGGGGTGAAAGGCCAATCAAACCGGGAGATAGCTGGTTCTCCCCGAAATCTATTTAGGTAGAGCCTTATGTGAATACCTTCGGGGGTAGAGCACTGTTTCGGCTAGGGGTCCATCCCGGATTACCAACCCGATGCAAACTGCGAATACCGAAGAGTAATGCATAGGAGACACACGGTGGGTGCTAACGTTCATCGTGGAGAGGGAAACAACCCAGACCGCCAGCTAAGGTCCCCAAGTACTAGTTAAGTGGGAAACGAAGTGGGAAGGCTTAGACAGCTAGGATGTTGGCTTAGAAGCAGCCATCATTTAAAGAAAGCGTAATAGCTCACTAGTCGAGTCGGCCTGCGCGGAAGATGTAACGGGGCTCAAACTAGTCACCGAAGCTGCGGCATCAATGGAAACATTGTTGGGTAGGGGAGCGTTGTGTAAGTCGAAGAAGGTGGATTGAGAAGTCTGCTGGAGATATCACAAGTGCGAATGCTGACATAAGTAACGATAAAACGAGTGAAAAACTCGTTCGCCGGAAGACCAAGGGTTCCTGTCCAACGTTAATCGGGGCAGGGTGAGTCGGCCCCTAAGGCGAGGCTGAAAAGCGTAGTCGATGGGAAACGGGTTAATATTCCCGTACTTGGTGTAATTGCGATGTGGGGACGGAGAAGGTTAGGTTATCAGGGTGTTGGATTACCCTGTTTAAGCTGGTAGTTGGGAAGATTAGGCAAATCCGGTCTTCTATTAACAACGAGAAGTGATGACGAGGCTCTACGGAGTTGAAGTAACCGATACCACGCTTCCAGGAAAAGCCACTAAGCGTCAGATTACACTAAACCGTACTATAAACCGACACAGGTGGTCAGGTAGAGAATACTCAGGCGCTTGAGAGAACTCGGGTGAAGGAACTAGGCAAAATAGCACCGTAACTTCGGGAGAAGGTGCGCCGGCGTAGATTGTAATCCCTCGCGGATGAAGGTTGAACCGGTCGAAGATACCAGCTGGCTGCAACTGTTTATTAAAAACACAGCACTCTGCAANNNGCCGGCGTAGATTGTAATCCCTCGCGGATGAAGGTTGAACCGGTCGAAGATACCAGCTGGCTGCAACTGTTTATTAAAAACACAGCACTCTGCAAACACGAAAGTGGACGTATAGGGTGTGATGCCTGCCCGGTGCTGGAAGGTTAATTGATGGTGTTATCGCAAGAGAAGCTCCTGATCGAAGCCCCAGTAAACGGCGGCCGTAACTATAACGGTCCTAAGGTAGCGAAATTCCTTGTCGGGTAAGTTCCGACCTGCACGAATGGCATAATGATGGCCAGGCTGTCTCCACCCGAGACTCAGTGAAATTGAAATCGCCGTGAAGATGCGGTGTACCCGCGGCTAGACGGAAAGACCCCGTGAACCTTTACTATAGCTTGACACTGAACATTGAATTTTGATGTGTAGGATAGGTGGGAGCCTTTGAAGATGACACGCGAGTGTTGTTGGAGGCGTCCTTGAAATACCACCCTTTAACGTTTGATGTTCTAACGAAGTACTCGGAACGAGTACTCGGACAGTGTCTGGTGGGTAGTTTGACTGGGGCGGTCTCCTCCCAAAGAGTAACGGAGGAGCACGAAGGTTTGCTAATCACGGTCGGACATCGTGAGGTTAGTGCAATGGTATAAGCAAGCTTAACTGCGAGACAGACAAGTCGAGCAGGTGCGAAAGCAGGTCATAGTGATCCGGTGGTTCTGAATGGAAGGGCCATCGCTCAACGGATAAAAGGTACTCCGGGGATAACAGGCTGATACCGCCCAAGAGTTCATATCGACGGCGGTGTTTGGCACCTCGATGTCGGCTCATCACATCCTGGGGCTGAAGTAGGTCCCAAGGGTATGGCTGTTCGCCATTTAAAGTGGTACGCGAGCTGGGTTTAGAACGTCGTGAGACAGTTCGGTCCCTATCTGCCGTGGGCGTTGGAGAATTGGTTGGGGCTGCTCCTAGTACGAGAGGACCGGAGTGGACGCACCGCTGGTGTTCCGGTTGTGTCGCCAGACGCATTGCCGGGTAGCTATGTGCGGAAGAGATAAGTGCTGAAAGCATCTAAGCACGAAACTTGCCAAGAGATGAGTTCTCCCAGACTTTAAGTCTGTAAGGGTTGTTGGAGACTACGACGTAGATAGGTCTGATGTGTAAGCGTTGCGAGACGTTGAGCTAACAGATACTAATTGCCCGAGAGGCTTAACTATACAACGCTCAA
>NZ_JBGTYX010000045.1:0-2986 GCF_041807785.1 Mannheimia sp. E30BD
TGCAACCGCTCCTGCACCGGCCTTACCGCCTTGTGCATAGGCTTCCACCGCTCCCCAAAAGGCGTGAGCTATCAGGTTCGCTTCTGTATTACCCTCTGTTGCCTGTTTGATTTCTGTGTTGATGTAAGGAAAAGCTGCCCATAAAATTAATTATCTCCTAAATATTTATCACTCGTCTCAAGACAGGTGCTATCGGGGCTATTTTAGTTTTATTATCCCTCCTCTACCTATATCAACTAAAGGATAAATATCTAACCCAATACCTTTTTTGTTTAATAACTCTGATATTTCTCGTTCAAACTCTAGTGAAATAACATTCTCGTCATAATACCCATCAATCAGATCATACTCACAAATAATATCAGCAATAAGTTTGGTTGGCATAAAGTAATTATGCCATTCATCTAGATTATTAAATTTATTAAAATCCTCAACCATTTTGCTAATGTCATTCTTCAAATCTTCCTCACTTTCTAAATCCCAATAAACATATCTTGTCAAACCTGCATACATAAATCTATAAAACAAATCTATAGAATACTGAAATGTATCTTGTGGGTTCAAATTAAAATTTCTTTCTATATAAGAAAATAAATATGCCATACAATCATCATCATCATATGATACAGAGTAAGAAAAGTAGTTCTGAAGAAATAAAACAATTCTTTTTTTATCCATTTTATCTCCCTATTTCAGATGTTGGAAATTTCAACTTCAGAACTTCTCCTGAATTGAGTTCTTTAATTTCTGTAGTATTTATCTCCAATGTTGCTGTTCCTGATAGAGTTTTAGAGCTTGAATTTTCATTTACTCCACTTCGGTAAACAATAGATTGGCGATTGCCTAAATCAACTTTAAAACAATTTATGCAATCTTTATTTTTAAACATTTTTCTACCTGCCTCCCATTCTTCTGGAGTAACTCTTCTCCCTAAAAACTGCTCTGCAAAATTAATAGCCATCGTATCAGGATCTTTAGATGAAGGCATATTTCGAGGCACACCTATTTTTCCTTCTACAGGTAACCCTGTTTTTCTATCTAAACCATCACCAGGTAATTTACCTTTTCGAAGCTTATTAACTGCATCAATATTATAAAAACTACCATTCACCCTATTTAAAATATTGGTATTCAATTCCTTATCAAACTTAGCACTATTCACACCTAAATTATTCACATCAGACTTATAATCCACCTGAGGAGATTTCTTCAACAATCTCACTACTTTTTCTGCTACTTCACCGGTCAAAATCACCGTTGGAGCTTGTATTGCTTTCCCTTGAGATTGTAAATATCCCATCAATTCACCAGCCTCTGCCGGATTAGTCTCTAATGCTGAATTGATACGGGCATTTAACTCTTCGAGAGAAATCACTACTTTTTGAACAGTTTCTTTTGGATTACCCAATGCTTCGGCAATCGTTACTATTGTTTCATCAAAGTGTTGAACTGCCTCTACCGTACCTTCGATACCTTCAATTAAGGCTTTCGCTTCACCTTGTTTCAGTCCGTCATAATAAGCTTCGGCTTTTTCTTCATCCCCCTTAAACATTGCCTTTGCAATAGATTTAATACTTTGTTCTCTATCATCTGAAGGATGAATATCACCAAAAGTATTATTCTCCACCGCATTCTTTCCAACTCCTTGTCCAGTTTTCACCGATTGAGCTGTGGACAAGGAACTACCTGAACCAGAAGCTAAACCACCAGCCAACCCAGCAGTAACTTGGCTTAGCTCCGACACCGTCCGTTTTTCCGCTTCCGTCAGGTTTTCAGGCTCTTTGCCGAAGAGGTTTTGAGAGATGATGTTTGCTCCCACTTCGCCCGTTACCGCTGCAACCGCATCTGTGCCAGCCTTACCACATTGTGTATAAGCCTCCACACTCTCCGATGGTGTGAGCGTTCTCGCTCATACCAAACAAGCGGTTAATTTACCGCTAGAATTTGCAAAATATTCAACATGATTAACCGCTTGTAACTTATATTAAATAGCACTAGCGTGGACGCTAGCGCTATCGTGGGTCCTCGCTCGTACCAAAACAAGCGGTTGATTTACCGCTAAAATTTGCAAAATACTTCACATGATTAACCGCTTGTAACTTATATTAAATAGCATTGGCGGGAACGCTAGCACTATCGAAGAATTAATCATACAAATTAATTTTAAATATCAAAAATATAAAAAATTTCATGAGGAAAGCTAGAGTAAATTATCATCTCCTCCGACATAAAATATATTTTTGTAGCAAGACAAATTACATCATATATATTTTCAAACAATAAACTTATAGTTGTTTCAAAAATTGGAATATCCACATCATCAGCAATAACATAAATTTTTTTTTCTGAAGCCAAACAAAGTATATTATCAATTGAAATTATTGTTGGTTTATTTAGTGATTCATTATTAAGATACCCCTCTAATTTTAACTTTATTATTTTACTTTCATTCTCTGTTAGTTGATAAAAGTGTTCATTTAATACAGACTTACATTCTTCAAATAATGTCATAATCACCTACTTATTCAGCTGCTTCAGTAATGTTTCAAATGTTTTTTCATCTCCATCAAAAGGAATAACCTGTTTTATAGCTTTATCAGGGGTCTTACCCTTTGAAAAATCATAAACATTTATATGAATTCCTTTTATAGGATCATAATCCAGTCTCCACCCTCTTTTACCATCTGCTGATTTTCTACCTACAATTTTGCCATATCCCTTACTAACATCTAAACTACCAATGATAGGCTGGGAATCATTCCCAAGATCTCCTACATTTTTTAGTGCCTGATTTCTTGCTTGTTCCCAAGTTTTCACTTTATCTAATGATACTTCAACACTTTTATTCTCCTTAACTCTCCTCGCAAACTTAGCCTGTGCCTTATCTACTGAAAAACTTCTGCCTGCATTCTTTGCTTCATACATTTCCTGAGCAATATCTATTGCCGTCAATGCCAGATATATTGCTGTCGGCGAACCATCAACA
>NZ_JBGTYX010000046.1:0-2941 GCF_041807785.1 Mannheimia sp. E30BD
TTATCTTCCGCCAACACCTGAAATGGAGCAATTAGAAGCATTGGTTTTACGCCGTACCCAACTGGTTGAAATGCGGGTGGCGGAGAAAAACCGCCTTCACCAAGTCCACGACAGCCAGCGGGAGAGTGTCCAACAGTTGATTGCCCATTTTGACCGTTTAATTGATGAGCTGGAAACACAAATCAATCAAGCGACTGCCGTATTTGACGACACTTTAAAAAAGTTCAATGACATCAAAGGGATAGGTGCAATCACGAGTGCAACTTTGATGTCAATGCTCCCTGAACTCGGTAAGCTCAACCACAAGCAAATCGCTTCACTGGTTGGTGTTGCCCCACACCCGAAAGAGAGCGGTAGCCAGAAATGGCATAGTCGCTGTTCGGGTGGGCGACAAGCGGTACGAAACGTACTTTATAATGCGGCGAATGTCGCCCGCCAACACGAACCGAAGTTCAAGGCATTTTATGAACGGCTGATTGCTCGTGGCAAACCGTTCAAAGTGGCGGTAAACGCCTGTATGCGTAAGCTTTTAACCGTGATTAATGCCATCGTCCGTGATGGCTCACAGTGGAATGCTCACGCGGTTTAATTAACGAATTTGTATCTCGCCAAAAATGTTGGGGAGATACAGTTGCTACATTTTTGCAAAAGTTTCTGGAAATATAACCGCTTGCAAGCGGTTTAATTCCTCATTTATTTTGCGAATTAATCTTTACCCACGTGAAGAATTGCTAAGAACGCTTCTTGTGGTACTTCTACGTTACCGAGAGATTTCATTCGTTTTTTACCCTCTTTTTGTTTTTGTAGAAGTTTCTTCTTACGGCTTACGTCGCCACCGTAACATTTCGCCAATACGTTTTTACGCAACTGTTTCACGGTTGAACGAGCAATAACGTGGTTGCCAATTGCCGCTTGAATTGCGATGTCAAATTGTTGGCGTGGAATAAGTTCACGCATTTTTTCCACTAATTCACGTCCACGATACGCCGCATTTGCACGGTGAACGATAATCGCCAACGCATCAACACGCTCGCCGTTAATCATAATATCCACACGCACCATATCAGCCGTTTGGAAATGTTTAAAACCGTAATCGAGTGAAGCATAACCACGAGAGGTTGATTTTAAGCGGTCGAAGAAGTCTAACACTACTTCGCCCATTGGAATTTCGTAAGTTAAGGCGATTTGGTTACCGTGATAGACCATATTGGTCTGTACACCACGTTTTTCCACACAAAGGGTAATCACGTTGCCTAGGAATTCTTGTGGCACAAGCATATTACATTCTGCAATCGGCTCACGAATTTCTGCAATATTGTTGATTGCTGGGAGTTTCGATGGGCTATCCACATAGATCGTTTCGCCACTGGTTTGCACCACTTCGTAAACTACGGTCGGAGCGGTAGTAATCAAATCAAGATCGTATTCACGCTCTAAACGCTCTTGAATGATCTCCATATGCAATAAGCCTAAGAAGCCGCAGCGGAAACCAAAGCCTAACGCACTTGAAGTTTCTGGCTCATAGAACAATGACGCATCATTGAGGCTTAATTTACCTAAAGCCTCACGGAAGGCTTCGTAGTCGTCTGAACTAATTGGGAATAATCCTGCATAAACCTGTGGTTTTACTTTCTTAAAGCCCGGTAATACTTCCGTTGCTGGGTTGTGGTGGTGGGTTAATGTATCGCCCACTGGTGCACCTAAAATATCTTTAATCGCACAAACTACCCAACCTACTTCGCCTGTTTTAAGTTCTGTTGTATCTACTTGTTTTGGCGTGAAAATACCTAAGCGATCTACATTGTAAGACTGCCCTGTACTCATCACTTTAATTTTATCGCCTTTTTTCAGCACGCCATTTTTCACACGCACTAAAGAAACCACACCTAAATAGTTATCGAACCAAGAGTCGATAATTAAGGCTTGTAATGCTGCTTCAGGATCGCCTTCTGGTGCAGGAATTTTCTTCACGATTTCTTCTAAAACATCTTCAATGCCTAAACCTGTTTTAGCTGAACAGCGTACTGCATCAATGGCATCAATACCGACAATATCTTCAATTTCCTCTGCCACACGCTCAGGCTCAGCCGCTGGTAAATCAATTTTGTTTAGAATTGGCACAACTTCTAAATCCATTTCGATGGCGGTGTAGCAGTTTGCCAATGTTTGAGCTTCAACCCCCTGCCCTGCATCAACCACTAACAATGCCCCTTCACAGGCGGCTAGCGAGCGAGAAACCTCATAGGAGAAATCCACGTGCCCCGGTGTGTCGATAAAGTTAAGCTGATAAGTTTCGCCATCTTTGGCTTTGTAGTTAAGGGTTACACTTTGTGCTTTGATGGTAATTCCACGTTCACGCTCAAGATCCATTGAGTCTAATACTTGGGCTTCCATTTCACGGTCAGATAAGCCGCCACAGGTTTGGATTAAGCGGTCTGATAAGGTTGATTTACCGTGATCGATATGAGCGATAATCGAAAAGTTACGAATATTTTGCATTTTCATCGGGCAGTTAATGTCCTGTTTTGTTATTTGTTTATCAAAAAATTAATCGGGGAATTGTACTTGAAATACAAGGTTTTGCAAAGAAAAACAAATAACAACAAGCGGTTGTTTTTTCCGAAAAATTTGCAAATTTCCTCATAAAAACGACCGCTTGTAGCAAATAGAAATATTAAATTAGTCTCCATCTTTACATATTCATTGATATAGATCATCAGGTATTAACCATAAAGAGGTAAAACCATATACCATAACAAAATATTATATGCTATGGTTATAACAGAAATAAAAATAATTAAGGAGGCAACAATGAAAAAGGGGCTGTAGTAGATTAGCATCACTGCTATACTACAAAAATGAAGATAACCCATTGTAAATTAAAGAAATCTTTGCAGAAAAAGCTTCTTGAATTTTTTGTTGCTGAAGTGACCGCTAGAAC
>NZ_JBGTYX010000047.1:0-2585 GCF_041807785.1 Mannheimia sp. E30BD
AAATTTTTCCCAGCAGAAGCAAGTGGCGGGGTGAAAATGATTAAAGCCCTGCTTGGCCCTTACAGCAACTTACAAATTATGCCGACTGGTGGTATTTCACCGCAAAACATCAACGACTACCTTACTATTCCGAATGTGGTGGCGTGCGGTGGCTCTTGGTTTGTGGAGAAATCACTGATTAAGGCGCAGAAGTGGGAAGAGATTGGGGGTTTAGCAAGAGAAGTTGTGGAACTTGTTAAGTAATTTTTTAATTACACTCTTCCAATTAAAAACGTATGATTTGCTTAAGATCATACGTTTTTCTTCTTTGACTTTAATGCCGTCTAAATAATCCATTTATTGCAAAATATAATAAAAATAATCAATTCATTGCAACCATAATCAAGATTTGAGAAAATCATACATAAATAATCGATTTATGTAAGAGGTTGATATGAATTTAAAAAAACAAAATGTTGTTCAAGATCCTATCGGTGGACTATGGTTAGCGAACATAACTGAAACTGAAGCATTTCAACCTTTACCCGTAATCAGTGGTATAGCGGGAAGACGCTCCACTTTAAGGGAAATTGAAACTGGATTTAGGACGGAACTTTATCAAGAAAGCAGTCGCCCTGCTGATACTATTATTGCTCATCTACAATTTTATCTACGCAATGAAATCCCACATCTTGAGTTTTTACAGCGTCTATTTAAAAACATCGGTGCAACACATATACAAAACTGGATTAACCAAGAACCAACAGGGCAATATGCTAGACGAGCTGCCTTTCTATATGAATGGCTTACTGGTGATATGCTTTCTGTGCCGTATAATCTAGGAGGCAACTACATAGATGTACTAAATAGCGAAAAAGTAGTTACCGCATCTAAACATAAAATAGAAAAAAATGAACGTTGGAGAGTGAATAATAATCTAGCCGGAACCCCTGATTTCTGTCCAATTTTACTTAAAACAGAAAATTTTACTCAAGCAGCTGATCTAGATATTGCTGAGTTACTAAACAATCTCGTAGATGAATTTGGCGAGGAACTTATTCTGCGGTCTTCTGTATGGCTAACACTAAGAGAAAGTAAAGCCAGCTTTAAAATTGAAGGAGAAAGTAAACAAACCTCACGTATTCAGAGATTTGCTGATGTTATTGCTCGTTATACAGGGCAAGGGGAATTACCTATTAATCCAGAGCAGTTATCCAAGCTCCAACAATCTATTTTAGGCAATAAAACGATTTTAGGGGAATATGGAATAAGGCAATCACCTGTTTTTGTAGGGCAAACAATTCATTTTGATGAAGTGGTGCATTATATCGCTCCTCCTCATCAAACCTTGATAGCTAAATTGAAAGGATTACAACAATTTTGGCAGAAAACTGAAGGTCAATCTTCTATTATACGAAGTGCTGTTATTGCTTTTGGCTTCGTTTATATTCATCCTCTTGCTGATGGGAATGGAAGAGTTCACCGTTTCTTATTTAATGATATTTTAAGACGAGATGGCGTTCTGCCTGCTTCTATAATTCTACCTATCTCAGGGGTAATTGCCGAATCAGCAACTGAAAGACAATCCTATTTTGCCTTGTTAGATGAAATATCTAAGTTATTAATGCAAAATATTAGAGGAGACTATGCTTTTTCTAAAGAAAAAGTCAAATATGCTGACGGTATTACCTCAAATCTTATCTTTACAAATACAGAAAATGCAGAGCCTTTATGGCGTTTTCCAAATTTAACTAAACATGTTGAATACCTATCTCGGTTGATAAAACACGTTATTACTAACGATATGCATCAGGAATCTGCTTATTTACTTAATCATCAGAATGCAAGAGAAGCAATAAAAGAAATCATAGAAATGCCCAATCAATATGCTGATAGAATTATTCGTAGCATTTTACAAAATCAAGGACAACGCTCAAATAAACTTATTAAGGAATTTGAGTTTTTAGCCGATGATGATTTGTGGGAAAAGTTAAAAGCTGTAGTAAGAGATTGTTTTGAAAAATACTAGTCTCTTTAATTTAAGCAGATACTATCCATAAGTGATTTTCTAGCAGTTTGTAAATGTTTTCTTAATGCCGCAATAGCAGCCAAATCATCTTTAATCACAATTTTTACAATTAACGCTAAATGCTCTTCTACTGCAAGAATATTTCTTGCATGTAAATTCTTATTATCCCATTGATAATGAAAATGGAAAATAACAGAAATCAGTTCTATAAAGTCGTTTATAAATGGATTATCTGCAGCAGATAAAATAAGTGTATGTAATTTTCTATCTAACTCTGAAAAATCTCTATATTTCTCAATTATATTATCCCTAAGCTCTCGATGCTCTTGTAACAATACTTTCATTTCTATCCAGCGAATATCGTTCGCTGGTAAATTCATAACGCACGGTGTGAAAATCGCTTTTGACAGTAACTATCGCCCTAAACTGTGGGAAAGTGCTGAGACCGCTCAACAGCATTATGCTAACTTACTTTCCTTAGTCGATTTAGCCCTTGTTACCTTTGATGATGAACATCTGCTTTGGAGCGATGCGAACGAGCAAGCGACCCTTACCCGCCTTGCTCAATATGGCATCG
>NZ_JBGTYX010000048.1:0-1977 GCF_041807785.1 Mannheimia sp. E30BD
TCAAAAAAGTTCGGGAGTTCTGTAACACCCGAACTTTGGTGCCAACTTTGGCACTTTTTTAAAATTCGGAAGCTGTATTGCGTGGTTTTATATACAGCATTATTGTTTATTGAGAGCATACTTCAGATAGTCTTCATCATCTATCGTTTCAAGCCCTTTTTTAATTAAAATTTTGAGTATTTCTGTATCTTTAAAACTTTTCTTAGTCAAAACAACCGCTTTAACGTGTTCATCCTGAATTTTTTTCCAAGTTAGTTCATCAATGTGCTTTGATGGCATTTTTATAGCCTCCGTTTTTGAAAAAAATTTTGTGAAGTGTATCGCAAATCTTAGAAACACATAACTAATTTATTTGACATTTCATTTATAAGAATATTAGAATCTATTAACTTCTGATTTCTTAGAAAATGAGTTTAGTTTTATGTATCACTTCGATTGGTTAAGTATTGAGCAAGATCACGGCTTTGAAATTCCGGAATCCGTGATTGCTTCGCTTTTCGATTTCGGTGTGATTGGCATTCATCTTGATACCGGGGAAATTCAACAGGGCATTAGAACAGGCAAGTATCGTCACAAAGGCAGTTACTGTGATGAGGTATCCATTCAGGTATCCGACTCAACTATAAAAATGGAAGGCAACCCAAGCCGCTGGGGTAAAACTGAAAATTTACTCGGCTTTACATCTATAGATGCTTGCGTACATTGTTTTAATAACATCCTTGCTAAACTTAAACTACCGCTTTTTACTCGCTGTACAGAGATTTTTCACGGGCAGGGTAAAGACGGAGAAAAAGTACATACCTTTTCAAACGGTGCAATCATTAAAAGATTGGACATCACCACTAATAAATCTGTTGGTAAGGGTAATGAAAGAACCTTTATCAAAGCATTATCACAAATGCGGTATCGCAATTCTATCGGACGTTTACACACTAATGGCTGTACAGCTGATTGGTTGAGTGCAAAAGGTAACGCAAATCTTATTTATCCCTCTTGCTACATAAAACACGAAGAATTACGAATCCACTCTTACGACAAAATCAAAAATAAATTTGGCGAACATTCATCAGAATTTCAGTATTACAAAAAAGTGTACGATTACTGCGAGCAAAATGGGGTAGTTCGTTTTGAGCAAAAACTAAAATCACGCTACTTAAAAAGAGAAAATCTTTGCTATTGGGGGCTTAGCGATTTTTCTAAATTAGAGCAGTTACAAGAGGAGTTCATCAATATGCACAAAAACTTAGGCGTTAGCAAAATAGAGCTACAAACGATAGCAGAACAGCTTGTAAATAAAGGGGTAGTTGACACACTTCGTAAAGCGAATACTACTGCATTTTACGCAATGAAATGGGCAAGCGGCGAAGATATGAATTTATTACCTGAAAGAACATTTAAACGGCATCGTTCATTATTAAGAAAAATCGGCATAGACATTGCTAACCCTTGTGATGTGGAAAAATTCCAAGCTGTTCAAGTTATATCCTGCGAACAAATCTTTGTTCGACCGTTTAAAGCACCTGATTTTTATCAATACCCGAGCAACACGCCTATTCTGCGTTTGGTTGCTTAATCATCAACTAACAAGAGGAAATTACTATGCGTACAGGCTTTTACATTGTTGGTGTACTTAAAGGCTACAAAGCCAGCACATTCACTAATCGAGATACCGGCGAAGTTAAAGATAAGCACAATATCGGCATTCAACTTCAAGACCCTGACGGTTACGGCGGTTACAACACCACAACACAGGAAATCAAGGTTGATGAACGTTGCATTAACGAAGGATTTAAAAGAACCATTCAACAACACAAAGACAAGCTGGTAATGATCTTAGTTTACCCACGTGAATGGGCAATGGACGGCGGACGTAAAGGTATTACATATAACTTTGATGAAAATTCAATGATACAGCCAATTGATGAAAATAAATAAATCCTTATAAATCAATAACTTACATCATTAATTTTCGCATAA
>NZ_JBGTYX010000049.1:0-1875 GCF_041807785.1 Mannheimia sp. E30BD
TGTATAGTCAAGCCTCACGAGCAATTAGTATTGGTCAGCTTCATGCATCACTGCACTTCCACATCCAACCTATCAACGTCGTAGTCTTCAACGGCTCTTTAGAGGACATAAAGTCCTGGGGAAATCTTATCTTGAGGTAGGCTTCCCGCTTAGATGCTTTCAGCGGTTATCCCTTCCGAACATAGCTACCCGGCGATGCGACTGGCGTCACAACCGGTACACCAGAGGTTCGTCCACTCTGGTCCTCTCGTACTAGGAGCAGATCCTCTCAAATTTCCAACGCCCACGGTAGATAGGGACCGAACTGTCTCACGACGTTCTAAACCCAGCTCGCGTACCTCTTTAAATGGCGAACAGCCATACCCTTGGGACCTGCTTCAGCCCCAGGATGAGATGAGCCGACATCGAGGTGCCAAACACCGCCGTCGATATGAACTCTTGGGCGGTATCAGCCTGTTATCCCCAGAGTACCTTTTATCCGTTGAGCGATGGCCCTTCCATTCAGNCAGGATGAGATGAGCCGACATCGAGGTGCCAAACACCGCCGTCGATATGAACTCTTGGGCGGTATCAGCCTGTTATCCCCAGAGTACCTTTTATCCGTTGAGCGATGGCCCTTCCATACAGAACCACCGGATCACTAAGACCTACTTTCGTACCTGCTCGACTTGTGGGTCTCGCAGTTAAGCGCGCTTTTGCCTTTATACTCTACGCGTGATTTCCGACCACGCTGAGCGCACCTTCGTACTCCTCCGTTACTCTTTAGGAGGAGACCGCCCCAGTCAAACTACCCACCAGACATGGTCCTCGCTCCAGATAATGGAGCAGAGTTAGAACCTCAATATTACCAGGGTGGTATTTCAAGATTGGCTCCACAGCAACTAGCGTCGCTGCTTCAAAGCCTCCCACCTATCCTACACAAGTAAGATCAAAGTTCAATGTCAAGCTGCAGTAAAGGTTCACGGGGTCTTTCCGTCTAGCCGCGGGTACACCGCATCTTCACGGCGAATTCGATTTCACTGAGTCTCTGCTGGAGACAGCGCCCCCATCATTATGCCATTCGTGCAGGTCGGAACTTACCCGACAAGGAATTTCGCTACCTTAGGACCGTTATAGTTACGGCCGCCGTTTACTGGGGCTTCGATCAAGAGCTTCGCTTACGCTAACCCCATCAATTAACCTTCCAGCACCGGGCAGGCATCACACCCTATACGTCCACTTTCGTGTTTGCAGAGTGCTATGTTTTTAATAAACAGTTGCAGGGGCCTGGTTTCTGTGGCTGCTCTCAGCTCAGGAAGCAAGTTCCATCACCAAAAGCAGCGTACCTTCTCCCGAAGTTACGGTACCATTTTGCCTAGTTCCTTCAGCAGAGTTCTCTCAAGCGCTTTGGTCTACTCGACCTGACCACCTGTGTCGGTTTCGGGTACGATTCCTGTGTAACTGAAGCTTAGAGACTTTTCCTGGAAGCATGGTATCAGCCACTTCACTGTACAAGTACAGCTTGCTATCAGCTCTCAGCATAGAGCACCCCGGATTTGCCTAAGATGCATGCCTACAGCCTTCCACCTGGACAACCAACGCCAGGCTGACTTAACCTTCTCCGTCCTCTCATCGCATTACACAGAAGTATTGGAATATTAACCAATTTCCCATCGACTACGCCTCTCGGCCTCGCCTTAGGGGTCGACTCACCCAGCCCCGATTAACGTTGGACTGGAACCCTTGGTCTTTCAGCGTGCGAGTTTTTCACTCGCATTGTCGTTACTCACGTCAGCATTCGCACTTCTGATACCTCCAGCAGACTTCTCAATCCACCTTCATCGGCTTACAGAACGCTCCCCTACCACTTGCAATAAATTGCAAATCCGCAGCTTC
>NZ_JBGTYX010000051.1:0-1069 GCF_041807785.1 Mannheimia sp. E30BD
ATTATCGAGTTGGGTAAACTCGGTGTTGTCTTTCAGGCGGATAGTGTCGGTTGCATCACCGTTTACGACTAACTCAGATTTTGTGAGTTTCGCAAGCACGTTGTTATCCAGCGTAATGTCGGTAGAATACTGGGTATTAGTCATATTTATAACTTTAAGGTTTCCACCGTATTTATTGAACAACTCATCGTAATGCGATGTAGTAAAATCTTCTTTGGAACTGCGAGGTTTGTCATAGCCATCGTAGTTTAACAAGGTATAAACTTTATCTGCCCCACTTCTAAAAGAAGCAAGGGCTGCATTACCATCGTCGTAAATTACTTTACGGGAAGCAGTTAACGTTGTTCCTCTGTATTCATTGAGCTCATCAAATTGACCTGGTTGCCCAATAAATGATATCTTCCAATTTGGTTCCTCGCCATCAATAATCCCATTATCGTTTAGATCCTGATGAGTAGCAATACGGCGACCGAAATCATCATAGAACCACTTAGCAGTATATGAACGACCATCTGAATAAACATCGGTACGACCTAGTATTGTACCATTAGCATCAGTATCTCTATGGAATATTAGTTTTCCTTCATTACCATCAAATAAACCATTGGCATTTGTATCAGTAAAGATTTCTATCTCACGATTATAGGCATCGTATTTAGTCTCAATAATCCGTTCCTTTTGTTCATTTACCCCTAGATTAATACGTTTTATTTGGCGATTATAAGTATCATATTCGTAACTTATGTTACTACTTAATACATTATTAGCATACGATTTTACATTCATATCACGTCCATATAAATCTTTATCGCGAAGAATATAAGCATCAATATCATTACCTTGACCAAGATTATCAATATCCGTTCTGATAAGTTGGTTTAAATTGTTGTAATGATAAGTTTCCTTACGCTCAAAACCCTCTTTTTCCGTATTTGTGTCAAAGCTTCTCGTTGCCACACGGTTGTAGATGTCATAAGTGTACTTATTGTTAGCAATTAGTGTAAAAGTCATTCGATTAGATGTTTTTTTGTTCTATTTGAGTGTAAATATAATACTTTCAAAAATATAA
>NZ_JBGTYX010000052.1:0-919 GCF_041807785.1 Mannheimia sp. E30BD
AAGTATGCTCTCAATAAACAATAATGCTGTATATAAAACCACGCAATACAGCTTCCGAATTTTAAAAAAGTGCCAAAGTTGGCACCAAAGTTCGGGTGTTACAGAACTCCCGAACTTTTTTGAACAAAAAATAATCATTGAAACATAAGGAAATTCATATGGATATTCTACAAAATTCTTTCGATACAGTAAGTTTTGTAATTCACTCATTAACTAGTAAGATTATCTTCTGGTTGTTATTAGTTGGTTCAATTTATATCCTACTCAAAGAGTATAGTAGAGGTTGGCGACAATTAGCCTTTGTTACCTGTATCCTTAGTCTTTATGCCGCAGTTATTGTACCTATCATGAATTGGAAATCTGGGGCTTATAAATGTATAGTACAAGGAAACAACATACCCCGTGGGAGATTAGATTTTTGTCGTGAAGGAATGTATGCGTGGTATGGTGAAAATCTGTGGCAATGGGTTTTCGGAATAGGGATAGCACTTATTTTTATTGTCTATTTTTACATAAATAATAGAGATAGCTACTAATTATTTAAAAAATTTCTGCCGTGGTTGATATCTATACTGTTTTATAAATTCTTCTAAATCAACAGGAACTGATGAATTTGTCAGTTCCTTTAAAAATTCTCCTAAATGCTCCATTTGCTCAAATCTCGCTTGTGTCTGTTCTGCAGTTTCTAATCTGTCAAAAACAAAACGGATCTCAACCGTATCATAACTAAATCTGATGTGATGCTCCGTTTGTTTCAAGAGTTTTACCGCCTCATAAAAATGTCGTGGGGTGATATGTTGAATGGTAATATTTGACATAAACTTATAAAATTTCGCATAACAGCGGATTATGTGTAAATTCTCGTGCGGAGCTTCGCACATTATACCGCACTTCGAATTCAACATAATCCGAAAATCAT
>NZ_JBGTYX010000053.1:0-789 GCF_041807785.1 Mannheimia sp. E30BD
TTAAACCCAAATAACGGTACTTGTTTTGCCTCTTTTGGTGCACACCCGAATTTCCAAGTGGCGTTTGAACGTACCGTAACCGAGTTATTACAAGGCCGTAGCTTAAAGGATTTAGATGTGTTTGCCCCACCTTCATTTAATAATGAAGATGTAGCAGATCATGCGAACCTTGAGACACACTTTATTGATTCAAGCGGTCTAATTTCGTGGGATCTTTTCAAACGTGATGCGGATTATCCATTCGTACATTGGGATTTCTCTGGCACAACCGAGCAAGAATTCAATAATATGATTGCGATTTTCAACAAGCACAATCAGCCTGTTTACATTATGGATTACGAGCATTTAGGCGTGTATGCTTGCCGTATTTTAGCACCGGGAATGTCGAACATTTATCCAAGCGACGATTTAATTTACGCAAACAACAATATGGGTATGGATTGGCGTGAAATCTTATTAGATTTACCACATTTCCACCACGATGCTGAAACCTACCAAGAATTGCTTGATGAGTTAGACGAGCAAAGCATTGATGATTTAACTCGTGTGCGTGAATTTATCGGTGTTGTGGCAGAAAAAGGTTCAGCAATGCAAACTCTGCGTATCGGCGAACTAAAATCAATGCTTCACTTAGCACTTGGCAACTTAGAGCAAGCGTTAGATTGGGCGAACTGGACAGCGAATATGAACGCCAGCGTGTTCTCGCCAGAGCGTAATAATTACTACCGTTGCTTAATCAGCACGATTGAATTATTCCTTGATGAAAATCGTGAGCCTGAGCAATATCGC
>NZ_JBGTYX010000055.1:0-705 GCF_041807785.1 Mannheimia sp. E30BD
AAATTACCGTGTCTGTCAGATTAATTTGAGCTTAAATTCTTTTCCACCCAAATCCGTTTTCCATCAAGTAAGGTTGCCATCGGTGTTCTGCCACAGCACATTTTTCCTTGATGTGTTCGATGGTGATTATAATACATTAACCACTCATCTAAATCCGCTTGTAATGTCGTTAAATCCGTATAAATTTTCTTCCTAAATGCCACTTGGTAAAATTCTTGTAAGATTGTTTTATGGAACCGTTCGCAGATGCCGTTAGTCTGCGGATGTTTTACCTTGGTTTTACTGTGTTCAATATCATTTATCGCTAAATAAAGCTCATAATCGTGATTTTCTACCTTGCCACAATATTCACTTCCTCGGTCAGTTAATATGCGTAACATCGGTAAACCTTGGCTTTCAAAGTATGGTAACACTTTATCATTCAGTATATCCGCAGCACTGATAGCGGTCTTCATTGTATAAAGTTTTGCAAACGCCACTTTACTGTAAGTATCAATAAACGTTTGTTGATAAATACGACCCACTCCTTTGAGGTTGCCCACATAGAAAGTATCTTGTGAGCCAAGATAGCCAGGGTGTGCTGTTTCAATTTCACCACAGGCAATCTCATCTTCTTTCTTACGCTCTAAGGCTTGTACCTGTGCTTCACTGAGTATAATACCTTGTTCTGCAACCAGTTTTTCCAGGGCGATTAATCTTTGCTTA
>NZ_JBGTYX010000056.1:0-697 GCF_041807785.1 Mannheimia sp. E30BD
CTAAACCCCCTTTAACCAATTGTTTTAAAAGGAATATTTGAGATTTTAAGTCACTGTGATTAAAACGCCATTCGCATTCTTTCAAATATAGCTCAAAATGGGCTTTCGGAATACCATTAAACTTGCGTAAATGACGTTTTGCTTGGCTCCAAAAATTCTCAATTCCATTAATGTGATTTTGATTTTCTGCGAAGTGTGTGCTGTGATTAATGCGAAAATGGTTAAATTCACTCACATCAAGCACATCATAACTTCGATAGAAATCGGTGTAAACAATACTATCGGGTTTCACCTTTTCCCGAATAATCGGCAAAAGTGTGGCAGATTGTGTGTTCGGCACTACTACGGTATAAACCTTGCCGTCACGCTTTAAAAGCCCGAATACGGCGGTTTTGCCTGCTGCACCACGACCTCGTTTACCCTTGCGATGACCGCCGAAATAGCTCTCATCAATCTCAATTTCTCCCTCAAACATTTCCAAATGAGGGCTATGTTGATAGATGAGCAATCGCAAACGGTGAAAATAATAGGCTGCGGTGGTTTTATTTACATGCACTAACTCTGCGGCTGTTCGAGCGGTTACGCCTGCTACAAACAGCTCTATGAGTTTATGTTGTTTGTACTGACTTAGACGACTTTTTCTCATAAGGTTATCTTAACCTAAATGGAAGTTTTAGTCGTTATCTAGGACAGCCCC
>NZ_JBGTYX010000057.1:0-659 GCF_041807785.1 Mannheimia sp. E30BD
AGCATTATGCTAACTTACTTTCCTTAGTCGATTTAGCCCTTGTTACCTTTGATGATGAACATCTGCTTTGGAGCGATGCGAACGAGCAAGCGACCCTTACCCGCCTTGCTCAATATGGCATCGAAACTATCGTAGTCAAACAAGGCTCACTTGGTGCAACAGTTCAATATCAGGATAAACAGATTTTTGTGCCAACCGTTCCCGTTGAAAATGTGGTGGATACCACCTCCGCAGGGGATTCTTTCAATGCTGGGTTCCTCAACGGCTACTTGCTTGGCAAAGATTTAATCACCTGCTGCCAGCAAGGTAACAAAGTTGCAGGTATTGTCATTCAACACAAAGGGGCAATTATTGATAAATCAGCAACTGCCCACCTAAAACAGCAATTTGAACAATAATATAAGCGGTTGTTTTTGCAAAAAATTTTACAAAAATTACCGCTTGCAACACAACATAATGAGGTTAAAAATGCGTTATACCACCGACCAAATCGTAGAAAAATTAAGAGAACTTAAAGTTGTTCCCGTCATAGCCCTCGACAACGCAGAAGATATTTTACCGCTGGCGAAAACCTTGTCTAAAAACGGCTTGCCTGTGGTAGAAATTACCTTCCGCTCGGCAGCAGCTGAAGAGGCAATTAAATTAGTGAAGGCGAACTA
>NZ_JBGTYX010000058.1:0-619 GCF_041807785.1 Mannheimia sp. E30BD
ATCAACACAGAAATCAAACAGGCAACAGAGGGTAATACAGAAGCGAACCTGATAGCTCACGCCTTTTGGGGAGCGGTGGAAGCCTATGCACAAGGCGGTAAGGCCGGTGCAGGAGCGGTTGCAGCGGTAACGGGGGAAGTGGGTGCAAACATCATCTCTCAAAACCTCTTCGGCAAAGAGCCTGAAAACCTGACGGAAGCGGAAAAACGGACGGTATCGGAGCTAAGCCAAGTAGCGGCTGGGTTGGCTGGTTGGTTATCTGCAAACGGAGGAAGTTCCTTATCAACAGCTCAATCGGTGAAAACTGGACAAGGAGTTGGAAAGAATGCGGTGGAGAATAATTCTCTGAATGCCAGTGATTCTGTCAATTATCTTAAAGATTTGAGTGAAGCTTACGTAAAAGGAGAGTCTTTAGAAGCAATTCATAACAATTATGCAATTCTTAGCCAGCAAGAATTTGAAAAGGATATGGCAGCTTGTAAAAATGGTGGTTTAATGTGTTATATGGGCGTTCTTTCCGCAATGAAAGATGGTGTGGATTCGATAGAAGGATACAAAGACTTTTATGAATTGCCTGCAGAGATTAAACAGAAAGCTATTGATTGGGTAAGTGCTGAGG
>NZ_JBGTYX010000059.1:0-617 GCF_041807785.1 Mannheimia sp. E30BD
AAAAATCCAGTGAGTACAACCAGCAAAATTGAATTTGTGGAACATAACCGCCCCTCAGAAGAGCAAGTCTTTTTGATGCGAATTTTGAATGGCGAAATTACATTCAAAAGTAATGAAGAAGTGTTGGAAAATCTGCGTAAAAGATTGAAATTAGATAAATAGTGATGAAAGTTGATTATATTGTTCAATGGTCTAATGAGGCAGAAGAGCAGCTCAATGAAAAAGCCGATTATATAGCAGAGCAAAGTAGTAGAGAGATAGCCAATAATTTCTTTGATAATATCAAAGAGACCACAGAAAAATTATCATATATTGCAGGAGCATATAACGACGGTAAATTCCATAAATTTCCCATATCTAAAAGCCGAAAACCTCATTCTGTACGATTTATAGTTGTTGGGGATTTGGTTTTAATTAGTGAGTTTATCCCTGCTGGTAAGAATGATTAAAATAACGCTAAAAGCTCGTTTTTTAAACGAGCTTTTACTTTTAGCTTATATTTTTGAAAGTATTATATTTACACTCAAATAGAACAAAAAAACATCTAATCGAATGACTTTTACACTAATTGCTAACAATAAGTACACTTATGACATCTACAACCGTGTGGCAACGAG
>NZ_JBGTYX010000060.1:0-558 GCF_041807785.1 Mannheimia sp. E30BD
AGCTAAGTAATGGAACTAAATTTAAGACAAATAATTATGGATATGTAGAAGAAATTTCATATTCTCCAATAGATATGAAAATGCCAAGAGATAAAAGACAGACTCAGGTTGGTAAAGAAGGATTACCAACAGATGTAGGAGGTCATATACAGGCTTGTAGTCAAGGTGGCACTTGTGATAGATATAATTTATTCCCACAAGATGCTAATTTTAATAACTCTGCATATAAAGTTTATTTTGAGAATATAATAAACAAAGCCGTAAAAGAGGGGAAAACAGTTAATGTAAACACAAGATTTATTAGACAGGATCCTAGTTCAAGTAGACCAGACAGATTAGAAGTAAATTATTCTATCAATGGTGTAGAACAAAAGCTATTAAGATTTAACAATGAGGCGAGTAAGAAATGATCAATGAAGAAGTTAAAATTATCAATAGAATATATGAGTCTGTTATGAAAATGGATAAGTATAAATATAATTCATTTGAGTATGAGTATGTGTTAAATAAAGATGAAGGTTGGGTTAGTATGGGGTTAATTTATAAATTAAATAATTC